>PMCM01000329.1 GCA_003154155.1 Ignavibacteriota bacterium | reverse complement strand
TACTCCACTGCAGCTGTACCCATAACTCACCGTCTTGTGCGACCCACTCTTCGCCGGACACAGGAACCATCATGCCAAAAACTGATTGATGCCTGACCTCCCGTTCATCCTGGCAGGACCGATCGTGCGGAGAGTCACCCCGCGGGCCGCATCCGTCTGGGTCGCTCTCTCGGATGCCGCCGATATCACGCTGAGTGTTTGGCAGGGAAGTGTGGCAACCGGTCCGGGTGAAGCAATGTTCTCCCCGACCACTGCCGCAGCCTATACGGCGACCACACACTCGGTGCGCATCGGCCCGAAGCTGCACATCGCTCTCGTGACCATCACCACCCCCCCTGCACCTGCAACGCCGTTGCTTCCCGGGGGGCAATACTNNTTCTCGGGGCCATCCGGGAGCTCGGATCTGAAATCGCTCAAGCTGCTGGAAGACAAAGCCCCAACGAGCACCGACCCCATCCCGCATCTCGCCCTGGGATACATTCCCGGCCTCCTCCCGTCGTTTGTGCTTCCCCCGGTTACCGCCGACAACCTGAACCTGGTACACGGGTCCTGCCGGAGGATTCATGCCCCCGGCAACGATACCATGGCGGCGCTGGACGGCATCATCGGCAAAGCTGTCGGCGCCAGCGATCCCACGGGACGTCTGCATCAGGTTCTGCTGACCGGCGATCAGATCTATGCCGATGAGATACCCATCCTCTTGTTGCCTTCCATCAATGCACTCGCCAACACGCTCCTGGGAATCGATGAAAGCCTGAAGGCAAAGAAAGCGGACAGCTCCACCGGCACCTATGACGCCACGCTCGCAAACTTCCCGGCCACACGCCGGCAACGCCTCGTTAACCGGAACGCCAACTTCAGCACGGGAGAGGGCATCAATCACCTGCTGTCGTTCGGCGAGTTCGCCGCCACGTACCTCATGTACTGGAACAACGAGGTGTGGCCCGCCGCCCTTTACGCCAAAGATGACGATCTCAAGGTTTTGACCGACTATCTCGACACGTGGGACTCAGACCCCCTCACAATCGTGGAGATGGAACTCGCTCCGCTGGATTCCGATGAGCTGGCCACGTACGCTGCGGAAACACCGCAGAAGAAGGCCGAACGCATTGCCAACTTCAAGAGCAAACTTCAGGACAGGTACAAGGGGGAGCTAAGCGAGGTGCTGACCTTCCGGAACCAGCTGCCCAAAGTCCGCCGCATGCTTGCGAACGTGGCGGTCTACATGATCATGGATGACCACGAAGTCACGGACGACTGGTACCTCACGAAGGACTGGAAAGACAAGGTGCTGACGACGCCCCTGGGCGTGAACATCGTGCGCAACGGCATGATGTCGTACGCGTTGTTCCAGGACCTGGGCAACGACCCGGGCACGTACGATGCCGGCAGCAAAGCGGATCTTCTTGCCAAGCTCCAGTTGCTTTTCCCCGCAGCCGCAACGACCGGCCCGGACAGCACGATCACCGACGCCATCGATATCCTCTTTGGATTCAACCTGCCGGATGAAACGCCCCCCCCGGTGAAGTGGCACTATTCGATCCCGTCGAGCGAAACCACCATCTATGTGCTGGAGACGCGCACGCGGCGCACGTATGAAACGCGCTACAGCTCCCCGGGGCTGCTGTCGAAGAGCGCGATGGACGATCAGATCCCGCTCAGTCCAACCCCCGACAGATTCATCATCTTCGTTTCACCCGCGCCGGTGCTCGGGCTCGGTCTGACAGAGGAGCTGCTGCAACCGGCGGTCACGGTCTTCTCCCGCTATGAAGCCGACCCGGAGCCGTGGGCATTTGCCCCGCCGGTCTTCGAAGAATTCCTCAAGCGTCTGCACATATTCAAACGCGTCGTGCTGCTCTCCGGCGACGTGCATTTCGGCCTCACGGCCACGATGGACTACTGGAGAAAAGGGGAGGCGAAGCCCGCACGCATCATACAGTTCGTCTCCAGCGGCGTGAAGAACCAGAAGTTCAAGAACGAGCAGTTCCTGAGCAGCGGGCTCGTGCAAAAGATCCTGGGGAGTCTCTTCTATCCCGCCGAGCGGCTCGGCTGGGACCACCGGGCCGGCCTGCAGGTCACCAATCCCGCCAACGCACCGTATCAGCCGGCTTACCGCGTCCGCCTGAGAAAGGAACCGGTCCTGTTGCCAACCCGCGGCTGGCCAGCAGGAACCGCCACGAATCTGCCGCCTGATTGGTCGTGGCGCGTCGTTCTCGCCAGGGATGAGCGGCCGGATGATTCCTCGTCCGGCGCGCGCCCCGTGAAGGTCCAGATCGCACCCATCACCCCCGACGTCAACCCCATGTCGGGCGACGCGAGCGCGGCGTACAGGAAGGTGCTCGCGCGACATGTCGAGATCTTCAAGAAAAGCGTGGGGCGCACGATCGAATGGGACAACAACATCGGATTGATCACATTCGCCTCGGATTCGTCGGGGAACCTGACCGCATCGCACCATCTCTGGTTCTGGCTCCCGGATGAGGATCCCGACGAAGACCCGGATGAGTATGTCGTTTACTCGGTGGGCCTTGAGCCGACCGCCGACGCATCACCGGCAATCACCTGAACGGGCGCGACCATGGCCGAACCGTCAAATGTTCTGAAGTCCGTCGTCGTCTGGCTCAACCACATCTTCAAGATCGTGGGGGAGCAGCTCCAGGATGTCGAAGCCAAGAAAGAGGTCCTCATTGCGCTCGGGCTGAACCCCGCAGGCTCCGCCTCATCTCCGAACCTCCCCGCCGGATCGCTCGCCAGCATCCAGCAGTACGTGAACAAGAGCGACGACGAGATCGACGTCGAAGCGTTCGTCAGCGTTGTGGCCGACATCGTTGCCGTCGGCACCGCCATTGACGACTTCATCCATGTGGTGACCGACACCGAAGACCCCGACCTCGTCAACGATTTCATCGACATGCTGCTGGAGCTCTACCTGATGGACGCCGTGAGGTTGCGGGTCAGCACCAAAGATGCGAAAATCTTCTACGGCGTCTGCAAGCTCCTCAATTTCTATCAGCAGCTGTCCGAATCCTCGGGCGGGATCTCCAACTTCTCCGGAAACATCGGCGGTTTCCTCAAGAAAGTGTTCGACAGCTTCAACGCCGAGGACGACGCCGAAGCAGGGTTGGTCTCCGACACGATATTCGTCGCGCTGGCCGCGCTCAGCTATTTCATCCCCGGCATCAACGAGAACCTGAAGATGGTCTACGGGTACGATCCGTCCCCCGGCTCCACCTCGCCCACGGCGGACCACATCTCGGAACGGACCCTCAGCATCTCCTTTACCCGCAAGTACGAAGACCCCCAGGGCAACGAACTCTCGGGAACGCTGATCGGCACCATCGCCGTGCGGCCCCAGACGGAACAGGGAGGCGGCATCGAGTTCCTCCTTGCCGGCGGAGGAAAGTTCGAACGGAAGTTCGACGGATGGAAATTCTCTTTCTCCATGGACGGCGTGCCCGATGTCGACCTGAAGACTGTCGTCAAGATCGAGCACGACGCGGAACAGTTCCCGATGGTCATCGGCGACCCCAAGGGCTCCAACCTGCGCATCGGCGACGCCTCGTTCCAGATCACCGGGACCATCGTCGACAACAACCTGGATTTCAAGCTCACCACCAAAGACTCGGCGTTCGTGCTGGCGAAGGGGAAGAATGACGGGTTCCTCGATTCGATTCTCCCGGATAAGGGGATCAACGGCGCCTTTGACCTCGGACTCGGGTACAGTCTGAAGAAGGGGCTCTATGTCGATGGCGGGTCGGGACTCTCGGTCTTTGTCCCGCTGCATGCCACGCTGGGCCCGCTCGTACTGAATGCCTTCTACCTCAAGGTGGGGGGGAACGATGCAAAAGACGGGGTGCTCGTCGAGACCTCCATCGGGCTCAACACGAGCTTCCTGGGGTTCAGCGCAAGCGTCGACAGGATCGGGTTGCTGCATAACTTCTCGCTGCCCGCCAGCGGGAAGAAGAACCTCGGTTTCGTCAATTACGACATCAACTTCAAACCGCCGACCGGCGTGGGGCTCTCGCTCAATGCGGGAGTCCTGAAGGGGGGAGGATTCCTCTACTTCGACCCCGGGAAAGGGGAGTACTTCGGCGCACTGGAGCTCTCCTTCAAAGACGTCTTCACCCTCAAGGCCGTGGGCGTCATCACCACGAAGATGCCCGACGGGTCGCCGGGATTCTCGATGTTGATCATCATTACGGCGGAGTTCCCTCCCATCCAGCTCGGCTTCGGGTTCACCCTGCTCGGCGTAGGCGGTCTTCTCGGATTGAACCGGACGGCCCGTATCGACGCGTTGCGCGACGGGATCAAGACGAATACGCTGAACAGCATCCTGTTCCCCGACGACGTGGTGGGAAACATGAGCCGGATCATCAGCGATATCCGGCAGGTCTTTCCGCCGGAAGACGGGCATTTTCTGGTCGGACCGATGGGCAAGATCGGCTGGGGATCCCCGACGATCGTGTCGCTGGAACTCGGCATCCTCATCGAAATACCCGTAGCCCGGATCGCCATCCTCGGAATTCTCAAAGCACTCCTCCCGGGAGAAGACCAGCCGGTCCTCCGCCTGCAGGTGAACTTCCTCGGCGTGATCGATTTCGACAACAAGTACATATCGTTTGACGCAAGCATCTACGACTCCCGCCTCCTCACGTTCACCCTCACCGGCGACATGGCACTCCGCATCTCGTGGGGCGACCAGAAGGTCTTCATTTTGAGCGTCGGCGGATTCCATCCGGCGTTCAAGGAGGCGCCCGCCGATCTGCAGTCCATGACACGGCTGACCATCAGCCTCCTGAGCGGCGAGAATCCCCGCATCACGATTCAGTGCTACTTCGCGGTCACCTCAAGCACCGTCCAGTTTGGCGCAAAGGCCGAGCTGTACGCCGCCGCGGGTGGCTTTAACATCTACGGGTTCATCGCCTTCGACCTGTTGTTCCAGTTCGACCCCTTCAAATTCGTCGCCGACTTCGCTGCCGGCCTTGCCCTGCGACGCGGCAGCTCGGTGCTCATGGGCATCCAGGTCAGCGGCGAACTCTCGGGCACCAACCCCTGGGACGCCCGCGGAGAGGCGAGCATCTCGATCCTCTTTTTTGATATCACCGTCAGCTTCCACGAAACCTGGGGCGACCTGCTGGACGCGGTCGAGGACCTGGTGGAAGACCTGTTGCCGCTCGTGGCGAAGGAAATCGCGGACGACAGGAACTGGAAGGCCGATCCCCCCCAAAACCATACCATACAGGTCTCCGTCAAGGAGCTGAAGTCGTCCGACGGCTCGACGGTGGTACATCCGTTCGGGGTATTGTCGTTCAGCCAGCGCCTGCTCCCCCTGGAGATCGCGCTGGACAAATTCGGCAACAAGAAACCGAAAGACGTCAACCAGTTCTCCATCACGCCCGCAGACAGCGGCGTCACGTCGGTTCCGACGAACGAGCAGTTTGCCCCGGCCACATTCATCGCCATGAACGACAGCCAGAAGCTCGCGTCGCCGTCGTTCCAGCAGATGAAGAGCGGCTTCAGCATGACAGGCACCACGGCACTCGTGGTCCCCTCGACGGAAACGAAAGACGTCGACTACGAGCTGACCTATCTGCGAAAGCACCAGGACCTCCGCATTCCCGCGGGCAAGTACGCGTATGATAAGTCGTTGTTCGTCGCAAACCTCCGGGCGGGTGCAGCATATATCTCGCCGCTCTCCGCCGCCGCGACCCACGTGTCGAAGAATGCGCCGGATGCTGTCACGACACAGAGCGACGATTTTGTGATCGCCACGACGAGCGATATGAAAGCGTACGCCGGCGGCACTGCAGCCGGAAGCTATGCGGAAATACGGAACCGCCTGAATCAACTCCTGGACAACAACCCTTCCCTGAAAGGGGAGCTCCAGATTGTTGCCGAACATGAACTGAACCGCAACTGACCGCCATGGCCATCGAAATCGCCCGATATCAGTTCCATCCCTGGGCCCGGAAGGGCATCGCCAATAACATCACCGAAGGCGACGACCTGGGGGCCGGCACATCGACAACGATAGAACGCGCCCCGCTCGCTATCGGCGTCTCCCTCAACGGAACAGCCCAGACAAAGAACTTCCTCCTCGTCGGTCCGGGAGACATCATCGGCGTCAACAACAGCATGGTGGTGCGCACGGAGCCGGTCAACTGGGTCACCGATTTTGAACCCAACTATCTCGCGTTCATCGAGTTCTATGACGAGGATTTTGCCTGGCGCTATTCGCCCGCTGCGCCCGCAGGCAACCGGCTCCGGCCGTGGATCTTCCTGCTGGTGCTCAAAGAGGACGAGTTCGAACGCACGGCGCAACGCGTCCCGCTCCCTTCCGTCAAAATAAGCGGCACGGCGGTCTTCCCACCCGCCGCCGAGACCTGGCTCTGGGCGCACGTGCACAGCAACGCCGACATACCGGACAGCGAGCTTTCCGACTACGAGAAATTTCTCCTCTCGCTCAACACGACCACCACCAACGATCCCGACCAGCTCTATTGCCGGCTCATGAGTCCGCGGAAGCTGGAGCCGAAGACAGCATACGTCGCCTTCCTCATCCCTGCATTCGAGACAGGGCGTCTGGCCGGACTGGGGCAGCCGACTGATACCACGCATGCGCAACAGGCTTCATGGGATGACACCGGTGCGCGCGGAGAAATGCCGGTCTACTATGAGTGGTCCTTCAAGACCGGCGTGGATGAGGACTTTGAATCGCTCGTGCGCCTGCTCGAACCGCGTGTGATGGATCCGAAGGTGGGTATCAGGGACATGGATTGCCACGCCCCCGGCTTCGTCAAAGCCGACAGCTCGGGAGAGCTTCCCGGCACGTCGCCTCCGATCATCGGCCTGGAAGGCGCGCTCCGCTCGCCGGACACCGTATCTACCACGTTTCCCGATCCTCCGGCATCCACCAGCTTCCAACAGGAACTGCAAAAGATTGTCAACCTGCCGTTCGAGATCCTCGGCACCGACACGTCTGGCGACCCTGTCATCTCCATCCCGCTGTACGGCGGGAACCATGCCAAGACCAGCGCGACGGACATCGTAAAGCTGGACGTCACCCAGCAGGATTGGGTGGATGATCTGAACAAGGACCCGCGCACGCGTGTGGCGGCGGGATTCGGCACACGGGTGGTCCAGGAGAACCAGGACTACTTCATGCGGAAGGCCTGGGAGCAGGTCACCACCGTCCTTGCGGCGAACAAGAAGATCAAGCATGCCGTCTTCACAATGCATGTGGCGGCCAAATACACGGCAAAGACATTCTCCGCGCTTGCGCCGAATAAGCTCCTTGCCTTGAGCAAACCGGTTCTGTCGCGCGTCATGGGAAGCCCCACAACCATACTGAAGCCGGTGCGCGACAGCAACATCCCTGTGGCGGCGTTCTCGGGCACATTCAGGCGGTACCTCCGCCCGC
>PMCM01000250.1 GCA_003154155.1 Ignavibacteriota bacterium | reverse complement strand
CTGGACATGGGCTTCATCCCCGATGTTCGCCGGATCATCGAGAGCACGCCGTCCAAAGAAAAACGACAGACCATGTTCTTCAGTGCGACGCTGACCCCGGATGTTCACCGCCTTGCGGCAGCGTGGACCCGGAACGCCGTCCAGGTCGATGTCACTCCGCCCCGTGATATCACGCTGGCGACCATTGATCAGCTGGTATACATCACCACCGATGATGAAAAGTTCACACTGCTGTTCAACATGATCACCAAGCTTGATCTCCAGCGGGTGATGGTTTTCGCCAACCGCAGAGATGAGACGCAGTTTCTGAAGGCGCGACTCTCCGCGTACGGGATCCGGTGCGGTCTGCTTTCCGGGGATGTCTCCCAGGATCAGCGGGTCAAGACACTCGAAGCGTTTCGGGGCGGACGGTTCAAGGTCCTCGTTGCCACAGATGTGGCAGCGCGCGGGCTTCATATCGAAGGTGTGAGTCACGTCGTCAACTATTCGCTTCCGCGCGATCCGGAGGACTATCTCCACCGCATCGGCCGTACGGGGCGTGCAGGCGCAAGCGGCACCTCGGTAAGTTTTGCGACGGAGACGGAAGCGTACGAAATTCCCGAGATCGTCAAGTATCTCGGGCACGATCTGCCGGCGATCTATCCGGACCAGGACCTTCTGAGTCCGCTGCCGCCTCTCGCCGAAGGGAACGTCGAGCCACAGAAGAGGGCGCCGCGGCCGCAGGGGGGAAGAGGATCGAAGGGCCGGCCCCGGTCCGGTCCGAGACGAAGAAGTTAAACTGGGGCTCCGTGCCCGCGTTCCCTGAATTGCGAGCAGGACTTTTCCGGGGGAGCGACGATCGCGTCACTCCCCCGGTGCTTTTGCACCTTCTCAACTCCCCTGGAGTTTCTTCAGTGTCGCGGTAATGCGCTTCCGGTTCACGTCATCGTTCACCCGCTTCAATGCCTGTTCATAATTCTTGACTGCCTGCTTCACATCGCCCCTCTTTTCCTGACATTCGGCAAGGCTGTCATACACATTCCACGAATCGGAGTGATCTTTCACGTTTTTCTCAAACATCGCGAGCGCATCGTTCATCTTGTTTTGCGCCATCAGGGTGTAGCCAAGTGTGTTGATATCTGCTTCGGTGGCAATCTTAAGGGACTTCTCCGTGAAGGGCGCAGCCTCGGCTGCCCGGCCGAGGGCCTGCAAAATGTCCGCCTTTGTCCGGAGGTTCACGAATGTCTCGGCGATGGTTAGCGAGCGGTCAGCCCACGAGAGCGCTTCGTTCAGATTCCCTCCGTTGCGGAGTGCATATTGCGCTGCCTGATTGAATCCCTGCCAGGTAAACCCCGCGGGTCCGCGCAGATACTCATCCCGGGCGGCCGCCAGCACGTGCATACGAGTGGGAGTGCCGATGGCGATGGGAATGCGAAGCTTCTCCCAACAGAGCAGGAGCACGGCACCGGAGTCGCTGAGATCTGCAAATTCGTATTGGAGCGATTCGTGGAATTCGCCCGGTTGGGGGGTAACAATGATACGCCGGGCATCTTCTGATTCTTTATAAAAGTAACTCCCCCAGGATGTAGAGTTATTGCTGAAGATGACCGTCCAGTCCCCCTTGGCCGGAATCATGTGAAGCCCGTATGTTCCCGCCGTCAGCGGTTTGCCCCCCACAGTGACAGCTCTGGAGAACGAGACGGTGGTATTTTCGTTCGCGCCGCCACGCCAGACCTCGTTGTACGGTACGAGCGTACCCCAGACTTCCCGTCCTTTCACCGCCGGACGGTGGTAGGCGACCTTTACTTCGGTAATCCCAATGACCTGCGAGACAGTCGCAGCCGGGCTTGGCTGGGGCTGTGGCAGCTGCGGTTGGGAAGAGGCCTGTTGGACCGCACAGGCTGCAACGGTGCACAGTGCTGCCGTAAGGAGTAATCTGATGGGCATAGGTGGCTCCAGTCTGAAGGGTTCGTAAATGCCGGAAGGAGCACCGGCTGAGGTCATCTATTAAACGGGTTGCTCCCCGGGCAGGTTCCCCATTTCGGCGCTCCGGGGGAGCAACCTGCCTCATGCCACCTCATGCTGTGGCCGCTGCGCGATACTGATTGTCATCCGCCCGGCCGGACCGTTGACAATGCGCCAAAATAGCCCTATGCTGTGAAGGTCTCACAGCCAGGTTGCTCGTCAGCGTTTGTGAACTCCCGAATGATGTCCGCACCCCTCGCTCTCAAAATGCTTCTTGGGCAACGATCCCACGCATCCATCACGATAGCCGGTGTTGCAACGTGCGTTGTGCTTATGACACTCGAACTGGGCGTCTATGAAGCGCCCGTGAAGGCGCAACGGCTTATATCGCAGGAAGCAGGGCGGATCTCTGGGTATCGCAAAGCACGAGCACAAACCTCCTCAGAAGCAGCTCCTTCCTCGACTCCCGCATCCAGGCGGCTGTTCTACAGATCCCCGGTGTCGATTCGGTGGAATCACTCCTGCGGCTGCTCAGCACGGCAACGATCCACGGCGAGGACTTGGCGCCACGCTTGCGGTGGGCTTGACGTTCCTCGTCATTCCAGTCATGCGCCGGCGGAAATCGGGGAATCCCGGGCTTCGCTCAGATCTGGCGACCGTCCACCGGGAGTATTTGCGCGTGAATCCCGGCCTTGCCATGGTCCCCGACTTCACGCCGGAATTGATGCACGGTGCCGTCGGCTCCGTGCTCCTGGACGACGGGTCGGCGGGTTGCTCGATCTGGTCGAATGAGAACCTGATGGCGGAAGAAGTCGTTCGACTCCCACCGGCCCTTCGCATGGCCCGCCGCCTCCTGGCGCCCCTTGTACGAGTGAATGTGGTCCCTGCGATTCCCCGTTCAGGCGAAGTGTTGAAGAGCTGGTTCCTTTTTGACTTGTTTGCCCGGGGCCCAGCAGATCTTCGCGCACTCCTCAGGACGGTGAACGCGCAGGCGATCGAGAACGGACGCACAGTTCTGTATGTGCTGGTGCAGGATGGTGATCCCATACGCCACCGGATCAGAAGCGCCGGTTTCTTTTTCATGACTGTTCCGTACGTCTGTCTGGCGAAGGGCGACAAAACGCCGGCTGAGGGAGAGAGACTTTACCTGGATATCCGGGACATCTAATGCCCTTCGAATAATTCCTCTGAACACGCGGAGCTGTTGATCATTGTCGAAACGTGTACCGTGCCCGTTGTTGTGTTGAATCATCCGGTCGGGAGGGGACGAATTGTCGGGCATCCCATCTGGGCATCTCTTTTTCGGGCGTTGATATTTTGGGAGTGATTTTCCGGAATTTATTTTGGCGGAAAAGTTGATTTTGATATTCCGCGAATGTACATTCCGATTGTAATTCACGCTGCGCTGGAAGCTTGACAGGGGAGCTTCGAGCGCGATTCAAGTGCCCTGGGGAAGGGAGGTGATCCTATCTTGTCAACGAACATAGGAGCCTCCGGTGAAGCCAGGTAGCGCAAGCTTTCGGCGGCTCCCGGATTTATGTGGACCCCGTTCCGCTCACTGCGGAACGGGGTTTTCCGTTGTAGGGGGGAGGGTGCCGGAGCGACTGTTATCGTGGTTCCGGAACGGCGGCTGTGCCGGCCCGCGGCGGCACTCTGTTGGGTCCGCGCATCGGCTGGCCTGCACGGATTCCCTTGTGCAGTCCCTGCGGGTCCAGCACGATGTTGCCGGCGACCAGCACATAGTGTATCCCTTCGGAGGGAAGGTCGGGATGCTCAACAGTTGCACGGTCGCGAATTCTCGCCGCATCGAAGATGACGATATCGGCATCGGCCCCGGCCTGCAGCCGTCCCTTCCGTGCCATCCCCGGACATGCCTGTTCCATCCTTCGTGCGGGAAGAATGGTCATCTTCGCGACGGCGTCCATCAGCGAAAGCACATGCTGATCGCGCACGTACACGGCGATCGTCCGCGAGCAGGTCCCTGATGCGCGCGGATGATTGTTGAATCCCGGTTCGAGGATCGCATCGCTGCCGATCATCACGTACGGC
>PMCM01000038.1:1288-5548 GCA_003154155.1 Ignavibacteriota bacterium | reverse complement strand
GAAGTCGCCAAACTGCGCCTCCCACATCACCAGCGCTTCGGGAAAATCGCGTGAGAATCCGTATTCAAATCCCATCACCGCGGCTTCGGACAACTCGGAGTTGTAAATCTCAACCCGTGCCTGATTGGGAGCCAGGTGACACAGGGGCACGTATTCCTTCTCATCGACGATGTCGATCAGCACCGAGTGACGTTGGTTAAACGTGCCGCGGCGGCTGTCCTGGCCACTGAGGCGAATCGGCGTGCCCTGCAGGGCGAGCGATCCGAAAGCCAGCGCCTCCGCCATGCCATAGTCCAGCGGTCGCTTGCCATAGCCCATTTCGCGGCGCTGTTCCAACAACTTCTGCACCTTGGGATGGATGTGGAAGTCCGCGGGATAGCTCGTAAGTCCGTCGGTGATGCGCTGCAATTCCGCCGCGGGAAGTCCGGTATCGACTTCGTCGGCGGGGTTGTATTGCCCTCCATGATAGGGCGCCCAGTAGGTCGGCAACTGACGCATGACCGGCTTCTTGGCCATGCTCTTGCCGGCCTTTTCGGCAGCATCGAGGTCGGACTGGAACTTCTCGACAAACGGCACGGCATCCATGCCCACGCGGTTGGCATACGTGAGATAGAGCAGCGGACGGTCCTTGATCTTGCGGTACAGAATCGGCTGCGTGATGGTTGGGTCGTCCACTTCGGAATGGCCGTGGCGACGGAATCCAATCAAATCCACGACCACATCCGTGCCGAATTCATAGCGGTACTCCAACGCCATCCGTCCCACACGCACCACAGCATCCGGATCTTCACCGTTCACGTGAAAGATCGGAATCGGCAGGCGCTTGGCCATGTCGGACGAGAAGCGACCGGAATAGGCGTCGCTTGGGTTGGTGGTGAACCCGATCAGGTTGTTGACGATAACGTGGACCGTACCCCCGACGCTATAGCCGCGAAGATTGGCGAGGTTCAACGTTTCGGCCGTGATTCCCTGCCCTGCGAACGCCGAGTCGCCATGCATGAGGAGTGGCAATACTTTTGTCTTGCCGTCACGCCCAATGCGCGTCTGCTTGGCGCGAGTGCGTCCCAGCGCAACCGGATCAACGGCTTCCAGATGGCTGGGGTTTGACACCAGGTGAATGCGCAGCTTTCCGCCGCTCGCGCCGGTAAAGATGCCGGTCGCGCCGACGTGATACTTCACGTCACCACCGCCCAATACGCTGCGGGGATCGACATCTTCAAAGCCCGCAAATATCTCGGAGGCGGGACGGCTGACGATGTTGATAAACACATTGAGGCGTCCGCGATGGCTCATCGCGAGTACGGCCTGCTCAGCGCCATTTTCCGAAGCCGAATCCAGGATTTCGTCCAGCAATGGGATCAGCGCCGTGTTGCCTTCCAGCGAATAGCGCTTGGTACCGATATAGCGCGAGTGGATGGTCTGCTCGAAGACATCGGCCCGCACCAGTTGATCGAGAATCCGCTCCCGGTTGACGGGAAGTGAATCTTCCGATTCCATGCGCTCCTGTATCCACCGTCGACATTCCGGATCGGGGATGTGCATGAACTCGACGCCGATGCTGCCACAATAGCAGGCTCTGGCTGTTTCGGCGATTTCGCCCTCGACCGCGAGCTCTTCGGCTGGCTCGGGCGCAATGCTGCCGAATGGGTCGATATGGGCCTGAAGGTAGCCCCATCGGCGATAAGGTTCAAAGATCCCTTCTCGTTCATCAAACGGTTTGATCAATGAGATTGCTCCTCAGAAAAATCCTGGTCTGGTCATGACGCCGGGGTTTGACATCCTCTCCGCTTCTTCCCGTCTTCTCATGACGGCGCTCCTGCCATGATAACATATAAAATGCGGCAGTTGTTGCGTTCAGATTCGGATTCAGGATTTCACGCTTGCATTGTGAACAGACACGCATCGGCTCGTCTTTCCAGAATTCGATTTCGTTCTGACATGCCGGACAAACGACATCGAAGATATCTTCAGGCCTCCAGAAGCGCATGTCCTGACCCGGACAATGTGAGTCACTCATAGCCGGCTCCTTTTGACCGTTGGGAATAGTTCCATATTCGTGTGTGGAAGGAACAGGGCGCCCACGTATTGATTCATATACCCCGGCTTGACAGAGAGATCGATATAGGTCATCCGTTTGGCCAGCTGCAGCTGTTTTTCTCTGAATTCCTGGGAGACCAGGACCATGAAGGCGCCGGTCAGGGATGAATTGCCGATGTACAGGTACTTTTCTCTGGGCACATCAGGCAGCAGGCCGATGCAGATCGCCTTTTCGATATCGAGGAAGCGGCCGAAGCCACCGGCAATATACACCTGGTGCAGATCTGCAACATTCAATCCTGTCTGTTCCAGCATCATCGCGACCGCGGAGAATATCGCTGCTTTGGCGCGCAGGATGTTCTCGATGTCGGTTTCGCTGATGGCGATGGGTTTCCCGATCGCACTCTGCTGCTTTGCGGCAATAATATAGCTGGCCTGCCGACCCTGTATCTCTATGGCAGGCGATGGTCTGTCGCGGTCCAATTTCCCCGCAGCGTCAATCCAACCGGTCGTAGAGAGCCCCGCCAGGAGAGCGATCATTCCCGATCCGCAGATGCCTCTGGGCAGAACATTGCCGATGGTCTGAAAAGAAGCAACGCCGGTTTCCGGATCCACCTGCACCTTTTCAATGGCTCCCAGCGAGGCACGCATGCCGAATTCGATGCCACCCCCTTCAAACGCGGGACCGGCAGAACAGGCACACGTCAGCAAGAACTCATTGTTGCCCACGACCAATTCACCGTTGGTGCCAATATCGATAAACAGATTGACGGCATCCGAATCTGCAGCGATGTCGGTGCACAAGAGGCCGGAGGTGATATCACCGCCGACGTAACTGCCGACTGCAGGTGAAATGTACACCCAGGAATTCGGGTTGATCTCCAGCCCGATTTCCTGCGACGTGAAATAGCGCGCTTCCAGGAGCGTCGGGGTATATGGTTCCAGACGGATATATTCGGGCTTCAGGCCCAACAGCAGGTGGATCATGGTCGTGTTGCCGGCGACCACCGCGTTGCTGATTTCCTCCGGCTCTACGCCATACGCACGGCATACCTCGTGTACCAGCGTGTTGATAGTGCGCAGGACGCGCACCGACAGCTCCTTGAGCCGATCGGGCTTCTGCGCGTAGTTGATCCGGCTGATGACATCCAGGCCGCACACGACCTGATCGTTATATGCCGTGCGTGTGGCGATGACCCTTGCCAGGGGCAGGGAAACAAGCTGCACCGCAACTGTTGTCGTTCCCACATCGATGGCAATGCCGTAATGCCGGGTCGTCTGGTTCCCCGGCTCGACATCCACGATATAATACAGCTGGAGAGAGCGGACCAGGGTGATCGTCACCAGGCCGTCCTGCGTGCGCAACACATCGGCAAGCTTCTGTATCACCGGCAACGAATAGTGGAAGTCCAGTCTCCCCCAGTCTTTTTGCACGGTGCGTGTCAGCCGTTCCAGATCGGACAATCCATCTTCCTGCTGCGGTGCCGGCACCTGTACCAGCCACTTCAGCGTCAGAGGATCGTGCTGCCATTCCCGCGGGAACAGCTCCTGCCGGATAAGCAACACCGAATCTGTTTCATCGACAAACTGTCCACCTTCTTTGCCGGACTGTTGGGGGATCTCGATGACAACGGGTTTGTCGAGAACGCGGGTTCTACACGCCAATACGTGGCCATCGCTCAGGGCAGAGCCTGACAACATCCCCTGACTCTGGCAATCCACGTCCCCGCTCTTCACCTGCACTATGCAATCGCCGCAGGTTCCTTCACCGCCGCACGACAGATCGATGTCGATGCCGGCTTTCGACATTGCCTCGAGCAGTTCTGTGCCCGGTGCAACCTCCAGCGTTTTGCCTGACGGCTCAAATGTGATAACAGGCATGCGAGTGCACTTCCAACTGGACGACCATACGTAACGGCGTACGAAACCTTACGACTCGTGCGCATCCAACCAACTGATTCAACACAACAACCGGCACAGTGCTCGTTCCAACCATGACAAAGAAGCCAGAGTATTCAAAGAAATCGTTGGAACGGCACTAATTCAATCCTGTCCGGACAAAACTCTCCAGATCCGCGACCTCTTGCGGACCGACACGCACGTGCCAACCGGGCATGTGTTCTTCCAACTCCCCGCTGATCTGGGACACGTAGCCTGGGATGATGATCTGCCGTGACGTGACGAGGTCGTTCAGACCGATCTCCCGGGCGAACTTGCCGATCA
>PMCM01000038.1:0-1275 GCA_003154155.1 Ignavibacteriota bacterium | reverse complement strand
GGCTCCCCGATCGGATACAGTTTTGGTTCAACCTGGATGGGCTTTTGCGGATCCGTGAAGATATTGAGCCGAAGTGTCAGCAACGTCGCCAGCTGTGCCGCGTTGAATTCGGGCAACACACAGATCCCCCCGTATTTGCAGATCTCCGTGAGAGCCGCCGTCGTTGTCTGCAGCACATCGCCCGGTGGTATCACACACATGCTCGGATACCCCAACGGTTTGAAACTTCCTTTGATGGCAGCTCGCCGGGCAGTGGTATTGATCTGAAACTGCTCCGCCAGCGAGAGAGACGGGAATTGCATTATCACATTATCAAATCCCGATTCCTTGAGCCGGGCGGTGAGAGCGACCAGCGTATTCACGTTTGGTGCCGTGACCGCCAGGGCATGACCATACTCCCTCGCTGCCTTCATCAGGGTGTCGGCTGTTGCGTCGGTGGCAGAGACCAGAACGCTGTGCGAACCCTGCACCGCCTCGGCTGCCGTTGCGAGTGCAGCCGGGTCCGGACTGCAGAGTACCAGGGGCCGATTCAAAGAAGTCCAGGCTCTTTTCGCCAATGCGACAAACTGTGCGGCATTGTTGCTCCTGTGTGTGACAGCCACCATGTCTATCCGAATCGTTTCACCGACCCGTTCGAGAACATACTCTTTGATCCTGGCAAGATTCGCATCGATGGCGCCGGCATCGTCTGTGTCGTTGATATTCACCGCGATGACAGTTTTATTGACAAACGTCTTCTCATGGCGGTAGAGAACGGATTCATCGCCAATTTTGACCGACTTGTCTGGTCCAAGTTCGATGATCTTGACCGGCGGCTCCCCGGCAGCTCCCAGGACCTTCTTGGCTTCATCGGAAGCATAGGGACAGGCTGCCAATTCCGCCCGCTTCGCCGCCAACTTCATGGCAAACGCAAGGCAGGTGTTGGATCCGCATTCCTTACAGTTCGTTTTCGGCAACAATTTCTGAATTTGTAAACCTGTCAGCGCCATGCGATGCTACCTCCATCTGCTGCGGATATCACATCTGCCAGGAATGGTTTGAGAATAAGGTGAGGCAGGATGTGCTCCGTGTTCATTGGTGATCCAACAGTTGCGATATGGTTCTTTTCACTGCCGCCACTGATCGGGGGTTATACATGATCAGAATATCGGCGCCGGCATAGAGGAACGAGACGGCGGTGGTCAGCTCCCACAATGCCGCCCGCTCGGCCAGTTCGCCCCACGCCGGGAAATCCTTTTCTGGCGCCCGGGATTCCTTGATCTTGGCGCATTCCTG
>PMCM01000157.1:14902-20303 GCA_003154155.1 Ignavibacteriota bacterium | reverse complement strand
ACGGATAGGTGCCGTGGTCCACGTCCAGCAGCGCTCCCTGAGCGCCTTCCGCGATCACCTTCTTCCCGGCTTTCAGCGCCTGGTGCAGGTAGAGTGTGGTGTCGGTGATATACTCGTCGATCCGCTGGTCGAACGCCTGGTACTCGGCGATGATGGCATCCACGTCGATACGGGTTTCACCGTAAATCTTGGTCAGGATCTCGTTCTTCTCTTTGATGTTCTGAGTGAGTTTGGCCGCCAGCACGTCGCGGTCAAGGAGGTCAACGATCCGGATCCCCACCCGCATGAATTTGTCGATGTAGGCCGGACCGATGCCCCGGCCGGTGGTGCCGATGCGTTGGGCGCCCTGTTCGCGGATGGCGTCCAGCAGCTTGTGGTAGGGCATGATGAGGTGCGCGTTGTGGCTGATGAGGAGTCTGCCGTGCGCGCTGATGCCCGCCGCTTCCAGCTGGGTGATTTCCGTCAAAAGTGCGGTCGGATCGATCACGACGCCGTTGCCGATCACGCAGGTGATATGCGGATGGAACATCCCCGACGGGAGGAGGTGGAGCACGTACTGTTTATCGCCGATGCAGACCGTATGTCCGGCATTGGCGCCTCCCTGGTACCGGGCGACGATGTCGACATGTTCGGAGAGCATATCGACGACCTTGCCTTTNNCCTTCGTCGCCCCACTGGGCACCCAAGATTATTTGTACTGACATAGAGTGAGACCGTCAAAGTAAATGAACTTTTCTTTTATTGCTTTTATGTCCACTTTCTTTGTTCGCCCAAAGAAAGTGGACGGAAAGAAAGGGCGGCGGAACCGCAATCCCGCAGGCTCAGCGAGAGCATGCCCGGGTACATGTGGTCTCGTGTTGCTCTGGTATCGCTTCGGGGATAAGCACACGAGACCACAAATCCGGATTGGTTTGCTCGCGCTCCAGCTGCCTGCGGTTCCGCGGTCCCTCCCGCAAAGGTGACCCAAAGTGCGGCGGCACTGCGAGATCGTGGCAGATCGCGCGGTGGCCAATCAAGCCCGGTTTGCGATTTCGTTCGCTTTCACGAAGAGCCGTACAGTTGCAAAACGAAATCGCATGTCCATGAGCTTGCATAACCCGAGCCTGCGGGTTACGATCTCGCAAAGACTTTCTTTGGTTACTTTCTTTGGTCACAAAGAAAGTAACAGAAATGAAAGCGAGCAAAGAAAGTGGACAGAAAGGATATTTGACATAAAAAACCCCCGGCCCCGTGCGAACGGAACCGGAGGCAGAGAAAGAGTTTTGACTCACTTCTTGAAACTGGCAACCGCCTCCGGCACGGTGGCGAACGTCTCGAACACCGGGCCCAGGCGGGCGATCTTGATCAGTGCGAGGATCTTTTCCGATACGGCCGCGAGCTTGAGGCCGCCCCCTGCGGTCTTCATGAGGCTTGCGCCGCCGATGAGGAGGCCGAGGCCCGAGCTGTTCATGAATTCCACATGGGCCAGATCCACCACCACCTGCTTCTTCCCCTCTTCCATCAACTCGTGCAGTTTCCCGTTAAGTGCGGTAGCGTCCGGTCCGCCCATCAGATTGCCGTCCAGATGAAAGACGGTGACCGCGCCGTGCACCGATGTCTTGAGCTTCATGGCGCCTCCTCGGCCCAGCGGTTGTTACGCGATGGCCTTGCCGCTCTTCTTGGTTCGAATCACCCAATCCAGCACGATGGCGCTGGCGATGTAGATCGACGAATAGGTACCGGTCACGATGCCGATGGTCAGTGCGAATGCGAACCCGCGGGTCACCTCGCCGCCGACAAAGAGCATGACCACGAGGACCACAAACACCGTTCCCGACGTGATGATCGTTCTGCTCAGTGTTTCATTCAGGCTCTTGTTCATCACATCCATGAGGCCCATGCTGCGGAAGATCTTCTGGTTTTCCCGGATTCGGTCAAAGATGACGACCGTATCGTTCATCGAAAGGCCTATCAGCGTCAGAAACGCGGCGATCATGTTCTGGTTGATCTCCAGGTTGAGCACGCCGTTGAAGATGGCGATCAGCCCCAGGGTCACGAGAACGTCATGGAACAGGGCGACGATCGCGCCGACGCCGTAGATGAACTTGAACCGGAACCCGACATAGATGCCGATGGCTGTGATTGCCGCGATGACCGCGTAGATGGCGTTGCGGCGGAGCTCAGCACCGATTTTCGGACCGATCTTGTCTTCTTTCAGCACGGTATAGGGGTTGCCGGCGAAGGATTGGGTCAGTGCACCCCGGATCTTATCGCCGATGGTGCTGCCTTCGGCTTGTTCCGGTGTGCGGATCAGGATGTCGCGGTCGCTGCCGAACGTCTTGATTTCCGCCTTGCCCATGCCTACCCGGTCCATCGAGGTGCGGACATCGCTGATGCTGACGGGCTGCTGGAACTGGGCGATGATTTCCGTACCGCCGAGGAAGTCGATGCCGAATTCCACTCCCCTGAACGCGAGCGTCATCATGCCGATAAAGATCACCGTGGCCGATACGCTGTACCAGAGCCCGCGTTTACCCATAAAGTCGATTGTTGTCTTCTCGAAAAGCCGCATGAACGCATTCTCCTGGTAAAGACGATTAGCCGAATGAGACCTTGGAACCGTATCGGTCGGTCAGGATATTGAAAAACACGCGCGTGAGGTAGATTGCGCTGAACATGGATGCCACGATACCGATCATCAGCGTGAGGGCGAAACCCTGCACCGGACCGCTGCCAAATTGATACATGATGATGCCGGAAATGAGATGGGTCACGTTCGAATCAAAAATCGCGGAGAACGCTTTCTCATATCCCGCATCGATCGCCGCCCGGAGGGTCTTGCCTGTTGCTTCTTCCTCGCGGATGCGCTCATAGATCAGCACGTTCGAGTCCACGGCCACGGCGAGCGTCAGGATGACGCCGGCGATGCCGGGGAGCGTCAGCGTCCCCTGGAATGCCGCCAGGATGCCGAGCAGGAAGATAAGGCAGAACACCAGGGCGCCGTCCGCAACAAGTCCGCCCGTGCGATAGTAGACGGCCATGAAGATGATCGTGAGCACGGTGGCCAGCACGGACGAGAGGATGCCGTTGCGGATGGAGTCTTCACCGAGTGACGGCCCGACGGACCGCTGCTCGATGATATCCACCGGGGCAGGAAGCGCGCCGGCTTTCAGCACGATTTCCAGAAGGCGGGCCTCGTCGAGGTTTTCCATCCCTTCGATCTGGGAATGGCCGCCGGTAATCTTGTTGCGCACCACGGGGGCGGAGAAGACCGCATTATCCATCACGATGGCGATGCGTTTGTTCACGTTCGCTCCCGTGATCCGCGCCCAGTCGCGCGAGCCGTCGCTGTTCATCTCCATCGTGACGATGGGCTGATTTGTGCCCGGGTCGAGGGTGGCTTTGGCGTTCACGACCACGCCGCCGGTGAGTTCCGGCGTGCTTTTCACGGGATACAGCGCGTAGTAGCGTTTGCCCCCCTCCATGATGCGTGCCTTTGCGCTCCAGAGGAACTGAATGTCACTCGGNNGCCTCGCCGGGATGCTGCTGGCTCACGAGGGCAATCGAGAAGAAGGGATGTTTTTTGGCGAACTGCTCGCTGTTCATCTCCCCTTCGGGAGTCGCAATCTTTGTGGTGTCGGTCTTTGCGGAATCGACCGGTGCACCGGCCGCGACAAGCGTCGTATCGGTGCTGTCTTTTGCGCCCGTTGACGCCAGTACCTTGTCAACCCCTTCCATCACGCGGTAGCCGAGTTCGGGATCCTTCAGCAGCTTGAACTCCAGAAGTGCGGTTCCCTGCAGCAGCTGCCGGACTTCCGATTCTTTGCTGACGCCCGGGAGCTCCACGTTGATGCGCGTGCCGCCCAGTTTCTGGATCGACGGCTCCGACACGCCGTACTGGTCGACGCGGTTCCCGACAATTTCGATAGCCCGGTCGATGGCCTTTTTCGATTCGTCTTCCAGCATCGACGCGACTTTGCTGTTTTCATCGCGCAGGCTGCCATAATAACGGCTCATCCTGATCTGCCGCGCTTCGAACTTGCGCTGCATGATCACGACGGGGGACTCATCCGACCGTTTCACCTCGTCGCGCACTTCGTTCATGATCTGTACGAAGACGTCGTCTTTGTTCTTCCCGAGGTCTTCCAGCAGTCTCAGGACGTTCACTTCCAGCACGACGCGCATGCCGCCCTGCAGGTCAAGACCGAGTTTGATGCGCTTCGCCCGGTTATCCCGGATATCCGTTTCGTTCTTTTCGACAAACGCCAGGCTGTCGGGTCCGTGCAGATCCTTCAACTGTTGATGCAGATCGTAGTCTCTGTATGTCGGATACAGAAAGTAGAGTGCCAGACCAACCGTGGCCAGAATGACAAATAGCTTTACTCTGTACTTACGCAATGCGCACCTCCGGGGTCAACCATTCGAGGACTTATGGAAAGCTCATAAATATACCTTGAAGTGGCGGAAAAGTCAAGAAATACATTGCTTTTCCAGCATTATTCGCGTATATTTTTAAACATCATTTTCTGCTTTTTTCCCGGTAAGGAGGTTGATTCGCAGCTATGCCTATCATGACACGGATGCGGGACAGTATGCCCGTGATCCTCTTCGGCTTACTTATTGCGTTCCTCATCACCATCATCTTCGAATGGGGAATGGACTACCTCGGCATGCGCGGTGGTCACCAGGATGAAGTCGGCAAGATCAACGGCGCCAAAGTCTCCTACAAAGAATTCAGCGATCTGGTGAAGTCGGCCTCCGACAACCAGAAAGCCCAGAGCGGCACGGAGCCGGACGAGACCGCGCTGACCCAGATTCGCGAACAGGTCTGGCAGAATCTCGTGACGCAGCACCTGGTGGATGGGGAGTTGAAGCGGATGGGGTTGACGGTGAGCGACCAGGAGCTGATCGACTGGGTGCGCGGCGAGAATCCCCCCGAAGATCTCAAGCGCAACTTCACCGATTCGACCGGCACATTCCGCCGCGACGTGTACGAACAGTTTCTTGCGAACCCCAATCAGTTTGTCCGCGACCCCAGCGGTGCGGATCCCGATTTCGGCACGAAGTGGCTCCGGCAATACGAACTCAACCTGCGTCAGCGCCGGCTGCAGGAAAAGCTGCAGAGCGTGCTGCTCGCCTCCGTGCGCGTGAGCGAAGGGGAACTCCGCGAACGGTATCAGGACCAGAACCAGAAGTACACCGCACTCTACACGCTGCTTGACGCGAGCCAGATGGTGACCGACCAGGACGTGCAGGTCAGCGATGCCGACGTGCGTGCCTATTACGATCAGAACCCCGACCTGTATCATGTGGAAGCCACGCGCAAGCTGGGCTATGTGCTGTTTTTGGAAAAACCCTCCTCGATCGATTCCAGCGCCCGCCGCAAGGACATCGAGGATGCGGCGAAGAAGGCGCGGGGCGG
>PMCM01000157.1:0-14849 GCA_003154155.1 Ignavibacteriota bacterium | reverse complement strand
TGGAAGACAACGACGGATTCCATCTGCTCAAAGTGCTGGGTGAGCGGCAGGGGAAAGACCAGTTCATTCACGCGAGCCATATCCTGCTGTCGTTTGAACCGGGTGAAGACACCACGGCGGCCAGGAATCTCGCACGGACAATCCTGCGTGACGTCCAGGCGGGCAAAGATTTCGGCGAGCTGGCAAAGCAGTACTCCAAGGATGGCGGTTCCGCGCAGAACGGCGGCGATCTCGGCTGGTTCGGCAAAGGGCGCATGGTGCCCGATTTTGAGAAGGCGGCGTTTGCGGCAAAGCCCGGCCAGGTGGTGGGACCGATCCGTTCCCCGTACGGCCTGCACATCATCAAGGTGCACGCCCTGGATTCGCGGGAGCTGAAGCTGGCCCACATCTCGATGAAGGTCACAGCGAGCAGCCAGACCAAGAACGATCTGTTCGACCGGGCGCGCGACTTCGCATACAATGCCCGTACGACCAATTTTGCGCAGGAAGCAAAGCAGATGGGGTTCGATGTCAAGGAGACTCAGGTGCAGCAGAAGAGCACCGTGGTCCCCGGCCTCGGCATGCTGCCCCAGGTGGTCCGCTGGGCGTTTGACAGCAAGGTGGGCACCGTGAGCGAACCGTACACCGTGACGAATGGGTCGGCGGTTCTTGCTGTTACGGATGTCAAGGATGCCGGTGTCCGCCCGTTTGACGAAGTCAAAGATCAGGTCCGGCCGCTGGCGATCCGCGAGAAGAAGATAGAAAAGGTGAAGGCGATGGCGGCGGAACTGCGCCAGAAGCTGGCCTCGGGTGACAGCCTGACGAAGATCACGGCGTTGAACCCGGCCGTCAAGGTGCAGGAACTACCAGCCTTCACGCTGGGCGGTTCGGTGCCGGGCGTCGGACGGGACCCGTACTTCCTGGGTGCCGTGGCGGGGTTGCAGCCCGGGCAGATTTCGCAGCCGGTGCAGAACCAGCGTGGGGCGTTCCTCGTGCAGGTGCTGTCGGTGTCGCCGTTCGATTCCACGGCATTCAACGCGCAGCATGAAGTGCTGATGTCGCGCATGCTGCAGGAGAAGCGCAACCGGTTCCTGTCCGACTGGCTCGCGCAGTTGAAGGATAAAGCAGATATTCAGGATGACCGCGACCGGTTCTTCCGGTAGTTACGCCCCCGGAGAAAGGGAGGAGGGATGATGCGTAGCGTTGTGCTGTTCTCCGCAGCAATGCTCATGCTGGCTCCGGCAAGCGCCTCCCTGGCCCAGGAGCGGATGTTTTCGGTGGTCGCAAAAGGTTCATTGAACACCTCCGGCCGGCTGTTTCCCAACCCGAACGCAGCCGACCCGGTGGCCCGCGCGCAAGCATTCTCCTTCTCTGATTTTTACGGCCTCGGCGGCGAAGTGCAGTATCACTTTGCCAACAGCAACATCACCCTGGGACTCGGCAGCGAATACATCCACAACGACGGCGGCAGGAACATTGTCGCCACCGCGCAGCGCGTCGTGCCGGTGGAAGACAACTACCGCGTCATTCCGGTGGAGCTGACCGGGTATTTCCGGATCCCGGTGACTGCCGGGGCGTTCAGCGTTGTCATGGGGGGCGGCGTCGCAGCATATTTCGGCGACCGGCACTTTGTCATGGCCGGCGTGGAAGCGCCGACAACCACATCCACCGCCGGGTTCGGCATTCATGTGCTGGGCGGCTTCGCCTACCGGATCAGCGAGTGGTTCACCGCCAGCGCCGACATCAAGTTCCGCGATGCGCAGTTCCAGACCACCAACGCGTTTGCAGTGCCCAATGTGAAGTACGGCGATATCTTTGTTTCTCTGCCGCAGGGTCCCTTTGCATCGACCGTCCACACCGACGGCATGGTGGTCCAGATTGGCATCGGCTTCAACTTTTGATCATACCGGCAACACAGTGACTGTGCCATCCCTCCCTTCCGGTGCGCCGGATGAAGCCCTTCTCGCAATGTTGCGTGGCAAGTTTGATCTGGCCCTGGAAGAGGTGGCGCTGGGCGGTCATCGTTTCTGGATGGCCGTTGTGCGTCAACCGGAGAAGCTCCTGGACGACATCAGCGTCGACGAGTTCGCCCGGGATGAGCGGCTCCCGTACTGGGCGGAACTCTGGACCTCTTCCATTGTCATGGGAGAACACATACTGCAGGACCCCTCGTTTCGCGGTGCCGCGCTGCTCGAACTGGGATGCGGCGTGGGGCTGGCGGGAATTGCCGCAGCGCGCGCCGGGGCACAGGTGACCATGACGGACTATGACGACGACGCGCTGCTGTTCGCGCGCTGGAACGCCGGCGCGAATCTGGACCAGACGGAGCGCGGCCGGCTACAGATCCGCCCGCTCGACTGGCGTTTGCCTCCGTCCGCGGCCTACGACATCATCATCGGCGCCGACATCGTGTACGAGCGGAGACACTTTGAACCCCTTATGACATTTTTCGGAGCGGCGCTCCGCCCGGATGGGTTCGTCCTTCTGGGCGAACCGTGCCGCAGCACGGGGGACGATTTTTTCGCAGGCGCTGCGGCGAACGGTTTTGACGTTGCGGAGGAACTGAAGCCCGTCACACGCCGGGGCAGGTCCAGCAGCGTACGTCTGTGCACGCTCCGGAAGGGGAGCAGGGCATGAGCATTCCCATTGCCGAACGGAATCGCCGCATCTTTCTGACCGGCTTCATGGCCAGCGGCAAGAGCACGATCGGTCCGATACTTGCCAACGCCCTCGGATTTGAATTTGTGGATCTGGATCTTGCGATCGCCCGGGTGGAGGGAAAAACCGTCAGGGAGATCTTCCGCGACGAGGGGGAGCATTATTTCCGCGAACGCGAGCGGGCGATGGTCACGGAGTTGAGCGGACGCGACCGCGTGGTGATTTCGCTCGGCGGGGGCACGTTGTCCGATCCCGACACGCTGCCGATCATTACCGGGTCGGGGATTCTCGTGTATCTGAAGGTCCCGGTGGGGGAGATCACACGCCGGCTCCGGAACAAAACCGACCGTCCGATGGTGCTGAACGCCGACGGGGAGCGGCTGAACGAAGACCAGTTGCGGGACCGGATTGCGACGCTGCTCGCCATGCGCGAGCCGGTTTATGCACTTGCGGATGTGACGCTGGAGGCGGATCAGCAGCGTCTCGGGCTTACGGTCGACAGGCTGGTGCGGGCGTTGGCGCCGCTGGTACGCTAAGAATATTTGCGTCTGCGGGGGTCGATGTCTATATTTCTCTCTATAACAAAGGAGTGTTCCGCCCGGTGCGGGACGCGGTTGACCAATGACCCAGGATAACATTTCAGGATTTCTCGACCGGTTCCCCGGGAAACGCATCGCGGTCATCGGGGATCTCATGGTTGACCGGTACTACTGGGGTGTTGTGCGGCGGGTGTCGCCGGAGGCCCCGGTGCCGGTGGTGGAAGTGGAGTCGGAATCGGTCCGGCTCGGCGGCGCCGCGAACGTCGCGCACAACATCCGTTCGCTCGGCGGCACGCCGGTGGTGATCGGGCTGATCGGCGACGATCATTCCGGGGCGATGCTGCGCGATCTTGCGCGTGAGGCGGGGTTTGACGGCAGCGGCATCATCGCCGACGCCTCCCGGCCGACCACGATCAAGACCCGGGTCATCGCCCAGGGTCAGCATGTGGTCCGCATCGACAACGAATCCAAGGCGCCNNGCTGAGCCGCTCCGGAAGAAGCTGGTGGAGGCCGTCCGGAAGGAGATCCCGTCGCTCGACGGCATCATCATCGAGGATTACAACAAGGGGGTCGTGACGAAGGACGTCATTGAGGAAGTCACCGCAATCGCCCGGCAGCACGGCACGATCGTGACTGTCGACCCGAAATTTGACAACTTCCTCGAATACAAGCATGTCACGGTCTTCAAACCGAACCGGCGCGAAGCAGAAGAGGTTTTGGGAGGGCGGCTGCGCACCGTTGCGGATGTCGAACGCGCGGGCAAGAAACTGCTGGAAATGCTGCAGGCGGAAAACATTCTGCTCACCCGGGGGGAAGACGGCTTGTCGCTGTTCGAAGCCGGCGGGGGCGTGCTGCATCTCCCGTCGATGGCCGAGAACGTGCAGGACGTGTCGGGTGCAGGTGATACGGTTATTTCCACGCTGACCATGGCGCTCGCAAGCGGCGCAGGGATCCGCGAGGCGTGCATTCTGGCCAACTGTGCGAGCGGTGTTGTTGTCGGAGCCATCGGCATCGTGCCGATTCGTCCCGGGGAATTGCGAACAGCGGTTGCGCGGTACCTCACATCTTCCGGAGCGCGCTCATGGGCATAGTGGTCGGGCGTCAGGAGTTGCGCAGCATCCGCCGGCGGTTGCACCGGCAGGGCAAGCGCGTGGTCTTCACCAACGGGACATTTGACATCCTGCACCGCGGGCATGTGGAATACCTCCAGGCCGCCCGCCGGATGGGGGACGTGCTGATGGTCGGGTTGAATACCGACGCATCGATCAGGCGGATCAAGGGAGAGAAGCGCCCGATCAACAACAACCGCGACCGGGCCGCCGTCCTCTCCGCGCTGGGCTGCGTCGATTACGTCTGCCTGTTCGGCGACGACACGCCGCAGCGCCTGATTGCGGCGATCATCCCCGACGTGCTGGTCAAGGGTGCGGATTGGCGCGCCGACGCGATCGTCGGCAAAGATATCGTGGAAGCGCACGGCGGACGGGTGCGGCGCATCCGCTTGACCCCGGGCAGGTCCACGACCAACGTCATCCGGAAAGTTCTGGATGCGTACAGTATAACGCCGGATGCTCCGGGCGCCGGCTGATATGCGATGAACGCCGTCAAACATATCCTGCGCTGGATCCTGTATGCCACCGGGGCGGTGCTGCTCGGCCTCCTGGTGGTTGCGGGGATGACCCAGACGCAATTCTTCCGCGACCGGCTGCGTTCGTTCGCCCTCGCGCAGCTCGACTCGGTGTTGATTGCCGACGTCGCACTGGGGGGGATTGACGGCAACCTTGTGACCGGGTTCTCCATCAACGGCATCACGCTTTCCCTTCACGGCGACACGCTCATTCATGCCGATCAAATCTCCCTGCGGTACGATCTCTTTGCGCTCCCCGGGAGAAGTATCTCCGTCCACGACCTTGTGCTGTACCATCCCCGCATCCATCTCACACGGTCGCTTGCTGGCCGGTGGAACCTCGACGAGATGGTGCGTCCCACGCAGAAGGACACCTCCGCTTCGCAGTTCGATTGGCCGATCATTGTCCGGCGATTTGAGATTCGCGACGGCGTTCTCTTCCTGACCGATTCGCTCGGCATGCAAACGCCGGGCGACGGAAGGCTGCCCGATGCAGTGCGGTACAGCCACATGCAGGTGCGGGATCTCAATCTTGCACTGGCGTTCCAGATGGAGCATCATGCATACCAGGCGGACATTACGCGGCTGACGCTTGCCCTTGCCGGAACTCCGGTACGCGTGCGCCAGTTGTCGGGCGTATTCGCTCTCGCACCCGCCGGCGCCGAGGTTCGCGACATGCGCATGGTCACGGACAGTTCCCGGTTCGCGCTGACCGCAGCCCTCAGGGGGGCCGATCTGCTGGGCGGTGTCACGCTGGCGGGATTGCGCACCTGTTCAACGCTCGCCGACCTTCACATCGACAGATTGAACCTCCATGAACTGGGGTGTCTCATTCCGGAAACCGGATTTCTTGACGGGACGGTGGATGGTACGCTCCAGGCGTCCGGCCGGTTCGGTGCCCTGCTTGTCCATCCGATGGATCTGCGTTTCGGCTCGAGCCGGATACAGACGACCGGCACACTCACGAACTTGCATGAACCGTCGCGCCTCGCCCTGGACCTGGAAATCGGCGAGAGCGTGATCGATCCGGCCGACCTGTTGCAGCTCATGCCGCGCACGCCGCTTCCCGATCTCAGGTCCATCGGTCCCGTGACGTTGAAGGGGGTGTACAGGGGAACGCCGCAGGATTTCACCGTCAAGCTCGCGGCAAATTCCCGCGCAGGCAGCTTCCGCACGGATGCATTCAGCCTGCGCTTCGGCGGTCCGCGGAAACTGCAGTATGATGGAACGGTCCGGGTGCAGGGGATCAATCTTGCGGCACTGCTGGATCAACGGGGGATCGAGAGCAACATCAACGGCCGCATCACGGTGAAAGGATACGGAACCGAGCCGGTAAGGATGAACGCCGTCGGGAGCGCCACGCTGGACAGTTCAACGTACCGGCGTCTGCCCATCACCCGTGCGGAGGTTCAGGTGACCGCGCGCGACAGGAACTTGAGCGGCACGCTCGGGCTGACCGTGGGCCCGGCGACGGTGAACCTCGAAGGCCACCTGGATTCTCTGGATACGCCGCGGCCGGTGTTCGGCGTGCATGGGGTGCTTCAGTCGCTCAACCTCCAGGACTTCCTGAACGATTCCACCTACGCCAGCGACCTCAACTGCACGCTGGAGGCGAATGGCGAAGGGACCTCGCTGGCCGCCATCGGCGGGGATCTCGGCCTCACCTTCTCGTCGTCCAGCTATCGGGACTATCCTTTGACCGACGGTGTTCTCCATGTGCATGTGGATCAGGCGGATACCGCGAACAAACACATAGCCCTCACGTCGCCGTTTGTGGAGGCGTCGGTCAGCGGTGTGTTTGACCTGGATTATCTCCGGTCCCTGCTGGTCTTCGAGGTGCAGAATGCCGGGCTTGCCGTGCGTGACCGGTTCACGCCGTTCGATTCGACGCTCCGTGCCGCCACCGACACGACCGCATTTCACGCGTTGCGCGTCCGCCTGCAGAACGATCCTTCCACGCTGCACTGCAAGTATAATGCAACGGTGAAGGATGTCCGGCTGCTGTCCCTTGTTTTCGGCGGAAGGGAATTCAACGGGAGCGGTGTGATCAGCGGCAACCTTGATGGGAACTACTATCGTCTCTCCTCGGCCACCGCGTTGAACGTCACGGAATTCTACTATGGCGCCGCTGATTCCGGGATGCTCGTCCAGAACGGCGTATGCAAGGTGGAAACGAACGATTTGACCCCGGGCCGCTCCTTTGCCACCGCCGACCTGCACGTCAGTGCAGGGGTGACAACCATGAATATCAATAGAACGGAGCTGGACAGTCTGGCGCTGGACCTCCGGATCAATGACCGGCGGGCAGTCTTCAGCGCCCATGGCGCATTAAACCAGCAGTTCCGTGGAAACGTCAAAGGTGAGGCCCGGTTGGAGGGGGATTCCGTTCTTTGTAAAATTGATTCTCTTGCTGCGGCATATGACGGATACGCATGGACCGCAGACAGCGGAATGGCCCTGAGCGTCACCAGTACGGCTATCCGCCTCACACAGGCCACATTCAAGCGGGGTCAGGAGGAGATTGACGCCCGCGGTGCCCTCCGGAAGGGGGGCGTCATTGTCGCTTCGCTGCGTGCCTCAGGCATGCAGCTTGACGACCTCCGCTATTTCATGGCGTCCGAGGAATCGTCGGGCGACGTGCAATCGTTCGGGGGCAGCGTGGACGGCACGATGGTGGTCGGCGGATCGGTCGATCACCCGGAGTTTAATGCCACGGTACGTGCCGACAGCATCGCCATCCGGGGCATCCCGTTCGGCACCGTGAACGGCACAGCGGCGTACCGCGCAGGGCTCCTGACGCTGGAAATCGGTGCAGGTGATCCGGTCCGGCTGCTGGCGGGGACTCCGGCGCTCAGCATTACAGGGACCATGCCGATAGCGGTCGGCAATGAGGTCGTACCGGCCGATGCGGCGATGGACCTGCGCATACGCGGGGACGGGGTGCAGATTAACATTCTCGATCCGTTGCTGCCGACATTCAACCAGTTGACCGGCACGTTGAATTGCGATCTGCATATGGTGGGCACCGCGCAGCAGCCGACCTACACCGGCACGATGCAACTGAGCGACTGTCATTTCCTGTTCCAGCCGAACAATATGTATTTTCTGATGGACGGGGAATTCCAGGCGGAGGGGGATCGCATTCGCGTGGTCAGCGCGCGGATCCGCAACATTCCCGCCGACGAAAGCGCCGACCGCACCGGACTGGTGACCATCGGCGGGGATTTCGCGCTCCGGGGATTCAGACCGGGGGATTTCAATCTCTCCGCGACCGGACAGTTGAACGTAGTGAAAGAGGCGACCCGGAAATCGTCGCTCTCGATGTACGGCGATCTCTTCGTGGAGATCGGGCCGAAGGGGCTGCACTTCACCGGGGAAATCGAGAANNTTCCTGACCGCGGCCGACAGGTATTTCGGCGGCGATCATCTTGTCGGCGGGGAGCGGCGCATCACGACCGACCTCCAGGGGACAAAGTCGTTTCTCGACGGCATGAAGTACGATCTGGACATTGAGGCCACCGGCGGCTCCACCGCCATCCGCATGGTGTTCAACCCGATCTCGAGCGAGGAGCTTGTCGCAACGATCGACGGCGGGTTCACGATCACCGAAGACGGGCGGCAGTGGCTGGGGGATCTTACGGTAAGCCGGGCGTATTACAACTTTTACCGCCGCTTCGACGCGGAAGGACGGATCCGGTTCAGCGGAGATTTCATGAACCCGGATCTGGACATCACCGCGACGTATCGCGGCGAGCGGACGGTGCAGGACACCGTTTCGGGCGACAAGAACGAGCGCATCATGGTCACGATCCAGATCAGCGGTCCGCGCAAGGAGCCGAAGCTGAACATGTCGATGACCATCGATGATGCCGATTACGATGCGTACCGCGGATTGAAATCGAACGACGTGCAATCGGATGCGATCGCATTCATCATCTACGGATCGTTCCCGCTGACCACGGCGCAGAAGGGTGAAATCACGTCGGACATGGAGAAGACGCTGCGCAAGTCGCTGTTGACGGGCGCCTCGTCGTTGCTCACCGGCACAGTGTCGGAGTTCCTCCGCACGCAAACGGGGTTCATCAACTCGGTGGAGTTGAACTTCAATGCCTCCACGGTACGGAGTGAGAGCGCGGATATCCGCCTGAGCGGCTCCGCCTGGAACGGCTACTGGAGGTACGGCGGGCAGATTCTGGATGATCCGCTGGGCAACGCCAATTTCAGCCTGCTCTATTCATTCGGCACGATCTTCGACAACCAGTCGCTCCGGAATTTCATGATCGAGCTGGAGAGCAAGATCGACCAGGGGCCGCTCGGGCAGACAACCGATCTGCGGCGGACGAATTCCGCGCGGGTCTTTTACCGATTTTCGTTTTAACCAAGGAAACAGTGAAACAGAAAACATCAGGAAACATCAAGAAGCGCGTCCTTACGTTCCTCTCGGCACGTCCGCGGACGCGCATGACATTGAAGGACCTTGCCCAGCGCATGGGCGTCAGGAGCAAGGAAGATTACACGGCGCTGCACGCGCTGGTGGACGAGTTGAAGCTCCGGGGGCTTTTGGAGGCGGACGAACGGGGCAGGATTGCCTACATTCCGGAAGCCCGGCAGAAGCAGAACACAAAGTCGAGTCACGTCACCGGTCTCATCAGCATCACGCGGCGCGGGTTCGGCGTTGTCCGGCCGGCCGGATGGGAAGACGACATTGTGATCGATGCGCGCTTCCTGCACACCGCCTATCCCGGCGACGAAGTGGAGGTTTCGCTCTTCGCGCGGCCCAGCCACAAGAAAAAGGGGGAGGCGCTGCGGGGCGAAGTGGCCCGTGTGATCCAGCGGAACACCACGCGCATCGTGGGTGAGCTGAAACTCAGCAAGAGCTTTGCCTTCGTCGTCCCTGACGATTCCCGTTTTTCGCGGGATGTGTTTGTGGATGCCGGGCCCGCCACACGGGGCGACAAAGTGGTTGTCGAACTTGCGCCCTGGGACGACGAACATCTGAACCCCGAGGGGACGATTGTGGAAGTGCTGGGCCCGGCGGGCGACGCCCGCACCGAGGTGCTCAGCGTTGCGCGGCGGTTCGGCCTGCCGGCGTCGTTCCCTCCGGATGTGGAACGGGAGGCGCAGGCGTTGCCGCACGGCATCCCCGCAATGGCGCTGGAGGGGCGGCTGGACCTTCGTCACCTCACGACATTCACCATCGATCCCGAAGACGCAAAGGACTTCGACGACGCGCTCTCCTGTGAGCCGCTGAGAGACGGCATGATGCGCCTGGGCGTGCACATTGCCGACGTCAGCTACTATGTACGCGAAGACACTGCGCTGGACCGCGAAGCCTACGACCGGGGCACCAGCGTGTATCTGGTGAACGAAGTCATCCCGATGCTTCCCGAGCGGTTGTCGAACGACCTCTGTTCCCTCCGGCCGCAGGAGGATCGTCTGACCTTCAGCGCGCTGCTGGACGTTCACCCGGACGGCAAGGTGGAAGGGTACTCCTTTGCCCGCTCCATCATACGGAGCAGGCGCCGGTTCTCGTATGAGGAAGTGCAGCGGATTCTGGATGCGGGGAAGGGGGACCATGCCGACGTGCTTGTGCAGCTGAACACGTTGGCCAAGGCGCTCTACCGGATCCGCAAAAAGGCCGGCAGCATCGATTTCGAAAGCGCCGAAACCAAATTCACCTTCGATGAGCAGGGGCTTCCCGACAAGCTCATCAAGAAGCTCAGGCTGGATGCGCACCGCCTGGTGGAAGAGTGCATGCTGCTGGCCAACAAGACCGTCGCCCGCCATGTCGCGGGCCTGAAGAGCGGCGCAGTGCTCCGGCCGTTCATCTACCGGGTGCACGACGTGCCCGACCAGGACCGCCTGCGCGATCTGTCGAATTTCGTGCGCCAGTTCGGTTTTTCGCTGGACGTCAAGAGCGGCGTCACTTCCCGCGAGCTGCAGAAGCTGCTGGAGTCGGTGAAAGGGACCGAAGTGGAGGAAGTGATCAACGAAGTGGCGCTCCGGTCGATGGCGAAAGCGGTGTATGCCGACAAGAACATCGGACATTACGGGCTGGCGTTCAAGCACTACACCCACTTCACATCCCCCATCCGCCGGTATCCCGACCTGATTGTGCACAGGCTGCTGGATATGTACTTGCACGGTGTGGACAACCCGCGCGCCGAGGCCATGCGGAACGCCCTTCCGGAGATCGCCCGGCACTCCTCCGACCGCGAGCGCGTGGCTGCGGAAGCGGAACGGACGTCGGTCAAGGTGATGCAGATCGAGTATATGAAGCGTCACCTGGGGGACGAATTCGCCGGTGTCATCTCCGGAGTGACAGATTTCGGCTTTTTTGTCGAACTCCACGAAATCCTCATCGAAGGGCTGGTCAGGATGCGGGATCTGGAGGACGACTATTACCTGTTTGATGAAAAACAGTATGCCCTGCGGGGGCGGTCGCGGGGGCGGGTCTACAGGCTCGGGGACCGGGTGCGCGTACAGGTCGTTGCGGTGGATCCGGAGCACAGGACAATCGATCTGGCGCTTGTGCGTCCTTCCGAAGGGGCCCCTTCGGGACCACCATCCAGGGCCCATAAAAAGCCCGGGTGACCGCAAACAGCAACGGAACGAATAAGGTTCACGCATGCGTTGTTATGGAAGGCACGGAATGAGAGAGGACCGTATGGAACGGAAGTTCATGTTTTGGGCGATTCTGACCGGTGCGGCACTGTGTGCCGTCATGCCGGCGACGCTGACAGCCCAGGAGGATCAGTTCGGGAAGAACAAGGTCCAGTACACAAAATTCAACTGGTCCTATATTCAGACCGATCATTTCGACGTGTATTTCGCCAACGACGGCTATCCGCTGGCGGAGTTTACGGCGAACGCCGCCGAGTCGGCGTATGTGCAGATAGGCAAGCTGTTCAAGTACCAGCTCGTCAACCGTGTCCCCNNGACTACAAGAAATTCCGCCACGTGATCCATCACGAGCTCGTGCATGCCGTGCTCAACGACATGTTTTACGGCGGCAGCATCCAGTCGATCATCAGCAACAACATCACCCTCCAGCTTCCGATCTGGTTCAACGAAGGGCTGGCGGAATACGAGTCGTTGAAATGGGACACCGACACGGACATGTTCATCCGCGACGCCACGGTGAACCAGTATCTGCCCCCCATGCAGCAGCTCTACGGGTACTTCGCCTACCGCGGCGGCCAGTCGTTGTGGCACTACATCGCCGACAAATACGGCGAGCAGAAGATCGGCGAGATCCTCAACCGGATCAAGAGCACACGCAGCGTCGAAGCGGGATTCCGCGGCTCGATCGGACTGACCATGGAGGAGCTCTCCGACCGCTGGATGAAGGAGCTCAAAGTGGAATACTGGCCCGACATTGCGAAGCGCGAAGACCCCGTGGACTATGCACGCCGCCTGACCGAGCATAAGAAAGACGGCGGCTTCTATAATACCAGTCCGGCCATCTCCCCCCAGGGTGACAAGATCGCCTTTATCTCGAACAGGAACGATTATTTCGATGTCTTCGTCATGAATGCGGTGGACGGCACACAGGTCGAAAAGATCGTTGACGGCCAGCAAACGCCGAATTTTGAAGAGCTGCATCTTCTGACTCCGGGCATCAGCTGGTCGCCCGACGGCAAACGGCTCGCCATCGCTGCAAAAGCGGGCGAAGAGGATGCCGTCCTCCTCGTCAACGTCAAGAGCGGGGATATTGAAAAACTGACGTTCGGTCTGGAAGGGATCTTCTCGGTCACGTGGTCACCCAGCGGGGAATACCTTGCTTTCATCGGCGACGTTGCCAAGCAGTCGGATGTCTACGTGTACAACCTGGCCACCAAGGCGTTGACAAATCTTACCGAGGATATTTACACCGACGAGCAGCCATCGTGGTCGCCCGACAGCAAGACGCTCTTTTTCGCTTCCGATCGTGCCGGGGCGGCGGTGAATGACGGTTCCCGTGTCTACGGTCACCATTTTCCCGATCTGAATATCTACCGGATTGACGTGGACGGCAAGAATCTGCGCCAGCTGACCAGCTGGACGGACTGCGACCAGACATCCCCGGTCGCATCGCCCGACGGAAAGAAACTGCTGTTCATTTCGGACAAAAACGGCATCAACAATATTTACGAGCTCAAGCTCGATTCCCTGACCACGCGGCCGATTACGAACTCCATCAGCGGCGTGTATCAGCTCTCCATCTCGCACGACGGCACGAAACTCGCGTTCTCTTCGCTGAACCAGTCGGGTTTCGACATCTTCCTGATGCGCAGTCCGTTCGAACGCCTGCTGCGGGTGACATCCCTCGAACCGACGCCGTTCCGCAAGGCTCATGCCACGCCCGCACCTGCCCTGGCGGAAACGACCGCCGTTGCGCAGGCGCCCCCGGCTGCAGCGGCTCCGGACACCTCGAGCCTGTACGGCAAAGACATCCAGCTGGATTTTTCCAACTACGTGTTCACCGACGGACGTGATGAGCCGTTGCCGAAGGATTCGCTCATGTCGCGTCTCCCCAAGATCGCCGGCAATGTGGACGAGGATGGCCGGTACCGGGTGAACAAGTACAAGCTCAATTTCACACCGGATATCGTCTACGGCAACGCGGGGTACGATACGTTCTACGGCGTCTCCGGTTCCACGATCATGGCGTTCAGCGATCTGCTGGGCGACCACCAGATCGTCTTCTCCACCAACCTGCTTCTCGATCTGAAGAACAGCGATTACTCGCTGCAATATTTCTATCTGCCCAACCGGATGGACTTCGGGTTCGGCGGATTCCACAGCGCACGGTTCGTCGTGATCAATGACGACCACGGCGGGAGCCTCTACAGGTTCCAGACCTACGGTGCGAACCTTACGGCACAGTACCCCTTCGACCGGTTCAACCGGGTGGACTTCGGTCTGAGCTGGTTCAATATCTCGAAGGAGAACATGGACTATACCAGCGATCCTGTGCAGACCCGGACGGTGGTGGTGCCGAACCTGAGCTACACGCATGACACATCGTTGTGGGGATTGCTGGCGCCCATCGCCGGTTCGCGGTATAAGGTGAACCTGTTCGGCACGCCGAAACTGGGCGCCGACGGTCTCAGCTTTTTCAACGTGGACTTCGACTATCGCGACTACCTCCGCCTCGGACGCAATTACACGATCGTCCTTCGTCTCGCGGGGGGCGGCAGCTTCGGGCAGAACCCGCAGAAGTTTATCATCGGGGGCGTGGAAAACTGGATCAACTACACGTTCGAGGGGGGCTACATCCCGCTGCAAAATGCCGAGGACTTCATCTTCCTGCAGGCCGGGTTGCCGTTGCGCGGCTACAACTATGTTGCGGCCATCGGGTCGAGGTACTCGTTGTTCAATTTCGAGTTCCGGTATCCGATGTTCGCCCTGGTGCAGGCGGGACCGCTCCCGCTGGGGTTGCAGAGCCTGGGCGGCGTGATGTTCTTTGATGCGGGATCGGCGTGGAACAAAGAGAAGGAGTACCGTGCGTTTACGAAGGATGATCAGGGTGCCACGGTGACGCAGGATCTCTTGATGGGGATGGGAACCGGGGTGCGGATCTATTTCCTCGGCTTCCTGCTCCGCTTCGACGTTGCGTGGGCGTGGTACTACAACGGGTTCTCCCCGCCCAAATACTACTTCTCGTTAGGCCTGGACTTCTAAAAAGAAAGGAAGAGGGAAGAAGGAAGAAGGAAAACACGATGGAGGATTCCGACCATCGTTCCTTCTTCCCTCTTCCTTCTTCCTTCGCTTCACCCCAGCGGTAAACTTACCGTAAACGTCGACCCCACCCCCGCCTCACTCGTCACCATGATCGTTCCGCGGTGCAACTCCACGATCCATTTCGCGATGGACAGGCCGAGACCCGTGCCGCCCAGTTCGCGTGAACGCGCCTTGTCCACCCGGTAGAACCTGTCGAAGATCTTCCCCAGATCCTCCTGCGGAATGCCGATGCCGGTATCGCGTATGCTGAAGACCGCGAGCCCCTCGTGCTTCTCCATCGCCAACGTTACCGACCCGCCCTCCGGCGTGTACTTGATGGCGTT
>PMCM01000020.1 GCA_003154155.1 Ignavibacteriota bacterium | reverse complement strand
CCCTAACCCCCTTCAAAGGGGGAATAAGCGTGTTTGACGCCAAGAGAATAAGTTACAAACAGCATGAGTCGCTATCCATGGTCCTGATTCGAAAACTCGTCGACTATGTGTTGCCGTCAGCTTGTTTGAAGGCGTCGGGTTCGCAGGTATAATGGACGTTCCGGATGCGAACTTGCGTTTAGAACCTGTGGGCTGCGGCGCCAGGCTACCGTGTGTCCACGACCTTCAGAGACATGTGGAAATCAAGATCTCGGAATGACGATGCGTCTTTCGCGCGCGAACGCGAGGACATGGTCGAGAAGCAGATCGCGGCGCGCGGCGTGAAAGATCCGCGCGTGCTCGACGCGATGCGCCGTATCCCACGCCACCGCTTCATGCCGACCGATTCGCAGGCGCGGGCATACGGGGATCATCCCATGGCAATCGGGTACGGACAGACCATCTCGCAGCCGTACATGGTCGGCCTGATGACGGAAGCGCTGGAGTTGCACGGAGACGAGCGGATCCTGGAGATCGGGACCGGATCCGGGTATCAATCGGCCATCCTCTCCCACCTCACCAACTATGTATACACCATAGAGATCATCGAACCGCTGTTTCATGAAACGGACAGCCTTTACGACCAGCTGGAAACGCGGTATCCGGGGTATAAGAACATCCACCGCAAGCTTGGCGATGGCTTTTACGGATGGGAGAAATATGCCCCATTCGACCGCATCATTGTCACATGCGCGGTGGACCATCTGCCACCGCCGCTGATCCAGCAGCTCACCCCTAACGGGATCATGGTCGTGCCTCTTGGCCCTCCCGCGCGGCAATACATCATGAAGGTGGAGCGGGTCACCGACGAAAAGGGCGCCGTTACGCTGAAAAGGACCGACGTGTACAATGGGGTGAGTGTCAAATTCATTCCCTTCCGCAACGATCAGGGAAAAAGTTATAGTAGCCAAGGAGAGTGATATCGATGTAGAATAAGGATTGAGCCGGGAAGGAAATAGATCGAACATTGAACTGGATGAGGTCGATACTGCAGAATCAGAAGATTATCAGGCGCACGCGTGCCTTGCCAGGCAGGCCTGTGGAGCACCATGCGGCGCGCCATCGAGCAGCGTCGCGTCCCCGCTGGTTCGCCCGAATACCGATTACTGTCCCCATCGCCGCCATTGCAGTCCTCCTGAGCGGGTCGCTCATCGCATAGAAGGGGATAGGCTGGGCGTCGAATCCGTCGGAGATCCCGACCCTCGCCGCCGCGACCCGTGATAACGCGCAAGCGGCGGTCGGCACAGGGGCTTTGGAACGGGACCCGAATGTGGATCTGGATTACACGGTACAGGATGGGGAGACCCTTTCTGAGATCGCGTACGTGTACAAACTGGATTTCACGCGTCTTGCGGTCTACAACAATCTCTCGAACCCCAGCGCCATCAAACCCGGGCAGCACCTGGTCATTCCCTCCCTGGTTCATGCCCAGACCATCAAGATGCCCGTGTTGCCCAAAACCGCAGGACTGGCCATCGTCACCAGGCCCGAACCGGGCCAGCAGGTGCAGATCGATGCCACCCAGGAGAACGACGGGAGATCAGTGACCGCCCACTTCACCCTGGAACCGCTGAAGGATACAACCCTTGTTCGCTACGAATGGGACCTGGGGGACAATCATCGGTCTTTCCGAGACGGTACCTTCTGGACTTACGACAAGCCGGGCACGTACAACGTCAGTCTCAAGGCCTGGGACGCGGATGGCAAAGTCCACAGCTCGAACACCATCTACATCACGGTGCCGCATCCGGGAGCGTGGGCATCTGGAGACCAGCGTTTCATCACGCTGGACGACGTAGGCCAGCCTTTCGACGTGGACGGCGAAGTCATGTCAGTGCTGGGATATCCGTCCCTCGAAGAATCCCCCATCGTGAAAGCAGGCTCGGGCGAAGGCGTGCAGACATACGCGGCGAACAGGGCGGGTTTCTACAACCTCACCGTCGACAAGGGCGGTGAGAGCATGCGCTACTACCTGTTCGTCAGCCCCATCCCTTCACGAAACGTGGACCGGGCGGACATGGACTGGTACCGGACGCAGTTCAATACCGGCACCCAGTCGAATTGCGGGCCGAGCATGGTGGCAATGGCCATTTCGTGGGCAAAGGGAGAGTATGTTCCTGTGGCGCAGGTGCGCGAAGCAGTGGGATGGACCGGCGACGGGGGAATCGGATTCCAGGATATGATCAATGTGCTCCGAACGCGCGGCGTGAGCTCGGAGTTGAAACCTGCCTGGAGCCCTGACGACGTGCGCAAGATCATCGACCAGGGTCAGATCGCCATCCTTCTGTACAACACAGTGTCCGTGCGCAGGGCGAGCGGAGACCCGACACAGAATCTCTTTGGCGCCTACTACAAGGACAATGTCGGGCACTACGTGCTGATCAAGGGCTACAGCCTGGACCGAAAATGGTTCGTCGTCTATGATCCGATCCCCAGCGACTGGAGCTCCAACAGCGTCCGCTATTCCGACGGCATCAGCATGATCGGCCGCAACCGCTACTATCCGGTCTCCGAGCTCTTCAGCACGATACGGGTGAATCAGGTTCTCGCCGTGTCCCGCGTCGAGCCTACTTCCTGACCGACTTCCCCGGCTTTTCCTTCTCCGGCAGCAGCACGACGTGCTGCACCGCCTTCTGAGACAGCTTCACGCCGCGCGCTGCCAGACCGCAGACAGGTATCTTTCCCAGGTCAACGACGACAGCCTTCACTTTCTGTCTCTTCACCGGCACCATGGAAAGCTGCACGGTGCCCGGGTTCCTCTTCTCCGAGAGGAAGTCGATGCCGATGGCTCCTTCCTTCACAAGCGAATATGTCTTGTTGGTGATGAAACGCTCGATGTGGATACGTTTTCCCCACGCCACCTTGTTGGCGTCCCGGTAGACCAGCACGAAGTGCTCGCCCTTTTTTGCGTCCCATACCGCCGCGAACAGGAGCGCGCCGGGCATCCACGCCTTGTCCGGCGGGGCCATGATGCGATACGTTCCGTCCGCGGTCACCGTGAGGATGCGGTCGTATTCCGTGACATTCATCACGAACTCGGAGCCGCGTATGGATGAGCCGAAATAGCCGGCCTCCCTGTCGTAGCTCAGTCGGATGTTTGCTCTGGCCACCGCCACCTTGTCCACAGCGTGGAAGGTCTCGACGACGGTCCTGCGCGGGTAGCGATCGCGGTATTTCTCCGCGAGGCCGGAGAGCCAC
>PMCM01000322.1:1060-3975 GCA_003154155.1 Ignavibacteriota bacterium | reverse complement strand
AAGTTCTTCCGCACCAACCAGGACACGTGCATCAACCAGCGCGCCATCGTGAAACCGGGCGACCGCGTCCGCAAGGGGGACGTGCTCGCAGACGGCGCAGCCACCGAGGGCGGCGAAGTGGCTCTGGGCCATAACGTCGTGGTGGCATTCATGCCGTGGAACGGCTACAACTTTGAAGATGCCATCATCGTGAGCGAACGCGTCGTGTCGCATGACGTGTTCACCTCCATCCATATCGAAGAGTTCGAACTGCAGGTGCGCGACACCAAACGCGGCGAAGAGGAACTGACGCGCGAAATTCCCAACGTCAGCGAAGATGCCACAAAGGATCTGGACGAGAACGGCATCATCCGCATCGGCGCAGAAGTGGTGGAAGGCGATATCCTGATAGGCAAAATCACGCCGAAGGGGGAATCCGACCCGACCCCCGAAGAGAAACTGCTGAAAGCAATTTTCGGCGAGAAGGCCGGCGACGTGAAAGACGCCTCGCTCAAAGCGCCTCCCGGCATGAAAGGCGTGGTGATCAATACCAAGCTGTTCAGCCGCAAGAAAAAGGATGCGGAATCGAAAAAAGAAGACAAACGCCGCAGCGATGCCCTCGACCGGCAACGCCGGAAAGTGCTGGCGGAACTGCGTGAACGTCTGGCCCGCAAACTCGGCATCCTGCTGGATGAGGAGAAATCCGTCGGCGTGCGCGATACGGAAGGGAATATGGTCTTCCGGAGCGGCACGACCTTCAAGAGCGATACCTTCCAGGGGTATGAAGAGCTCGAGAAACTCGATCCGGCGAACGATTGGACCGAAGACAAACGGAAAAACGGGACACTCCAGAAAATCTACGCCGCCTACTTCGACAAACTGGAAGGCGTCGAAGAGGAATTCCGGCACGAGAAAAACAAGATCCAGCTGGGCGACGAACTGCCGCCCGGCGTCGTGCAGCTGGCAAAAGTGTACGTTGCGAAGAAGCGGAAGCTGTCGGTGGGCGACAAAATGGCCGGCCGCCACGGAAACAAGGGCGTCGTCTCCCGCGTGGTGCCCGTCGGCGATATGCCGTTCCTCCCCGACGGAACGCCGGTCGATATCGTCCTGAATCCGCTCGGCGTGCCGTCCCGCATGAACCTGGGTCAGCTCTATGAAACGGCGCTCGGCTGGGCAGCCCAGGCTCTCGGCAACCGCTACGCGTCGCCGATCTTTGACGGGGCGACATGGGAGGATGTGCAGGCCGAATTGCGCAAGGCGGGCCTGAGCGAGAGTTCCCGCACCGAGCTGTACGACGGTCGGAGCGGGGAAAAGTTCGATCAGGAAGTTACCGTCGGCGTCATCTATATGCTCAAGCTGTCGCACCTGGTTGACGACAAGATCCACGCCCGCTCGATCGGGCCATATTCACTCATCACGCAGCAGCCACTTGGCGGTAAAGCCCAGTTCGGCGGCCAGAGGTTCGGCGAAATGGAAGTGTGGGCGCTGGAGGCNNGGCGCCGCGCATGTGCTCCAGGAAATACTCACCGTCAAAAGTGATGACGTCTCCGGACGCGCCAAAGTGTACGAGGCGATCGTCAAGGGCGACAATCTTCCCGAGTCCAACGTTCCGGAATCATTCAATGTGCTGATCCGCGAACTCATGGGCCTCGGACTGGATGTGAAATTAGAGTAGATTGACCACCGGAAGGAGGGCAAATCCGTTGCTGCGTCACGAGAGAGAAGTGCGAAAGACATTCTCGAAGATTATCATCAGCCTCGCGTCGTCGGACATGATTCTTGCACGTTCGCATGGCGAGGTGACGAAACCGGAAACGATCAACTACCGGTCGTTCCGGCCGGAAAAAGATGGTCTCTTCTGTGAGAAAATCTTCGGGCCTGTGCGGGATTGGGAGTGCCACTGCGGCAAATACAAGCGGATCCGCTACCGGGGCATCATCTGCGACCGTTGCGGCGTGGAAGTCACCCAGAAAAGCGTCCGCCGNNGAGAAGATCATCTACTACGAATCCTACGTCGTCGTGAACCCCGGCCTCACCGGCTTGCAGAGGAAAGACCTGATTTCGGAAGAGCAATTCTTCGAAATCCTCGGGTCGCTCCCCGAAAACAACGAAGAGCTCGAGCTCAACGACAAACGCCGGTTCGTCGCCCAGATCGGGGGCGAAGCGGTCAAAAACCTGCTGAAGCAGGTTGACATCGAGGCCCTCGCAGCGGAACTCCGCGCCCAGATCCGCGAAGAGACTTCCGTGCAGAAGAAACAGGAAGCCCTCAAACGCCTGCGCGTGGTCGAGGCGTTTCGCGAGCGCGAAGGTTCGCCGCTGAACAAACCCGAATGGATGGTGCTCGACATCATCCCGGTCATTCCGCCCGAACTGCGCCCCCTGGTCCCCCTCGAAGGAGGCCGGTTCGCCACGTCCGACCTGAACGACCTCTACAGGCGCGTGATTATCCGGAACAACCGGCTGAAACGGTTGATCGACATCAAGGCGCCCGACGTCATCCTCCGCAACGAAAAACGGATGCTGCAGGAGGCGGTCGATTCGCTGTTCGACAATTCACGGCGCGTCAATGCGGTGCGCAGCGACAACAACCGCGCACTGAAATCCCTGTCCGATATGCTGAAAGGCAAACAGGGCCGGTTCCGCCAGAACCTGCTGGGCAAACGCGTCGACTATTCCGGCCGCTCCGTCATCGTCGTCGGGCCGGAACTGAAGCTGCATGAATGCGGTCTGCCGAAAGACATGGCGGTCGAACTCTTCAAGCCGTTTGTCATCCGCAAACTCATCGAACGCGGCATCGTCAAGACGGTGAAGAGCGCAAAAAAGATGGTGGACAAGAAGGGCCCCGAGGTGTGGGAAATCCTGGAACACATCATCGACGGTCATCCGGTCCTCCTGAACCGCGCCCCGACACTCCACCGGCTCGGCATCCAGGCGTT
>PMCM01000322.1:145-1042 GCA_003154155.1 Ignavibacteriota bacterium | reverse complement strand
ATGCTCTCGAGCCACAACATCCTTTCCCCCGCACACGGCGCGCCGATCGTGACACCGACGCAGGACCAGGTGCTGGGATGCTACTATCTGACGAAGTCACGCACCGGCGACGTGGGTGAGGGACTGATCTTCTCCTCCCCCGACGAAGTGATCATCGCCCACGACCACGGCAAGGTCGGCCTGCACGCCCGCATCAAAGTGCGCGTGGAAGGCAAGCTCCTGGAAACAACCACCGGCCGCGTGCTCTTCAATCAGATCGTCCCGAAGGAAATCGGCTTCTACAACGAGCTCCTGAACAAGAAACGGCTCGTGCAGATCATCGCCAACGCCTTCCAGCAGGTGGGCAACCTGCGCACGGCCGAATTCCTGGATCAGCTCAAGGAAACCGGCTTCCGCTATGCCACACAGGGCGGACTCTCCGTCGGCATCGACGACGTCGTCGTGCCGAAGGAAAAAGATGAGATCATCATGAAGGCGCAGAAGACGGTCGACGAAGTCGACAGTCAGTACTCGCGCGGATTCATCACCCGCGGCGAGCGCTACAACAAGGTGATCGACATCTGGTCCCGTGCTACGAGCCGTGTCGCCGACAAGCTGTTCGAGTCGCTGTCGCACTCGCGCGAGGGCTTCAACTCCCTGTACATGATGGTGGACTCCGGNNGCCCGCGGCTCCAAGGAACAGGTGCGCCAGCTGGCAGGTATGCGCGGGCTGATGGCCAAGCCCCAGAAGAGCCTCTCCGGCGCAACGGGCGAGTTGATCGAAAACCCGATCATCGCCAACTTCCGCGAAGGCCTGTCCATCCTCGAGTACTTCATCTCCACGCACGGCGCGCGGAAAGGTCTCGCCGATACGGCCCTGAAGACCGCCGACGCCGGCTACCTGACGCGCCGTCTGGT
>PMCM01000322.1:0-138 GCA_003154155.1 Ignavibacteriota bacterium | reverse complement strand
GCGGTGCACGACGTGACCGACCCGATGTCCGGCAAGATCATCGCCAAAGCGGGCGAAATGATCGACGAGGAAAAAGCGGACAGGATCTCGGAAACTTCGATCGAGACCGTCGAGATCCGCTCCGTGCTCACCTGCGAG
>PMCM01000146.1:4495-5642 GCA_003154155.1 Ignavibacteriota bacterium | reverse complement strand
ATCGTGTGCATATGGCCGTCGAACGCGAAGCACTCCAGCGCACGGGCCTGCCGCACGTTCACGCCGCGGCGGGAGATCTCGCGGATGACGGCCTGCATCGGACTCAGGCCCAGGGTGCGGCGTAGCGCACGGGCGGACGTCCGCAGGCGGCGTGAAAGCATGGATTGCCAGCCTTGCCGTGGCTGCATTGGCGGCGCCTGTGGCGCCGCAGTTGCGGTCTGTTCCATCGCCGCCCCCGTCGATGTTATTCTTCCGCCGCGTCGAAATAGTGATTATAGTAGATCCGCTGCGTCGGATTGCGGATCGTACCATCCTGCAATCTGCCGACAATCGTCGTCGCTGCATTCTCTACGGAGCCGGCGGGCCGGAAACCCAGGACATCGGCAACTTTTGCGAAGGAAACGCGGTAGTCACGCGCATCCAGGCTGGCATTGTCGCGGAGAATGGGTATGCCGCCGAGCGCTTTCGACACCCGTCCCGCCACCTCGTCGATCTGGTAATTTTGCTGATCCGAACCCACGTTGAACACCTGGTTGCCGACATTTTTCAGGTCTGCCTCGATGCACCGCACGTACACATCGGCGGCGTCGTCGACGCTCAGCAGCGGCCGCCACTGGCTCCCGCCGAAGACCTGGATCTTGCCTTCGAGGAACGACTTCATGCTCATGGTATTGACGACCAGGTCGAACCGCATCCGCGGGGAGTACCCATAGAGCGTGCCCATCCGCAGGATCGTAGGGGCGAAATAGTCGTCACCCATTTTCCGGATGATTTCCTCCGATGCGATCTTGGACCGCGCGTAGAGCGAGACAGGGTTGAGCCGGGAATTTTCGTCGAGCAGGTCGCCGCCGACGCCGTACACGCTGCAGGTGGAGGCATAGATGAACCGGCTGATGTGCTGCATCTTGGCCGCGGACGCCAGGGCCTGGGTGGCCAGGACGTTGGTTTCCAGTGTTTCGGTCGGGCGCGCTTTGGAGGCGGGGTCACCGACGATAGCCGCAAGGAGCACGACGGCATCGACTCCTTCGAGGGAGGAGACGCAGACATGAATATTCCGCAGATCGCCTTCGACGATTTCCAACCGGTCGTTGGCGCTGATTTCATCCAGCGGCTTCCGGCCGTAGATGAAGCTGTCCAGCACGCGCAC
>PMCM01000146.1:0-4478 GCA_003154155.1 Ignavibacteriota bacterium | reverse complement strand
ATCATGGAGCTGCAGGTCGGCAAGCAACGCGTCGATATCCGGCCGCGACTGGCGGTTCTTTTCGGTCAGGCGAAACGTATGGCGCACGGGGTACGCGCCGATCTCATCTTCCGCTTTTGCGCCGCTGACAAGCAGGCGGCGAAGGTCGCTAATGGACACCCCGCCCAGGTATATCCCCTGTTCGCTGATGACGAATGCCGTTGTGAAGGGGCTCCGTTCGATGCGCTGGATCGTCTCCCGGATGGAGGTGTGACGTTCGACGAGAGGGAGGGCATGTTTCATATCAGGACCTCTTTCCTTCATGTGCAAGAAACCACTCGACGTAGTGCGCCATGGCATCGCGGTACTTCCACTGGACCTTCCACCCNNAGAAATGAACCGCCCCTTGAAGTTGCCGGTGCGGTCCGGCACGAACGTGATATTCGCCTTTGTGTTCAGGATCTCCTCCAGGGTCCGCACGATCTGGATCACGCTGATCTGGTCCGTCCCGTTGATGTTGAAGATGCCGTTCGCCGCCGCATCCTGGGAGCAGGCGGCATTGCCCTTGGCCAGATCCTTCACGTAGATGAACTGGCGTGTCTGGCTTCCGTCCCCGTGGATGGTGATGGTATCTCCCGACATCAGTTTGCGGATGAAGATCGGGGTGACGGTCTCCGGGCGGGCCCGTTCGCCGAACGGGATGCCGAACCGCATGATTGTGTACGGCACTTCGTACAGACGGTGGTAGGTTTTACAGAACAGTTCAGCGCTGATTTTGGATGCCGTGTAGAGGTGATCCGGATTCTCGGCGTAGCGGGTCTCCTCGGTAATCTGTTGATTCCCTTCGTCCGCCAGCGATCCGTAGATCCATTCCGTGGAGGCGAGGATCACCCGCGGCTTGCCGGAGCGCCGCGATGCTTCGAGGACGCAACCGGTTGCCTGGGCCGTAATATCGTTGGAGTAGAGCGGACTTTCGAAGAACCTGTTGACGTTNNACCGGCATTGCTGGCCGTAGCGCGGGGAGTCGAGATCATAGATGGTGACTTCATGTCCCAGATCCATCACGGCATCCACGACGTGGGATCCGATGAAACCCGAACCTCCGGTAATGACGATCTTCATAGTCTCTCCTGGTTTTAGACCATACCGAGCGCTGTCTTCACGCTCGCCGCAACGTATTCGACATCAGCCTCGGACATCTTCTGGTAGAGGGGCATGCAGACGTGGTGTGCGCAGGCATGCTCCGCCTTGGGAAGATCGCCTTTTTTGTACTGTCCTTCAAAGATCGGCTGCAGGTGGACCGGTAGCTCGTAGACTTCTCCGCTGAGTCCGATGTCGTAGGTTTCGCGGAGGATTTTCTTGAGGCGCGCCCGGTCGATCTTCTCATCCAGCATGGCGATGTATTTGTAGTAATTGCTCACGGTGCCTTCGGCCAGTTGCAGCGGCCTGAGGCCGGCGGCGCCGTTCAGCGCGCGGTCGTACACACGGGCGAGCCGGTTGCGCTCCGCAATGAACTCCGGCAGGTGACGGAAATGGGTCATACCGATGATGGCGTGCGGCTCGCTCATGCGCCAGTTATAGCCCAGTTTGTTGTGGATGTTGGCCGTGAACGTGGCCTTCCCCTGATCGCGGTACAGACGCGATTCCTGGTCGATGGTGTCGGAGTCGGTGCAGATGACGCCGCCTTCGCCGCTGGTGATAATCTTGGTCGGGTAGAACGAAAACGAGGATGCCTCGCCGAAGGTCCCCGCATTTTTGCCGCGGAACGAGCTGCCGTGGGCATGGGCTGCGTCCTCGAAGAGGAATATGCCGCGCTTCTTGCAGAGGTCCACGATCTCCTGCATATGGGGCGTCACGATGCCGCCGATGTGCACCACCACCACGCCTGCCGTCCGCTCGGAGACGGCATTGCGCAGACTGTCCATATCGACGGAAAACGTCGTGGGATCGCAGTCGACGAACCGCGGGATGCCGCCCGCATGCATCACGCCGAGGGCCGTGGCGAAGAACGTATTCGTCGGCACGATCACTTCCTTCCCGCGCACGTTGTAAATGTGCATGGGGATCTGGATCGAGCTCGTGCCGCTGTTCACGACCACGGCATGTTTTGTCCCGATGAAACGTGCAATCTCCTCCTCGAACTGTTTCCCGTTCTTGCCGAGCGTCAGCTGGCCGGTTTTCAGCGCTTCATCAATGCCTTGCAGAATTTCCGCGCGATCCTGATCGCTGAAGCAGATGCGTGCTGGTGGAATCCTCATGGTACCCCTTTCTCAGTATGGACCGGGACGATATCATCGTGATGTGTCGAAGGTGCAGCGGCCCTGGCGCTCAGGAGTTGCAGCACGTAGGGCCGGAGGTTATGTGCAACGATATTTTCCCACAGGTACTCTTCCACCGATGCACGGATGGCGGCGCTCGTGTAGGAACCGAGGTTGTTCCGGAGTGTGTGCAGCCCCTGGTACACGCCCTCCGCGGAATCGGGAATGAGAACTCCGTTGGCAGGTGTGATCACCCGGGCGTTTTCTTCGGTGGATGTGGCCAGTGCCGGCATGCCGGCGAGCAGATACTCGAAGAGCTTGGTGGCCGGCTGGCATTGATAGTGGTCCACGAGCGGAACGAAGGCGATCCCGATCGTCGTGCGTTCGAGGTACGGCCGCAGGGCGGTATACGGCACCCGTCCGTGAAAGGTAATCAGGTCTGCGCAGCCCGACGCCGCTATCTGGCGGCGGAGGGCATCTTCGACCTCCGGCGGTCCGAAGCCGACGATGTCGTAGGTGATGGGCAGTGTTCCCCGGTTCTCGCGCATGAAGCGGGCAACGCCCTCGACGGTCCTGTCGATGTGCCGGAATTCCAGTGACCCGACGTAGAGCAGCCGCATGCTGTCGAAGCGTTTGGGGGGAATGGCGAGGTCTTCCGCGCCGAGCGGCAGCACATGGGCTTTCCGGCTGCTGATGTGCAGGTAGTCTCCGAGGCTTGCGGAGATCACGGTCACGTGCGGGAACATCAGGGAATCGATAAGGATGCCGCGGTTGAACAGCCACCGCAGGGTGTTGCTTGCGCGGACGTACCCGGTCCGCACGTCCATGATGTAGTTCCGGTTCAGGCCAAGGAGCGGGTAGATGCCCGCGCCCCAGAAATGGGAGAGAATAATGACATCGAATGCACCACGGCGGATTTCGGTGAGCAGGCCGCGGAGGAATGCCGCGTAGCGGACGAGCTTGTTTCCGGTACGGGGGATGTGTCTGACAGCCGCGCCGTCGAGGGTGATCGGCGGGAGGCCGTAGTCCCAGCCGATGTAGGTCACATCGAATTCCTTGCGCAAGTGCAGCACATACTGATACGAGTCGGTCAGGTAGCCGAATTGATCCTGGCCGGCAACAAGCAATCGCGGGCGGCGGTATCCGGAGTCAGGCGGCATCGGGCTGCCCATCTTCGTGCGCTTCTTCGGCGAGGAGTTCCACATCTTCTTCGCTCTTGCCGCCGTCGGTAATCCACATCATGAAATATGCCACGACCGGAGCGAATACACGGTCCAGCAGCCCTTCATCATAGGACCAGCTCACCAGCAGCGCGAAGATCAAAAACCAGTAGAACTTGCGCAGTGTGGGATACTGGTACGTCCGCACGCGGACCCAGCCGAAGACGGCAAACAGCATCGTCAGGACGTTCAGCAACCCACCCTGGATCCATGTGCGGAACAGGAGGATGCGCGATCCCTGCATGAGGTAATAGAGGGCGCGTCCGAGCCGCGACACGCCGAGGATGTTGCCCCCGCCGACGACGCCATAGCCCATGCCGAAGAGAAGCGAGCCGGTATCGTTGCCCATCATGCGGAACATGATCACCAGACGCTGGAACCGGGGAAGGTCCGCGCCGGCTTCCGCGGTGTTGGTCAGCAGGTACTGCTCGATAAACTGGGGATCGAAGATATCCTCTTGTTCCTCTTCCGTGCGCACGTAGACATAGTTGAGCATATACACGAGCACGAAGCCGAGCAACAGCATGGGGAGGATGCGGAGAATTCTCTTTCGCGATCCCGCGATCAAGGCGATAAACGCCGCGAGGAGGACAAACGAGATCTTGGTTTCGTTGATGGCGCACGGGATCAGGAGGATCAGGATCCACGGCAGCCGTTTCAGACTGAAATGGGAGCCATCCTCGAGTGAGGCATAGCGGACGGCGAGATAAAAACAGATGAGGAACAAGAGCTGGGAGAGGTACCCGCTCCCGCCCGCTGTTCCATACGTTCCTCCCACGCCGTCGCCGGCGCCAAACCGTATGAACTGCACGACCGCTACAGGGAGCTGGACGACCGCGAAGAACAGAAGGAACCTGGTGAACCAGTGTATGAAATCCGCCTTATACTCCGAATGGTAGATATCGTACACAACCACCAGGGAACCGAAGAAGAACAGCGAATCGCGCATGCCGTTGAGGTGTTCCAGGATGGCAAAGCGATCGGAGGTATAGAGGTAGGTGGTGGTCGAACCCAGGATGAA
>PMCM01000297.1 GCA_003154155.1 Ignavibacteriota bacterium | reverse complement strand
CTCTTTGCTTTTTGGTGCCTTCCTCCGTACTTTTTATCTTGTTTTGGAGCGCGCATCCCTGGTTCATTTTCTCGCTGCCTCCGAGCGCCGATAGCCAGATTACCATGGTTGCATTCTTCAAGGTTCCTTTATGTCCACTTCAATGAGTTTCGCCGCACGCAGCGGCAGATTCTTCACTGCGCCCTCAGTAGCCGGAATCCTCGCTACGGCGATCTTGCTGAGCTGTACTGGAGTGATATCGTATTGGGTGTATTCTGTGCGCTTGCATGACGAGATACAGGAGACTTCAAATGTGGCTCTCGATGCCCGCGACCAGGTTCGGATCGCTCTCATCCACGGCCTTTCCGCGACGCAGACAATAGCGCTCTGTGTCGAACACGATATTCTTCCCCGGGATTTTGATGTTGTCGCACCACGGATAGCCAGTGCATACAACTCGCTCGATGCCATCGAACTCACGATCGGAGGTGTGGTTCAATATGTGTACCCTTATGCGGAGAACAAGAAGGCCATTGGATTCAATGTCCTGACGGATTCACTGCAAAAGGACGAAGCCTTCCAGGCGATAAAGAACAGATCGCTGATCTTTGCCGGACCTTTGAACCTGGTTCAGGGAGGGCTTGCGGTTGTGGGCAGGGGGCCGGTTTTTCGCAAAAGGAACGGAGAAGAGTATTTCTGGGGATTCACCATCGTCATAATCAGAATGCCCACGCTGATCAAATATGCTCATCTTGACGAGCTGGCGTCGAGAGGTTATGGGTATCGCTTGTCGAAGAGAAATCTCCAGAGCGGGACTGAGGTTCCTTTCTTCAACAAAGACATTGTCCTCGACAATCCCGTCGCGGTGCGGGTGGTGGTGCCCAATGGCGAGTGGACTCTCGAAGTTGCTCCGATTAACGGATCCAAGGCAAGAGCGAAAACGGTTCCGACCCTCCTCCTCAGCCTTCTTCTTTCTGTTCTGGGCGGATCGTTTGTCTGGTATATGGCCCGCCAGCCCAGACTCCTGAAGATACTGGTTGAAAAGCGGGCAGCTGAACTTCTTCAAAGCGAAAATCGATTCAGGGCCCTTTTCGAAGCAGCTCCTGTCGCCATTACGATCATGAGGGACGGAAAGATCCTGTATGCCAACCCCGCTTTTCTGCAGATGCTCCTGGTGCCGCATGACGAGAGTGTTATCCAAAGACCGATTGTGAGTTTCCTGGCGCCACAAAGCGTCCAGGAAGGCANNCGTGACAACGGTCGGGCTCACTGACGGGCAGGCACAAGTGGCGTTCATGACCGATATCACCGAACGCAAGCGTGCCGAGAAGCGCTTGAATGACTCTCTGAAAGAAAAGGAACTCTTGCTAAAAGAAATTCATCATCGTGTAAAGAACAATCTCCAGGTGATTTCAAGCCTGCTGGGAATGCAGTCACAATTGGTGACAGACGGGCAAGCTCGGGAGGCCTATGCGGACAGCATACGGCGCGTTCGGTCAATGGCTCTTGTCCATGAGAAACTCTACCGGTCGGGAGATCTGTCGCAAATCGACTTCCATGAATATCTCAATTCAGTCGCAAAAGAGCTGAGCAGGTCGTTGCATAGAGAAGGGATTACTCTGCGTGTGGAAGCTGAGAATATCATGTTGGGGATCGACGTGGCGGTGCCGTGCGGCCTGATCGCGAATGAACTTGTCTCGAACGCCCTCAAACACGCATTCGCCAGGCGGGAACACGGCACGGTCGTCGTGTCCTTCAAGCGATTGAACGCAACAACTCTCCAGCTCGATGTGCGTGATGACGGCATCGGGTTCCCCCGCGGAAGCGACTATCGTACCATGACGTCGATGGGCATGAACATCATTCGGACCCTGACCGAACAAATCTCGGGAACACTCATGTTCGATGGGACGGCGGGAGCACGTTTTAGCATAGTGTATCCGGGATAGCGCGCCTGGTATTGTTCACGCGATGCACTGTGGTCATTCCGTCCCGTCGTTCATGTTGTCGTTGTCTACTATACTTCCGCTGTCACCGCCCCCCCCCACGGTTCTTCCTGACCATCCTTGAAAAGTGAGAAATGTTGGAATCGGTCGGGAACCTCCATAGATGCTTAGCCCAGGATCTGTGTGAAACAAGAGTACCTGGGGATGTCCGCGAGCATGCCGGCGAGAATGTTCAATGATTTCTACTTGAAAATCAGGTTATGCACACATTCGTCGCATTTCCAAAGAATTAGCTTGACAAACGCCGAATGGAACTCTATATTTGTGGGATTGCGTGCAGACTGGAACGATTGCCTGAATCTCGGTGGCGGGGAGAGTGCGATGGTGTCCTTCCTCCACCATTGGGCTCTGGTGAATTTCCTTGAAGCGGCCTCGTTCCTCGAGCGAACCGGGGACGTCAATAGATACATGGAGATGGCGCGAAAGGTGAAAACAGCATGCGAACGAGAGCTCTGGGATGGTGAATGGTACATCAGGGGAATAACCAGGAAGGGAAAGAAAATCGGATCTTGCGAGAACGCTGAGGGGAAGATCTTTCTCGAAAGCAACAGCCTTGCCGTGCTCTCCGACGTGGCCTGCAAGGATCGTGCAACGAAATGCATGGATGCGGTATACGAACACCTCTCCTCGCGATACGGCATTCATCTGGTCTGGCCGACATTCACCCGGCCTGATGACGACATCGGATATATCACGCGGGTGTACAGAGGGATCAAGGAAAACGGTGCGATTTTCAGTCATCCCAATCCCTGGGCAGTAATTGCCGAGTGCAAACTGGGTCGCGGCGATCGCGCGATGAAGTTCTACAACTCATTGTTGCCGTACAACCAGAACGACAAGATCGAAATACGACAGGCCGAGCCCTACTCCTACTGCCAGTTCGTCTACGGAAGGGAGCATGCGGCATTCGGCAGGGCGCGCCATCCATGGCTTACCGGCTCGGCGGGTTGGAATTACACCGCCGTGACACGATGGATGCTCGGCGTGCGCCTGAGCTTCGAAGGCCTGATTGTCGATCCCTGCATTCCTTCCGCCTGGAAGGGCTTCACTGTCGTACGCCGCTGGCGCGACGCCACGTACACCATCGCGGTGGAAAACCCCGACGGCGTCTCGAAGGGCGTCGCCTCGGTCACGCTGAATGGCACGCGCGTCCACGGTGCGATTCCCGCACAATCGGCGGGCTCGAAGAATGACGTCAGGGTCGTGATGGGCGCGTCACGAGGATAAACGAAAGATCGTTGACATTCGTTCCCGTGGGACCGGTCACGATCAGCTCTCCGGTGGCAGAGAGGAATCGGTGTGCATCGTTGTTGCCCAGACACGCGTGCGGATCCAGGCCGCGTGCAATGCCTGCCGCAACCGTCTCACTCGAAGCGTAGGCCCCCGCCGCATCGGTGTTCCCCTCCTTGCCGTCCGTGGCAAATGAAGTGAGAAGCACGTCGGGCTGGTCGCGAAGCTCCATCGCCGCTGAAAGGGCGATCTCCTGATTTCTGCCGCCGCTTCCGCTGCCGGTGACCGTGACTGTTGTCTCACCTGCCGCGATGATGCAGGCGGGCGCGGGAAGGGGCCGTTCATGCATCCTGCATTCCGTTGCCACAGATGCGAGAAGTCGCCCCGCCTCGCGCGCCTCCCCCTGAAGGGATGTCGTCAGGATGAGCGGGGCGAAGCCGCATCGATTCGCCTCGACGGCTGCGGCCTCCGCGGCGACATTCCCCGACGCGATGACCGCGTACGCGTGGCGCGGCGGAAGGGACTTTGCAGTCTCGGGAACCCGGCCCGCGCAGCCGTCGTCGAACAAGGCAGTGACGGCGCGGGGCACCCGGTCCTGAAGCCTGTAGCGGCGAAGAACGCCTGCAGCATCGGCAAAGGTCGATGGGTCAGCGACCGTGGGGCCCGAGGCAATGACGGCAGGGTCGTCCCCGACCACGTCGGATATCGCGAGGGTCACCATGGTTCCCGCGCATCGCAGGGCAAGCCGCCCTCCCGCCAGCGCGCTCAGATGCTTGCGGACCGTGTTCAGCGCGTGGATGTCGGCGCCGCTCATGAGCAGAAGCCGTGTCGTCGCCATCATTTCATCGAGCGTGACGGGCGGCAACGGACAGGGCAGAAGGCTGGAGCCGCCACCGGAAAGCAATACCAAGCATAAGTCACCCTCGCCCATGGCGTCGACCGCGGCAAGGACACGGCCCGCTGCTGCAAGACCGTGCTCATCCGGAACAGGATGAGCGGAAGGGCACAGCTCCAGGCGTGCATCCGAGAGTGCATTCGTGGGGTAGCCGTGCGGATGGACGACGATGCCAGAGTCGAGTCGGGA
>PMCM01000037.1 GCA_003154155.1 Ignavibacteriota bacterium | reverse complement strand
ATCTCCACCTCGACCTGCTTGATCGTGACGGGGTCGGCGTTGATGCCCAACACGCACGACGCCTCGCAAGGCGCTGGGCACAAGCGCCCGGTGAACTCCGGGAAGTTGTTGGTGGCATGCAGAATGCGCACGGCATCCTGCCACCGTTCTTGGTACACCAGGTCGTTCCAATGCGGGATCACGTTGTTCAGGGGGCAGCCGTGATGACAGAACGGGACGCCNNCCGCAATCCATGCACCGTGCCGCCTGGGTCCGGACGTTCGCATCCGGGAACGGCTCATAGACCGGCCGCCAATCGTTGATCCGTTCTTCAACCGAACGGCGGACCGGGGTTTCGCGCTTGAAGTCCAGAAATCCGGTAGGCTTACCCAACGTTGACCGCCTCCTTTCGTGCAAGCGATTTTTGCGACACCTGCGGCGCGGCCCCGAGAATGCGCTTGTAGTCGTGCGGGAACACCTTCACCAGAAGAGGCCGAAACCGCGCCCAGTCTTCCAGGATCATCTGTCCCCGGGGGCTTCCCGTCAACATCACATGCGTGCCGATGAGCCGGTGCACGACGTCCAGATCCTGTTCATCCGGCTGATCGAGATGGACCATGTCGCGGTTGCAGAGAAACGATGCAAATTTTCCCGATTCATCGAAGACGTATGCCAGTCCGCCGGACATGCCCGCCGCGAAGTTCTTGCCCGTTTTTCCGAGGACCACCACCAAACCGTTGGTCATGTATTCGCAGCCATGGTCGCCCACGGATTCCACCACGGCCGTGGCACCGGAATTACGGACGGCGAAACGTTCGCCCGCCATTCCGGAAAAATATGCCTCACCGGCAATTGCACCGTAGAGCACAACATTCCCGACGATGGTCCCCTCGTCAGGCGGATACAGGGAATTTTTCGGCGGGTAGACCACCAGTTTCCCTCCGGAGAGTCCTTTGCCGACGTAATCATTGGCGTCCCCTTCGAGCGTCAAGGTGATACCCCTGGCAAGAAATGCGCCAAAGCTCTGGCCTGCAGAACCGGAAAGACCGATGGTGATCGTGTCATCGGGCAATCCGGCGGAGCCGTACCTGCGCGCGACTTCTCCGCTCAGCATGGCGCCCACTGCCCGGTGCACGTTACGGACCGGCAGGTTCATGGCGACAGGTTCCGATCGTTCGAGTGAGGGTTCCGCCCGTGCGATCAGGTCACGGTCCAGCGCGTCGTGCAACCCATGGTCCTGGGCCACCTGGCACCGTCGTCCGAAACGGAGAGGGACCGCAGGATTATGCAGGACGGCGGTGAGATCGAGATGCTTTGCCTTCCAGTGGTCAATGTCCGTCCGTGCCTGCAGCACGTCCGCCCGGCCGATCATCTCGTCGATCGTCCGGAACCCCAACTGCGCCATGATACCCCGCACCTCCTCGGCAATAAAGAAGAAGAAGTTCACGACGTGTTCCGGCGTGCCGGCGAACTTCGCGCGAAGAGCAGGATCCTGTGTGGCGATCCCCACCGGACAGGTATTCAGGTGGCATTTGCGCATCATGATGCACCCCATGGCAATCAGGGGCGTGGTGGCGAAGCCGAATTCTTCCGCGCCCAGCAATGCGGCGATAACCACGTCGCGGCCGGTTTGCAGTTTGCCGTCAGTCTGCAACCGGACTCTGCTGCGCAGATCATTCATGACCAGGACCTGCTGGGTTTCCGCAAGGCCGATCTCCCACGGCATGCCGGCATGTTTGATCGACGACAACGGCGCCGCCCCCGTCCCGCCCGAATCACCGCTGATGAGGATCATGTCTGCGTGCGCCTTGGCAACACCCGCGGCGATCGTCCCCACACCGTACTCGGAGACCAGTTTCACGGAAATGCGCGCCCTGGGATTCACGCTTTTCAAATCGTAAATCAACTGCGCAAGGTCCTCGATGGAATAGATGTCGTGGTGCGGAGGAGGCGAGATCAGCCCCACACCCGGGGTCGCATGACGCGTCCGGGCGATATGGATGTCGACCTTGTGGCCGGGCAGCTGCCCTCCCTCGCCCGGTTTTGCGCCCTGCGCCACCTTGATCTGGATCTCATCCGCGTTGACGAGATAATGCGCGGAGACCCCGAACCGTGCGGACGCTACCTGCTTGATGGCGCTCCGGCGGAGATTGCCGTCGGCATCCGGCGTGAAGCGGTCTTCATCCTCCCCCCCTTCGCCCGTGTTGGATTTCCCGCCGATGCGGTTCATCGCAATGGCGAGCGTTTCGTGTGCCTCTTTGCTGATGGAACCGAACGACATCGCCCCGGTCACGAAACGGGTGACGATGCGTGCGGCGGGCTCCACTTCCTCCACCGGCACGCTGCGGGTCCCCTTCCGGAATTCAATCAGTCCGCGCAGATTCAAAAGCTCACGGCTCTGTTCGTTCACCTGCTGCGTGAATTCACGGAAGCTCGCCGCATCGGCGCGACGGACGGCCTGCTGAAGCTTCGGAATCGTCAGCGGGTTGATGAGATGCCGTTCACCGTTGATGCGGTACTGGTAATTCCCGCCCAGCTCCAGCTCAGGGGTGTATTCAGCCACATGCCTGAACGCAAAAGCATGTTTCATCCCCGCTTCCCGGGCAAGAACGTCCAGACCGATGCCGCCGACCGGCGTGGAGGTCCCCGTGAAATATTTCTCCACCACCGCACGGTCGAGTCCCAGGGCCTCGAACACCTGGGCACCACGGTAACTCTGGAGCGTGCTGATGCCCATCTTCGACATGGTCTTCAGCAGCCCCTTCCGGACCGCTTTCTGATAGTTCTGGAGGGCGTGGTCAAACGACACACCCTGGGGCAGCCGGCCCCGGCTCGCAAGATCTTGCAGCGATTCGATCACCAGGTACGGGTTCACCGCGCTGGCACCATAGCCGATCAGCAGGCAGAAATGGTGCACCTCCCGCGGCTCGCCGGATTCCACAACAAGTGCGACCTGCGTGCGGGTCTTTTCACGCACCAGATGATTATGCACCGCCGTAAGAGCCAACAGGCTGGGGATCGGGGCGTACTCGTCATCCACGCCGCGATCCGAGAGTATGATGATGGTGTATCCCGACGTGATCGCCAGCGACGCGCGGCGGCACAGCCCGTCCAATGCACGCTCCAATTCCTTCTGCCCCCCGTCCACCCGGAAGAGCATCGGCAGCATCGTTGCCAGAAAATCTCCCTGTGACACCCTACGCATTTTTTCGAGATCGCGATTCGTCAAAATCGGATCGTGCAGCTTCAACGTATGGCAGTTCTCGGGCGTTTCGTCCAAGATGTTCCGCTCGGTGCCGATATAGCTCGTCAGCGACATCACGAGGGATTCGCGGATCGAATCGATGGGCGGATTGGTGACCTGCGCGAACAGCTGACGGAAATAGTTGAACAACGGTTGCGGCTTGTCGGAGAGGCACGCGGGTGGGGTATCGGTGCCCATCGACCCCACGGGTTCCTCCCCGGCAACAGCCATGGGAGTAACGATCATCCGGAGGTCCTCGTCGGTATACCCGAATACCCGTTGCCGTTTGAGAATATCCTGCGGATTGAAGCCGAACGCCCGAGGCGGCTCCGGCAAATCGTCAAGCTTGATCTGGTTCTCCCGGAGCCACTGGCCGAACGGACGGCGGGCGGAAAGCTGCGCTTTCAGCTCTTCATCAGGGATGATCCGCTGCTCGTCCAGGTCCGCCAGCAGCATCTTGCCCGGCTCAAGGCACCCTTTAATCTTTACGTGTGACGGATCCACCGGCAACGCACCTGACTCGGAGGCCATGATCAGGAGATCGTCATCCGTCACGAGGTACCGTGCCGGCCGGAGTCCGTTCCGGTCCAGCGTGGCGCCGATCACCCTTCCGTCGGTAAATGCCACGGCCGCAGGACCGTCCCACGGTTCCATCAGTGATGCATGATATTCATAGAACGCGCGCTTCTCTTCAGTCATGCTCGAGTCCGCGTCCCAGGCCTCAGGGATCAGCATTGCCATGACGTGCGGGAGAGACCTGCCGCCGAGTGTGAGCAGCTCCACGGCATTGTCGAGCGATGCGGAATCGCTTCCCCCGGGTTGAATGATGGGAAAAATCCGGTCGATCGCGGGTCCAAACGCGGGGGCATGCAGAACCGATTGCCTGGCATGCATCCAGTTCATGTTGCCGCGAACGGTGTTGATCTCACCGTTATGACACAGGTAGCGGAATGGATGGGCAAGGTGCCAGCTCGGAAAGGTGTTGGTGGAAAACCGCTGATGGACAAGACACAGGGCGCTGACAGCCGCGGGATCCGACAGATCCGTGTAGAAGCGGGCAATCTGCGGCGCCAGCAGCAGTCCTTTGTAGACAATCGTCCACGAAGACATGGAGGGGACATAGAAGAAATGCTTGTCGCGGATATCTGATGCGGCGATTTCCGACTCCGCCCGCTTCCGGACGATGTACAGCCTTCGTTCCAGTTCGTCGCGGGTCATGCCGTCAGCCGCGCGGACAAACAGCTGTTCGATATACGGCTGCGATGCGCGTGCGGTCCTCCCGATCGCGTCTGCTTCCACGGGCGTATCGCGCCACCCCAGCACGCTCAGTCCCTCCTCCTGGACGATCCGGTCCAGAATGCCCTGGCATTGAAACCGGGGTTGCGGCTCCACGGGAAGAAAAATCATGCCCACACCGTATTCCCCCTCGCCGGGAAGCGCAAAACCGAGGCGATCGCATTCGTTCACGAAAAACCGGTGCGGAAGCTGGATCGTGACCCCGGCGCCGTCTCCTGTTTCGGGATCGCATCCGCAGGCGCCGCGATGGGTGAGATTCACCAGCACTTCAATGCCCTTCGTGATGATCCCGTGAGACTTCTCCCCCTTCAGATGCGCGACAAAGCCGATCCCGCAGGCATCATGTTCCGCACGGGGATCGTACAGGGGAAAATCTGCAAACGACCAATCGTTCTGCATAACTCAGCCTTCCAGACACAAGAGCTTATCCTGTCCGAGGCGAACTCTGCTTGACCTTGTTACTTCCGGGAAATCGTTACGTTTGGTGTGGGCGTCGTTGGCCTCGTTCGTTCATCAGCCGATAATAATCAGCGGTAGAACGGGAATGAGGCTCGTCGTGATAGTGGGAATAATTCGTGCAGGAGCAAACGCCGATAGGTCCGCGACGGAATCTGTCGCGATCGGCCGGAGGGTGGCGATATGTTTGCTGTCGTGCACGGTGTGTGAATCGTAACGTTGACTTCAATATACTGAATAAATGGCTCGTGTCAAGCGCGGGGTCGAGGGGGAAGTCCTTTTTTTGTCCGTGGGGCAGGCCACGACCCGGCGTTCGCGTTCAGCCTGAAAAGGGCCGGTCTGGGGCAAAAACCGGGGCCGATTGCGGGTCGCCTGGTCACTCTACCGTGTAGCCAAATGACGCGGCATAAAGGCGGCCGATCTTAAAGGTCCGGGATTGCGTGTACGCAGATCCCACGATGCCGTCACCACCTCGCACATTTGTGTACGTCCGTTCGTCCAGCCGGACCGAATACTGATCCGGGTAGCCATTCACACTGTTGTAATAGCGCGAGAGCGAGATATCGTATTCCGTCAGCACGAATGTCATCTGCCGTGGATGCACGGTGGATTTGTCGGCGATGCCTTCTCCAATCCCCTGCATGACCCGGTCAATGGCATCAAAATCGACCGACAGGACCGGCGCAGTTTGCGTGGAGGGATACACAGGCGTCCACTGTCCGTTATGCTCGACGTATTTGAGCGGAACAGGAACGGAATGCAGTTCGCTGATGCCGCTGTCTGCCGTTGTGGAATAGACAAGCGTCAAGGAGGGGAAAAACAGATGGTCGTCGTTGACGTCGTTGCTCCAGTCGAGGATCCATGCCGTCCCGACGTTTTCCCTGTCGAGAAGGGTGGTCACACCCATGGTGAAATCCGGTGCCGAGTCGGTCGGCCGGAATCCGGGAATCTCCGTCGATGCGCTCAGCCGGGTGCTATCGGGCAATGTGGCCTGCATGGTGACCGCATCATTTGCCACAAGGGGAATGCCGGAGCCGAGATAGTATTGCACCGGCGTGTTGTACCGTGTCGTGTCCTCGCGAAAATTGAGCCTGTACTTGAGCGGGTATTGCGTGCCGCGCACGGTGAGTGTCAGGCGCGCGCCCGCCACAAAGGGATCTTCCTTATTGACAGCGGGATTCAAGCCGGGCACATCGTACATCCGGTCGACGAGCGCTAACTGCACGCTCCCCCCCAGGGGCGTGGCCGAGACGATGCAGAACAGATAATACCTGTTGCCCGAAGGGACCTTCGGCGAGAAATCCTCCTTGCAGCCGATTCCCAGCATGCAGAGACACACGCAAGCGCTCCAGGTGGCGATTCTCATTATAGGTCGACCTTCACGAATGCCGATGGTGCGAACCGCAGCATGTAAACCTTCTCCCCCGTATTGCGATCGAGATAGAAGATGTTCTTCCGATCATACACATTGATGATGCTGATCCCCAGGGAGAGCCGGACGGGGTCAATGTCAATCCGCCGGGAGCAGCTCAGATCCAGGCGGTGGTACGCCGGCAGCCGTTGTGAATTGCGTTCACCCCACGCAGTCACCGGTTGTGCAGGTTGCAGAACATCCGTCGGCGATGATGGTGTGAGCACGATCCGGTCATAGAATCCAGCGATGGGAGTGAACGGCAGGCCCGATCGAATCGACCAGAGCGCGGAAACCGTCCATCCGTCGCCCAGGTCAACGCCAGCCGAAAGATTGAGCACATGGCGGACGTCATATCGGGGGGTATACGTTGTACCGCTGATGGAGAGTGACGCCTTGCTGAAGGTATAACCGGCCTGCAGCATCACGGCATCCGTCAGGTACCGCATGGAGAACTCTATTCCGCGCGATGTGCCGCTGACATTGACGTAGTCGAAGGCCGTCGTTGAGGTCTTTTGATCGTTCGATTCAATCAGATTGATCATGGGTTTGTAGTACGCCTCCACCTCGCACATCAGCTGCTCGGTAACGTCATACTGCACTCCTGCGACAAGATGTGCGGCCTCGGACGCCCGGAGATAGTCGGGCACAATTAACCAGGGCTCAAACACCGAAATGACGTCCGATTCATCCGTGAGTGTGGTGACTTCCTGCGAGTACCATCCCGCGGCACCGCGGATCACCAGCCCGGGCGTCGGCGCATAGCTCGCACGGACCCGGGGCTCAAAAATAACCGGACCATATGTCGCCAACTGTTGTGGCCGCACCCGCATGCCGATATCGAGGCCAAATGATTCCCAACGGAGGAAATGATAGTTCACATACCCCGTCAGGTCCCATGCGTGTTCGTCGAATGAGACATAGGCGCGAAGAAAATTCTCCAATGCATAACGGGTCGTCAGGAATTTGGTCGCCGCACCGAACTGCAACTCATCTTTGCTGTCATACACATACGCCGCGTCCATCGACATCGTGACGTCACGCACCGTGTTTGAGCGGGGGGCCGCGGAACTGAAGTTGGGCAACACTTCAGCGTCAAAACCGCTGTAGGCGAACCGGACCGTTGAATGCAGCGGACTCTGCCATACTTTGCTCCAGTCGATCCCCATCGCGACGTTCTTGACCGTGTAGTCTTCCCTGAACGGATCATCGTTACGCACCTGATCGGCACTGAGGAACCCGTGCACACTGAATGCGCTGTTGCCGTCCAGCTCCGGGTTGCAGTAGTTGGCTTTGAACGACATATCGTAGAAGTCGAACGGGGCGTCCGACGACCCCAGGAACCGTTCCAGGGACTTCGGCGAAATGCTCTTGCGCCCTGCGATGAGGAATGAACCGTCAGGGATCGGACCTTCCACGGCGAGTTTGCCGGTCAGGAGGCTCGCCTGCGCGGAGCCGGCAAACCGGTTGCTGTTGCCGTCGCGTGTCTGCACGTTCAGGATGGACGACAGCCGGCCGCCGAATTCCGGACCGAACCCTCCCTTGTGGAACTCCAGCCCGGAGATGATCTCCGGGTCGACGACACTGAGCACGCCGAGCGCATGGAACGGACTGTAGATCGTGACACCGTCCACAAGCAACAGATTCTGATCTCCCCCTCCCCCGCGCACGTAGTAGCGCGCCGTGACATCTCCCGTGGTGGTCACGCCGGGGCTCAACTGCACGACGCGGAACATGTCCGCTTCGGTATTCATCGGGGTGAGATTGATCTCCCTGGCCGATATCTGCTGGAGACCGACTTCGCGGTCTTTCTCGCTCTCCTCGCGCTCCTGCACGACCGTCAGCTCATCCAGTTCGATTCTCCCGGGAACAAGCCGGATCTTGAGCTGCGTGATTTCCCTCTCGCGCACGGATGCGTGGACGACGGTATGACGGTACCCCACGAGCGACACCACAAGCGAGTACTCCCCCTCCGGCACACCGGCGATATAGAAATACCCCTTGATATCGGTTGAAGTGCCCCGGGAGGCTCCCCGCAGCGACACGGTGGCAAAAATCAGTGGCTCTCCGCTCGTCGAATCTGTGACGAAACCACGGATACTCCCGCCATTCTCGCTATAGCCGGGCGCGGGAATCAATGCGGCCGTAAACAGCCCGAAACCACACACGAGTCGGGAACAAGCGCGAAAAAGCCCTGAAAGGGAACGATCCACTATGAAGCCTCAGACGTCAGAGTGGGCAATTTGTGGACTGCATTAGCTGGAGGTCGTTACCGGCATGCCGTCAAGACCCTGGAGGTGGGTATCGAGAAGAGGTGCCCCATCAGACATCGTGACCATGCGATAGACGGCAGAAAATGCTTGTATAAAATATCGGAAGTACCAATTGCACAAGCAAGGGGGGACGGGCCCAATCTCATACCACAGATGGGTGCCAGGTCCCTTGACTCTGTGATTTCTTTAGACGTATATTGCATTGTTCAGAGCGCATGCCGGGATCCTCAATGGGTGCGCTACAGCATGAAATTCCAGCACTCGACACACCACACCGTATGTACCCCTTCGTCCTTCATCCGGATGATGCGGGAAGTCGCCAAGAAGGCGCGGGGAGCATCCCCGTGCTCAATCCTCAACATGACATCCGCAGCAGAGCAAATATCGCCATCCGCTACCCCGGCTTAGCCTAGTGCTCCGACAGCTCGTCTGTTCTTCTGCAGTAAGAGGATAGTTGTACGCCGATCCACCGGGCAACCCAAACCTGTCCATGTTCCCTCCCCGGTGGTGATGTGCGTGGCAGTCTGATGCAGATCTCCTTCCAAACTCACTCTCATCGTTCCACCGCGATCCGCGGAGACAGAACACGCGCGGGTCGCAGCAAATCTTCATGCCCTCACACAGGAGGTAGTATGTCACAGTATGTCAAAGATCTCATGGCGGACGTGAAAGCGAAAAACCCGGCCCAACCGGAGTTTCATCAGGCGGTGGAGGAAGTCGCCGAATCGCTGTCTCTCGTCTTCGAACGCCATCCCGAATATCGTACCGCAAAGATTCTCGAAAGGATCATTGAGCCCGAACGCATCATTGTCTTTCGGGTCCCGTGGGTTGATGATCAAGGAGAGGTGCAGATCAACAGGGGATACCGCATTGAGATGAACAGCGCCATCGGCCCGTACAAGGGCGGCTTGCGTTTCCACCCTTCCGTCACGCTGGGCATCCTGAAATTTCTGGCTTTTGAACAGGTATTCAAGAACAGCCTCACCACCCTGCCGATGGGCGGCGGGAAAGGCGGCTCGGATTTCGATCCGAAAGGCAAGAGCGATCTGAAGATCATGCGCTTCTGCCAGGCGTTCATGAGCGAACTGTTCCGGCACATCGGTCCCGATACCGACGTTCCGGCGGGCGATATCGGCGTCGGCGGCAGGGAAATCGGATATCTCTTCGGCCAGTACAAGAAACTGCGGAATGAATTTACCGGCGTCCTGACAGGCAAAGGGCTGAACTGGGGCGGGTCACTCATCCGTCCGGAAGCCACAGGGTACGGTTGCGTCTATTTTGCCGCAGAGATGCTCGGCACGCGCGGCCAGACGCTCGAAGGCAAGAAATGCCTCGTATCGGGCAGCGGCAACGTCGCCCAATATACGGTGGAGAAAATCCTGGACCTCGGCGGGAAGCCGGTCACGCTCTCCGATTCCAACGGCTATATCTATGATGAAGCGGGCATCACGAAAGAGAAACTCGCGTTCGTCATGGACCTGAAGAATGTGCGCAGGGGCCGGATTGAAGAATATGTCGGAAAGTTCAAGACGGCGGTCTATACCCCCACCGATCCGAAGCTGGACTACAATCCTCTCTGGAACCACAAGGCGGATTGCGCGTTCCCAAGCGCCACGCAGAACGAAATCACCGGGAACGATGCCACGAACCTCCTGCGGAACGGCGTGTTCGTCGTCGCGGAAGGAGCCAATATGCCGACGACCATCGACGGCGTCAAACGGTTCCTCGATGCGCGGATCCTGTACGGTCCGGGCAAGGCTGCAAATGCAGGCGGTGTTGCCACCTCCGGTCTGGAAATGGCGCAGAACAGCATGCGGCTTCCCTGGTCGCGCGAAGAAGTGGACAACAGACTGCGGATGATCATGCAGAGCATCCACAAAACATGCGTGGATGTTGCAGCGCGCTTCGGGACACCCGGCAATTATGTGAACGGTGCCAATATCGGCGGTTTCCTGAAAGTCGCAGACGCCATGATGGATCAGGGCGTCGTGTGATGTCTGTCGTTGCAGGGAGAGATGCGTACGCATCTCTCCCTGCTGTTTTTCCCCCTCCTGACACCATGGAACGGATGCACTGCGATGGCGGTTGATTTTGTCGACTCATCCAATAGCTTCGATCCCCTCTGGGTGGAACATGGTTATGGCAAGCGCTTTCAGGGATTCCAGAATCTCATGCGCCTGCGCATCCAGAACATCCTTCTCGTGTCCAGCTTGTACGATCTCTACCTCTTCGAAGAAGACGGACGCCTGTATGAGCTGATCCGGAATGAATATGAAGGCTTCAACCTGAGCCATTCTCCGGAACTGACACGCGTCTCCAACGGCTTCGAGGCCATCCAGCTTGCCCGCGAGGAACACCGGTTCGAGCTCATTATCACGACGCTGCATATCGACGATATGCATGCGATCGAGTTCGCGCGGCTCGTCAAGGAGTCAGGACTGAATATCCCCGTGGTTCTGCTGGCGTATGACAACCGCGAACTGCAGTATCTGCTCCTGAATTATGAAACGGCCGTCTTCGACAAGATCTTTATCTGGCAGGGCGATTTTCGCATCATCATCGCCATTGTCAAATCATTCGAAGACCGCCTCAACGTGGATCATGACACACGCATGGTCGGCGTGCAGACCGTCCTCGTCGTCGAAGACAATATCCGGCAGTACTCGTCCATCCTGCCGATTGTCTACACGGAGATGCTGAAGCAGTCACAGCGTCTCATCTCCGAAGGCATCAACCTCACCCACAAGTTCCTGCGCATGAAGGCAAGGCCGAAAATCCTGCTCTCCTCGACCTATGAGCAGGCATGGGAGGATTTCCAAAACTACCAGGAACATCTGCTCGGGGTCATCTCGGATATTGATTTCCCGCGCAATGGTGTCCAGGACCCCCAGGCGGGGATCGAACTCTCCCGTAACATCCGGGCGTGTCAACCCGACCTCCCCATCCTGCTTCTCTCGAATGTCGCCGGCAACGAACGGCACGGGCAATCCATCGGGGCACCGTTTGTGCAGAAGGATTCCCCCGTGTTTCTTCACGATCTCCGCCAGTTCATGGTGCAGCATTTCAGTTTTGGCGACTTTGTATTCCGAACGACGGAAGGGGTGGAAGTCGGCAGGGCAAATGATCTGCGGACCCTCCAGGAACAGTTGGCCGTGGTTCCCGAGGACAGCATCAAGTTTCACGCCGAGCGGAACCATTTCTCGAACTGGCTGAAGGCGCGCACGGAATTCTGGCTTGCCCATCAACTGCGGCCCCGCAAAGTGACCGACTATCCCGATGTGGATGCCCTCCGGAAGGATCTCATCGAATCCCTCCACCAGTACAGGAATTCGCAGCAACGGGGGATCATCGCGGATTTTACGAAGAACTCGTTCGATCCCGACAGCAGCTTTGCGCGCATCGGCGGCGGATCGCTCGGCGGGAAGGCCCGCGGGCTCGGGTTCGTCAACATGCTCATCAATGACTATAACGTGCGCGACCGTTTTGAGGACGTCCAGATCTCCGTGCCGTCCGCGGTCGTCCTCGGCACCGACGTGTTCGATGAGTTTGTGGATGACAATGATCTCCGCATGTTTGCCATGAACAGCACGGACGACCGGGAGATCACGCGGCGCTTCCTCGAAGCACCAAGCTTCCCCGAAGCCGTCCTCGGCGAACTGGCGGCGTTCCTGGATATTGTGCGCACGCCGCTCGCCGTACGGTCGTCGAGCCTGTTGGAGGACTCGCAATACCACCCCTTCGCGGGTGTCTATGAAACCTACATGATTCCCAACAAGCACGGCAATCCGCTCATCCGGCTGAACGACCTTCTCAACAGCATCAAGCGNNCGAGGAAGAGAAGATGGCGGTGATCGTGCAGAAAATGCTCGGCACCGCCCACGGCGACCGTTTCTATCCGGATTTTGCGGGCGTGGCCAAGTCGTACAACTTCTATCCCCTCCCTCCCGCAACGGCGGATGACGGCATCGTGTCCGTGGCACTGGGATTGGGGAAGATGGTGGTCGACGGGGGCAACACGATACGCTTCTGCCCCCGGTACCCGATGGAACTGACCCAGTACTCCGGCGCCGAACAACTTCTGGATATCAGCCAACGCGACTTCTTTGCGCTCGCTCTCGATGCCGTATCCGACTTCGGGTACGATACCCACGACGCCCTGGTGCGCCGCTTTCCTATTTCCGTGGCCGAAGAGGACGGCACCCTGCACGCCGTGGGATCCACCTATTCCGCTGATAACGATGCTATCACCGACGGCCTCTCGCGCAGCGGGGTCCGCGTAGTTACATTCGGTCCGGTGCTCAGACAAAAACTGTTCCCCCTGGCACAAATCCTCGAGCTTCTGACGGATATGGGCACCTGGGGCATGGGAACCCCCGTGGAAATCGAATTCGCCGTCAGGATGTCACGGGTACCGGGCCATCCGCGGGAATTCGCGTTGCTGCAGATGCGCCCGCTCGTGGTGCACCGCGAGCCCGATGAACTTGATGTTCGCGGCTTCGACCCCGCCACGGTCCTCTGCCAGAGTTCGCAGGTGCTGGGTCACGGACTGATGGAAGATATCCATGATATCGTCGTCGTCGACTACCATGCGTTTGACCGCTCCATGAGCCGGACGGTCGCGCAAGAGGTCAGCGCCTTCAATGCACGGCTCATCGGCGAACACCGGCCCTATCTCCTGATCGGCGTCGGGCGATGGGGCTCGCTGGATCCCTGGCTGGGCATCCCCGTCACCTGGGAACAGATCGCGGGCGCCCGCGCCATCGTCGAAACAGGTTTCAAAGAACTCTCCGTCGCCCCGTCGCAGGGATCCCATTTTTTCCAGAATATCACCTCGTTCATGGTCGGGTATTTCACCGTGGGCGCAGACGATCAGGAGAGCCGCCTCGACTGGGATTGGCTGCTCAACCAGCCCGCCCTCGAACGTACGAAACTCACGCGTCTTCTCCGTTTCGACAACCATCTCACGATTAAAATCAACGGTCACCAGGGTAAGGGAATCATACTGAAGCCGGAGGCAAGTCGTGGCCGCTGAAAGTCCGCCACCTCAGAATATCTATGATGCCTGTCCCCACTGCGGGAAAAAGCTCAGCCCGTGGCAACAGGTGCTGCTCGGCGTCGACCGGGCACTCATGTGCAGGAACTGCTGGTACCGCATCATCCTTGATGTGAGCGAGGAGACTCCCCCACCGCCCCCTGCCCCCAAGGAACCATCCACTTAAGCGCGTACCTATGGAATCCTATAATTCATTCAGGGTCGCACAACAGCAGGTGAAGGAAGCCGCACGCCTGCTGCACCTCGATCAGCCGACCATCGACCTTCTGCAATGGCCGCAGCGGGAGTTCTCCTTCACCCTGCACGCAAAACTGGACTCCGGCAAGACCCGGATCTACCACGCCTACCGCATCCAGTACAATTACGCCCGGGGACCGGCCAAAGGCGGCATCCGCTTTCATCCCGATGAGACCATCGACACGATCCGCGCTCTTGCTTCGTGGATGACATGGAAGACCGCCGTCGTGGATCTTCCGCTCGGCGGCGGGAAGGGAGGCGTGTGCTGCGATCCGAAAACACTCTCCGAACGGGAACTCGAAACCCTGTCACGTGAGTACATCCGCGCAACGGCGGAGTTCATCGGTGTGGACAAGGATGTGCCGGCACCCGACGTGTATACCAATCCCCAAACCATGGCCTGGATGATGGACGAATACGAAACAATCATGCACCGTCACCATCCCGGCGTGTTGACAGACAAGCCGCAGCAGATTGGCGGCACCGAGGGACGCCGGGATGCAACAGCCCGCGGCGGCGTGATCACGGTTCGCGAAGCATGCCTCCTCCACGGTCTGGATCCCACCCGCGCCTACGCAATCCAGGGATTCGGCAACGCGGGACAGCGGGCGGCCCTGCTCCATCAGGAACTCCTCGGCGGCGGGCGGCTGATTGCGGTCAGCGACTCACGGGGGGCGATCTACAATGCGGAGGGGTTCGATCCGAAAGAGTTGGTCACCCATAAGCTGCGGACCGGCTCCGTGCTGAATTTCCCCGGCAGCACAATCATTCCGCGGGAATCTCTCCTGGAATTGGACGTTGAAGTTCTCTACCCGGCCGCTCTGGAAAACTCCATCACCCAACAGAATGCCGACGCCATCAAGGCCAGAATTGTGTGCGAACTCTCTAACGGCCCAACCACCCCCGAAGCGGATCTCGTGCTCTACAAGAAGGGAATCCATGTCATCCCCGACATTCTCGCCAGTGCCGGAGGTGTGACGGTGTCCTACTTCGAGATGGTCCAGGATAATTATTCGTACTTCTGGGAAGAAGAGCTCGTGCATGCGCGGCTGGACAAGAAGCTCGCCAAAGCCTATCACACGGTGCAGGAAGCGATCAAGGAGAAACAGGTGCACCCGCGGCTGGCGGCAATGGTCGTCGCCGTCGCGCGCGTGGCACAGGCATGCAAATTGCGAGGATGGGTCTGAGAGCCCTTTCACGGCCGGCGCACCGGCGTTGACGGGCCGCTGGCCGTCAGAAGAAACGGCAGAACGTCTCCCATCCAACACCGGGATCAGTGTTTGTGCCCGGGAGCATACCGGATGACATGCACCGGCTCTTCGGTGATCAATCCGCCGCTGCCGGCACGCTCGAGCATTTCACCCGTAACGGCGACAAAAGCGTCGATCTTCTCGTTCGTGTCCACAATTTCCACCACAACAGGCAGGTCCTCGGACAAACGCAGGATCTTCGCGGTATGAACAAAGCGGCTATCGGCGCCGAATCCCATGATTCCACGGAATACGGTGACGCCGGCCAGACCGGTTTCCTTCGCTTTGAGGACCAGTGCTTCGTACAGCGGTTTGTGATCGCACCTGTCTGCCTCGCCGATAAAAATCCTCAGGAGCTTTCCTTCGCCTTCGAGTTTCATTGGTTTCCCTCTGGATGCTACATCAGTTCACCCACATAGGTGCCCACGATGGTGGCGACCAGGCAGCCGCCCACCGACGCGGCAATATTGACCAGCCCCGCCGCAATTTCCCGGTCTCTGAACAGCAGCACTGTTTCATAGCTGAAGGATGAAAACGTCGTGAAGCCGCCGAGAATGCCGATCACCAGAAAGAGCCTCCAGACCGGGTTCACCATGAAGCGGTCATTGAAGGCAGTCATGAGCACCCCGATCAGGAAGCACCCCGAAATATTGACAATGAGATTGCCGTACGGAAACGTCGCCGGGAGCCAGCGATACACCACTCCCGAGAGCCAGTAGCGGGAGGAGGCACCGAGGCCCCCGCCGATAAATACTGCGACAAGGTTTTTCACTGCACACTCTCAGCGATTGTGGTGTTCGGCGTCAGTACTTGAACGCCTTGTTGGGATACGGCGGCGCTTTCGGTGGTTCGACCGGATGCTCCTTCAACAGCTTCGTGAGGTGCTCAACGGCCGCGTCGAGTTGGGCATCGCCTCCCTTGAACGTCGCAACGGGGAGGTTGTCGACAACGGTGTCCGGTTCCACGCCCCGCCCTTCAATGAGCCACTCGCCTTCCGGACCGAAGACACCGCTTTCGGCGGCAGTGGCAATGCCCCGGTCAACCAGGAAATTGTTGCTGCTCAACCATATTTCGCCTCCCCATGTGCGCGTGCCGATGATCTTTCCCAGGCCCAGCCGACGGAACCCTTCGGAGAACGCTTCGCCGTCAGATGCCGTGCGTTCGTTGCACAGAACCACCATGTGACCGCGGAACGCATATTGCATATTCCATGTCGGCTTGCCCACTCTCCCCTTCCAGTAGAACCATGCTTTCCTCATGAGCTTCTCGAGAATCCAGCTGTCGATGTTTCCGCCCCGGTTGCCACGGACATCGATGATGAGCCCCTTCCGGTCAAAGACCGGGTAGAATTGCTTCACCCACTCCGTATAGTTGGAGCCGCCCATCGCACGGAGATGCACATAACCGATGTCACCGTGGGCCGCTTTCTCCACACGGAGGCGGCGGGTATACTCCCATTCGGTATAGCGCAGGTTCTCCTCGTCGCCAAGGCTCATCGGCTTCACGACCGCGTCATACTCCCGTTTTCCATCCGCAGACTTGAGATGCAGCAATGTCTGTTGGCCGGCCTGGTTTCGCAGAAACGGCTCGGTCGATTCCGCCCGGCGGAGGTCGGCCCCGTTGATCCCCAGGATCAGATCACCCTCCTGAATGTCAACGCCGGGTTGGGCGAGCGGAGATGCGGCGTCAGGATAGTCAGGATCCCCCTGATAGATATGGTCGATCCGGAACCCGCCGGTCGCACCATCGCGTGAGAGCCGGGCACCAAGAGTAGCAACCCCGATTTTGTCGGGCGAACGCCGCACATCCCCTCCATACACAAAGATGTGGAGGGCCGACAATTCGCCGACCAGATTGGTTATCAAATCGCTCAATTCATCCCGATCGGTGACGCGTTCCACGAGCGGCCGGTGTTTTTCAAAGAGTTCCTTATAGTCGACGCCGTGGAGCTTTGGATCATAGAAATAGTCGCGCTCGAGCCTCCATGATTCCATGAACATCTGGCGGAACTCTTCGCGCGGATCCACGGTCAGGTACCAGCCCACGAGATTGATCTTTGTTTTCCCCAGGTCTGCCGGCGGGGCACCCGCCGCATCGATGACAAAGAAATCATCCCCTTTGCGCACGGCGATCTTCTTTCCGTCGCGGGACAGGTCGAATCCCCGGATGTCTTCCACGAGGACCTTCTCACCAACCTCCTTGTTTTTGATTTCCACCGCAACAAGGTTCGACTTCCCCTGATATGTCGACGCCCGTTCCTCGAGGAAGAGGAACTTGTCGTTCATGGCAAGTGCCTCGTACGCGCCCGCCGGAAGCGGCACTTCGTATATCCTCTGCTGGAGTCCCGCTGCATCGATGTTGACGTCGACCGGCTTCTGCTCCGGGGTCTTCTCGCTCCCCTTTTTGTCCTCTTTCTTCTCGCCTTGCCTGGCCGCAAAAAGCTCGTCACTCGGCAGAAACGGAAACCGCGATCCCGCAGTCAGCGCCACGGCGTAGATCTTCACCGTTTTATCGAAATATGGCTCCGGCTGGCGGGGACCCCAGGGACTGCCGACCACGGATTGGAAAACCCGATCTGAAAGGAAGTATAGCCACTTTCCGTCAGACGACCATACGGGGTTGGAGCAATCCACCCGATCATCGGTCAGTTCCAGGGTCGTTCCCGTTGCCACATTATAGAGGCAGATCTGCGTGAAGAAATTCTTCGCCGGGCGCGAATAGGCCAACCATTTGCTGTCCGGCGACCAGGCCTGTCCCTCCGGGCCGCCCTCCTCGGTTTTCATGATCCTGGTATTCTTCTTGCCCGAAATGTCCAGAAGCCAGAGCTCTTCATTCTTGTCCGAATAGGCTACCCATTTGCCGTCAGGCGAGGGCTCACCGCCGTGGCGCAGGACAGTCGCATCGCTTGTGAGCGCCACACTCCCACCGACGCCGTTGGCCGGCAGCCGCACGAACTCCGTCTCGCCGGACTCATCCGAGAGCGCAAGGATCCCTTTTCCGTCCGCGAGAAATGTCCCGCTGCGGTAGCGGACACTGTTCTTCTCCGTAACACGCACAAATCTCCCCTGCTCCGCAGGAGCCACGAAGATCTGGCCCCGGGCGGTGAGCGCCAGTCGATCACCTGACGGCGATAAGGCGAAAGATGTGAGGTACTCTCCGGGGGTCTTGATCCATCGTTCCCTCAGCTGGTCAAAATCGGAGGCCAGAGTCACCGGGACAAGGCGGTCTGTCTTCGAGGCAATATCGTACAGACGGATGTCCGCGCCCAATTGGTACACGATCCTGTTGCCGTCGGCCGAAGGGGATTTTACATCCCACCCCTTGTGCGTCGTCAACTGCTGCAGGTCGTGTCCGTCGCCGTCCATCGACCAGAGATTCATCGTCCCGTCCCGGTCGGAGACAAAGTAGATGCGGCCGTTGCACCAGAGAGGGTTTTTGCTGGTCCCCTCATAGTCTTTGGTGAGAGGCACCGCTTCGGAATCGCCGGCGCGATACCGCCAGATATTCTGAGCGGTTCCCCCGTGATAGCGCTTGGTGTGACTCCCCTGAAATGCCAGACGGGTAAAGAACAGCGTGTTCCCGGCTGCATCAAACGAGCCATCAGCGGCCTGCGCCAGAGGGACCGGCTCGGCCTTGCCGGAACCGATGTCCAGAATCAGCAGCTGCGAATAAGGAAGCGTCGAGTATCGCGCAGTGGCATAGAGGACTTTTCCCCCCGGTGTCCACCCCACGACACGTGCCCCGCCATCATACGTGCGCCGCACCGGCACTCCGCCAGCGGTCGGCATGGTGTAGACGTCCGTTGCCCCTTCATATTCCCCGGAGAAGGCGATGGTGTTGCCATCCGGCGAGATCTCTGCAAACGCTTCCATACCCGGATGCGACGTTAGTCTGCGAGCGGTGCCCCCATCCACCTCCACAGTCCAGAGGTCTCCTTCCGCGGTAAAGACGATCGTGGTGCCATGAATGGTTGGGAACCGGTAATACCCCGGTTTTTCCGTGCCGCTGACCACTCCTGCCAGGAGGAGTGCGATACCACAGACGAGTAGTTTGCGCATAGCCATCTTTGGTTGTGAATGGAACATATCTGTGAAGACCGTCACGCGTGCCGTGAGCGATCAGTTCTTTCCCGAGATATACTGCTCGGTGGGTGTCACCCCATGCCACGGCGCGTGTTCCAGTGCGGGGTAGACGTTTCCCCAGTCGCCTGCATCGTTGACAAGGATCATCCCTGCAATGGTGATTCCCCGGAACACATCGAGGGAAAGCAGACGGCTTTGCGTATTCATGGGTGGATCACGAAGAGTGGACGAGATGAGAATACGGGACTTCGATCTGGGAAGCAAGGGACATCGTCAGATTCGCACAGTATGTTCGCCCGCGCACTGCAGATATGCACACCATCGCCCGCCGGGGAGCCGGTCACGGGGTTGCACGCGGTCGCCGTCCAGCAAGCACGACCCGTCGCCGGGAGCCGAGTACACAATCTCCACGCGGCCAAGTGCACGAATGGATGCCGTGACATGCGCACCGTCCGCCTTGAGGTCCGCCAGCTCCGCATTGACTAGTTCGTGAATCTGCACGGATGCGGGCGACCCATCATAGTATACATCAAGGTGATGGGTGCCGCCGTCATAGTATCTCGCCGGAATCTTCAGGCATCCGGACAATTCCTGTCCGTCAATCTGCACTCTGCAAGCGCCCGACCCCCGGTTGTCAATGTTCACATCCCATCGGGTGCTGCGAAACCACACGCCCGTGAGTGACAGCAACCCCAGCGGAAGCCGGAGGGGAATGATCGTCATCCCCCCGGGGTCAGACTCCAGCCCATACACACCTTCCAGAAGTGCCTGGTACCATCCCGTGACGCAGTTGAGATTTGATGCTGCACCATGGTGTTGCCAGAGCGCCGGCCCGTCCTGAGCCGTCGGATCCAGCGCCACGAATTCCGGAGCATACCCCAGCCGGCCAAGCGCCTGACGGACTCCCCCGAGCCATGCAAGAATTTCTTCGCTTCTTCCGGCTCTCCGGAGAATTTTCAGCGCATAATAGTCCCAGTGCGGATACCAGACCGATGTAACGGTTTCCGATCGGACGTTGGCATCCCATGAAGGGAGAAGCCGCAGTCCTGTCGGAGTCAGATGGTGGCGGGCGATGAACGAAGCGCATTCCTCGACTCGCCTGCGAATCAACGGCCACCCGAGCGGTGAGTGGAGAAAGAGAAAAGTGAAAAGGGGGAAACTCATATTGGGAACACCGGTTGCGAGATCCACCGAATCTACGAGGAAAGCATAGGTGTCGTCCCAGAAGAGTGTATCAAACGACTTTTCGATACGTTCGGCCATTGCGGCCGCAACGCGACGGGTCTGCTCGTCACCAAAGACGATCGCGGCATTTTCACAGATTCTGCAGAACGTGAAGAAACTGCCGATCTCCATAGCGACCGCACTTGTTTCCACGCGATGGAATCGCATGGGAACATCGGGATAGAAACCCATGTTGCTGAAAGCTCCGCTGTCTCCGCATTGGACCGACAATTCCCGCAGATGTTGCACGAACGCAGGATAGATCGCCCGCAGGTCATCGACGTTTCCCGTTTCGCAATAGGCGGAATAGACGAGATTCGCCAGCAACGACTCGAGGCTGCCCCGTGGCTGTGTGTCCAATGGCTCCAGCGTGCGCGTCCAGCGCATGGGAATGAGCCCTCCATCATCCCGGTGGCTGTCGATGAACCGCAACGTGCCCACCGCCGCCTTCACCCCGTTCCACCTGAACGCACATTGCGCAGTCACCATGGCGTCCCACGACCAGAGCCAGTAATACCGCCCCGGCGTTGCACGGGGAATGCCATCCTCCTTCGACATACACGACTCGACGAGGCCGGGAACCGTGGCCGCAAAATCAGCGATGCATGGGTAGCCGGGCACCAGCATGCACGGCGCGGTTGACAGCAAGGCGGCGTGAGTGTCACGGATATTCCGTGCGCTGTCTTCCGCCGTTGCCGGATCGACGGATGGAGGTCGATTGCCGCTGAAATCAAACGTGAATGCCGGAAGCATCCCCTCTCGTGATTCCACCGGCGCGCGAAAAAGGAGATCCTTTGCCTCCAGCCGCACACCGTAACCCCGGCCGCCCATCCGGATCACCACTTCCGCATCATAGATACAGAGGGAGGAGTCCCGGAATTCAGGGCGAAGATCATCGGGGGTGGCAAGCCCGGATCGGCACTGCCGCGCGAAGATCCTGCGGCGGAACGGTTCAGGAATCAGGAAATCCCCTGCATAGGGACCTTCCCGTTTCATCCAGTCGCGCAGAACGATGCGGTCCCGGAAGCGCAGGACCGCCTCCGTCGCATCATATGCGGCATCAGTCCATAGGCGCTCTCCCTGAACGTCGGTATACCGCGCACCCCCGTTGAGCCGTATGTGAAAGACCCCTGTCAGGTCTCCATGGACCGCCGGAATGAGAATCAACCGGTTCCCCGAAGCCGTCACCGTGATCTCCACACGCCGGCCGTCATGCGTACAACTCATCTTCACTGTTCCCGGGAGCCAATCGAAATCCTCGAAGAGAATCTGACGTTCATCCCCCGCACCGTCCCGAATCCAGAATGTGCAGACGCCCCCAGCCCCCGCAAACACGCACGAATTCCGGCTGACGGGCTGTCCTCCGTGAAAACCGATTACGCCGATGCCGTGCAATGCCGACGAAACGAAGGCATACACATTGTCATCAGAGATCCAGCATCCATGATCGACGTGTGTCTGCGGTAGAATCTTCACCGTGCACCCTCCGGGATAAGCCAGGAGCCGTCGAACATCAAAGACGTCCGGTGATCCAACGCCATCGTGAACCTCAGCCCGCTCCCCGGAAGACATCGCGGCACCGGGCGACGACCGATGACATAGCACCAGGCGAACCGGATATCCCGGGATGTCGCCTGTGCGACAAGATGGAAATCCTGTCTGCCGTCGTTAGGATATGCGGGGACAAATGATGTCGGCGCCGTCTGCACTTCCACGGGCGCCGCAATAAAGAGAACAAGGCGCACGTCGGCGGCGAGCATGTAGATCAGACTCCCGGCCTGCGTCACGTGATCGAACGGCGTCCATGCGTGTGCATGCCATGCTATCGAACGCGGCTCACTGCAACGGACGATATCCACTCCAGCGATGTAGGCATCCGGATGAACGCAGACCGACCGCCGGTACTGCAGCAGGCCGAGATGGCGGAAATAGGCGGAAGTCAAGTCCACCGAAAGTGACACCGGAAACGCGGCGCCGCGGACTTCAGGACGCAGAGCCAGCAACTCCGGCGGGATGAAGTCCGGCAACCAAACCGAAGAATCGCCGATCTGGCCCTGACCGTCGATGGTGACGACATTGTGCAGCAAGGTGTCGCGCCTGTAGACCGGTCCGGACCCGCACGCGGCAAACGTACCGTTGTGGTATAACAGGAAGGACCCGTTCGCCGGATCGCTGTGACCGTATGCGCCATATTCGCCGAGGCCGTAGCGCTGCATGCCGATCGGAGGCCCCGACCGGAACGTGAACACCGTCGACGGGGTTCTGATGCACAGCTGGCCGATGTCCCCAAAATATGTCGTCCCGTCGTTGAAAGGCTCCGGCTCGACGTCCGGATCAAAGAAGAGGCATTCATACACGCGCCGCCGGGCCGGCGCATTCCGGAAATCGATGCCGTCGTGCGGAAGATCGCTGAGGAGGTTGCCGAGCCATTGGGCCTGGCGGGATCCGGTGCGTGCAGCAATGAGATAATGGCACCAGCTGTCACCGCCGGTCCGGTATTGGGGATCACCCATCGTGATGCCGAAACGACCGTCAGGCGACAAGGTGGCCGCGCGGAACTTCGTGGCATTGCTCAGACCCGGCGAAACGGCCCAGAGGTTCTCCCCCGTGCACGTCCGAATAATCTCAATCCAGCGGAGCAGGAAGCCGAATTCGTAAATCCACAGGTTGATGCCGTGCGGATAAGAGCCGTCTGACGGTAACATGCGCAGGACGGCGTCAAGCACACCGCGAAGCCATGTTCCCCATTCCTGTGCCCTCGGATGCTCCTCCCAAAAGAGGAAAGCAAACGCAAGCAGCCCGAGACCACAACCGAGGTAGTGTGCCTGCGCATAATCGCGCCGCCCGTAGCCCAGGTGCGCGAAGCAGACGTCGGCGATCTCGTAGAGACGCTGCCGTGCCTCCTCCTTTTCACCGGGTGACATATACTCTACAAGCCAATCATATCCCGCGCAGAGGAGAAACAGTACTTCGCCTGACTGCGTGTCGATCCGGAGAGGTTCGAAGTCACTTCGCCGCGTGAACGCCAGATATGCACTGTAGGCTTGAAGCGCCTTTTCCGTCTGTTCCCGCCCCGGCGCCGCCATCGCAAGAAATGCCGTCACCAGCAACCGGTCCTCGGGTGATATCCGCTCCTTCCCCCCGGGGAGTTTCGATTCCGGGGTCAATTCAAAGGGGAGATCCCAGGAGGCCAGATGTCCGGTGATCTTCTCAAACATGCCCTTGTGCGATGTCGCCACACGTTCACGAAGGAGGGGAATGTCATCGGCTGTGATGAGGAGGCGCGGGTGCCGTGCGAGGAGGCTGGTGCTCAAACCGGTGTCCCGGGGAACTGCAACGACCGCAGAGGTCTTGTAGACATCCATGCGAAGGGGGATAATACGCGGGTCCGGTGTTTGGATGGCAATCTCCCGGATATCGTCCCCCACGAGCCTGCCAAAATATCTGACGACGGCTGTGGTGATCTCGTCGCCAAAAAAGAGCTCACGGACCTCAACCTGCGTCGTCCCGCACAGAACCTCCGGCCGGGGGAAGTGCGGAATGCCTCGCCACCCCGGCCATGGACCGACGCGGACCCCTCCCGGAACATCCCGGAACTCCAGCGAAGCAAAGGTGTTGGGATCCCCGGTGTTTCTCCTGCTGGCGAACCGGCAGTATCGTTCGAAGGGAAATCCTGCGGCGGTACATTCGATCAGGATGGTGATCTCGCCGCAGATCGTATGCGGGCAAACGGCCTGGTACGCGCCTTCGCGCAGGCCGGCCGGGGAAATCAGGAGCGATGCAACGAGTGCGGGGGCATGCGAGCCATCCCGTGTGCCGGCGTCCCCGGACATCGTTCAGCGGTATCCTTTCAGGAATGCGTGTTCCGCCTTGAACATCGCGAGGGTCATGTCGCGGATCTCGCCGGGGCTGCAGACTGCGGCGGACAGCGGATCGAGCATGAGCGCATGAATCGCCGCTTCCTTGCTGCGTTCGATCGCTGCCGTGACAGCCAGATCAAACACCCGCATGTTCGCCTGGCACAACGCCGCCATCTGGGGTGGGAGGGGTTCGACCCGTGATGGATGCACACCCCTCCTGTCGACCAGGCAGGCCACCTCCACGCATCCGTCGGCAGGGAGGTTCGGGATTAGCGCCCCCTGACCTCCGACGCCGTTCATGACGTTGCCATAGATCCGGCCGGGGATATCCTTTTCGCGCGATTCAATGATCCAGCTTGCGTACTCAACGCTCCGTTCCCATGTCATCGACCGTGTCCCCGCAAGCATCTCGCGGCGCTCGCGATCCGCATCAGCGCGCCAGCCCGGCCACTCGCGGGCATAAAACCCCGACCCCCCATCGTAGCCTTCGCGGCAGTATCGCTCGCGAAGGTCCGCGCGTTTCCTATAGTACGGCAGGTACTCCGAAAGGTGGCCGCTGGATTCGGTGACGAACGCCCCGAACTGCAGCATGACATCCTTGCGCACGAGGTCCTTGGCGTCGTCGGCATCTTCGGGAGTGCCCGCGAGATCGCGGCGCGCCTTTTCCTTCAGAAGCGGATACAGGTCCTTCCCGTGGTGTTTGAGGGTTGTAAACCAGGCCAAATGGTTGATACCCGCACATTCCCACTCCATCTCTCCGTAGGGCACTCCTGCGCGCCGTGCAAGCAACCTGCTTGTTCCCTGGACAGAGTGACACAGGCCGACGACGTTCATCCCGCCTGTTCTGCCGGCCGCCAGGCACATCATGCTCATGGGATTCGTATAGTTCAACACCAGCGCCCCGGGGCAAAGCCGCGCTGCATCTTTCAGGATGTCGAGCCAGACCGGCATCGTACGCAGTCCTTTGAACACGCCTCCGGGTCCGATGGTGTCGCCGATGCACTGGTCNNAACGACACAAGGGCACGGATAAGCTTGTGCATCGTGGCAAGACGCCGTCGATCGATGTCGACAAGCCCGATAACTCCGCCGAGAATGCCCGGGGTGCGCAGAATATCGTTCACGAGGCGCGGAGTAAACATGCTGCCTGCGCCGAGCACGGTGATTGTGACGTCCCGCGAAAACGCACCGGGCAGCCCCGGGGCGTCCTGACTCCTCGTGCGGTGGCGGATCGCGGCTCGTTGTCTCACCATGATCGTTGGTTCCCTTTCATGGGTTCGGTCTTTCCAAACGGTACTGTGGAGAGAGCGTAACCGGCGTGCCGGCATGCGGAAACAGCACCCGCATGAGCCCCGTGCTCTCCGGCAGCATGACGCCGGCGCCGTGCAGCTGCAGGCGCCCACCATAGGAATACCCGTGGCGTGACGGGCAGAGGCTGACGAGTGTTCCGTGGCTGAGCGGCGTCACGGTCGCCCAGCTCCTCACGGGGGCTTCCACAGGCCGGATGGCGGGAATCGTGCGCAACCAGTCGAGCGTAGCTCGAATATCCCCCCCGCCGGCGAGCGACGGCATCGCATAGCTGCGCCCCGACGTCAGGCGCTGGGGCATGCCAAAGACCAGAGCAACACGCTCCCCCCCTGCGCGCATGAGCGGCACCATGTCGGGATGCAGCACGAGGGGATACGGACACAGAACGGCACGGTAGTGTGCATCGGCCAGACGGAATTCATTCCTGACCCACTCCCCGTCACGGCAGACGGAGGGTGCATGGACATCGACCTGAAAATGCTCGTCGATAAGCGCAAGGAGCAGCCGGAATATACCGGCAGCGGCAGCATCGGCCGCCGGGCCGGCAAAGGCGTACATCGATTCCACAGGGAAGACGATGAGCACGCTGGATTCGGGCATGCGGCTTTCCGCCCTCTGCAGATGCTCTCCAAGACGCTTGTTCCAGAGGGGGAAATGCGGCCAGGTGCTGTGATCGGGATAGCCGGGCAGCGGGGGGGACCCCAGAAACGATCGTTCTTCACCGATCGTCCCTACAGGCCCGTAGGCGTGTGCGAGCCAACGCGTTCCGAATAAAGCCATGGTGTCCACACAATGGTCCATCACCGTCGTTTGCCAGCCCTCCCCGTCATCATCGCCCACCGTCCAGAGATTATTGTACGCGACGCGCTGTGTACTCCACTTCCCCAGCGATGCACATATGACGCTCATCGCAGCCAGATGGGCATACCAGGGTGATTGCGGGTCGCGCAGTTGGTCGATGCCGCCGAGATCGACGAAACCCCCGGTCTTCGTCTTCATCGCCGCCCACAGGTCCAGGCTCCCATGGTTCATGTCACACATGTCGGCAGATTCGAAATGCCACGTGTCATGAATGCCGGAAACGGTGTCTGCACCCCACAACCGCTGCACGTGTCTGGTCGACAAACGGTTGGCATCATTGAGTGATCGCTGGATGGACGCATAGTACGCACACCGCACACGTACATGACTGCCGTCCGTCGCCGGAAACGCCATCTTCCAGAGATCGGCACGCAGATCTTTCCCGGTCAAGTGCTGGTAGTGGCGCAGCGTCCCCCTGGTGAACGGCAGCGTGCCGTACGTGCAGGTAAAGCCCGGTTCGTCCCACATGATTCCCTGGACTGCGCACCGTTCACGCCGCAGCGTGTCCAGCAACGCCAGGTACCGCCGTACATGTTCGGGATTGGAAAAGTCGAAGTGATTTGTGTCGGCCCGGAAAAACGCCACGACCCGCCATCCCTCCTGCTCCGGCGAATGCACGGATCCGAAGGCTTCCACGTAGCGGGCCCGGGCATTGTAGAAGTACCGGGCATGCGCAGTGATATCCACCACCCTGTCGGGAGTCTCTTCCCCGGCAGCGTTATGCAGCGCATAGACGCCGGCGAGGCCGCGCGGGAAGTATTCGATCGCCACCTCGTTCAGGGTGTGCACGTGCCGTGGTTCAAGATCGCAGCGTACAGCGAAACTGCCGTCGTTCACGACTCCGCAATTGGGGAAACGGTCGGCGCGCGCCCTGTTGCCGAACAGGAGCACCTCCATCCCGCCGCCGGTCCCGATGATCTGCCGGGAGGCAAAACGCGGGTCGGGGCCAAGCCAACATGCCATGCCGTGTTCCCGGCAAAGGCTGCCGATATGCCGCAGTGCGAGCCTGGCCGGAGGATCACACCATGTGTACCTGCTGCAACGGACGTAGGCGGCGACGCCACCGAAGCCTGCGAGCCGCAGCTGGTGAAACTGGTGTTCGCGCAGGTCATGACGTTCGATCAGTTCATCCGTCAGTGTCCACACCATCAATGTCGCGGGCCTCGCATCGGGACGCGTACGTGCAGTCATGGCATTCTCTCGAAAAGGACATTATCAAACCAACAGCTTCCCGAGCCGCACAGCTCCAGCAGCAGATGTAGTCTATCGGCCGCCGGGTTGAGCGGGGGAACAATCACCTCAAGACGCGTCCATGCAGCCCTGCCGGACACAGACCTGGCACTGCGCACCACCAGATACGATGCGGCGTCATAGAGACCGGGCCGGCCGGTCTGATGGATGCGCACCGCAATGTCCGCCGCCCCTTCCCGGAGGTCGGTGCGCACATACGCCACAAGCCGGTACCGTTCGCCGGGGGCAAACGCCGCTTGACGGAACGCCGGTCCCAGAGCGGTCGCTTTCCAGCACGCACGCACCGGCCCGTCACCATCGATCCGGAGTGAATGCGTGTCATCCCATCCTGCCTCATGGTCAAGGCGAAATCGCGCACCGCCGGGATCGCCCGATGCCACTTCCGTTTCCCAAGGCCAGACGTCCGCCGCCGGCGCTTCGGAGGATCCGCACGTGACGGCAAACGTGTGTTCTCCTTCCACGATCGCCGGCGTGACCATGGGTTCCGGCGACACAGCCGTCCGTGCCCTGGTCACAATTTCCTGCACTTCCTGCCCATCGAGGGAGCTGAACGTGTACGATGCCTCCCACAATGTTCCGGATGGAAAGAGCCGATCGGAACCGTCCACACATGCCTTGTAGCCCAGATGGACATCCCACATGTATGCGCACATGCCGGCCGTCACTTCGCCGGGGGATTGGATCGAGACACAGAGATTGTCTTTTCCCAGGACCCAGACCATGCGGTCGCCTGCGTGCAGAGCGATGTTGTGCTTGTCGGATGATTCCACGTGATGATGCGGTATCAACATCACGTCGTGCTTCCGTTCGACATAGCAGCCCACCGCCGGTACCGCTCCGCCCTGCAAGGATGAGAACACGCCGTCGGGCCAGAGGTTGCAGAACTCCACCTCTCCGTGGCTGGCATTCGGGGAAACCCGCCAGGAATGATGGGCGGCCACGCACATCGTGCACGAAATCCCGATGATGTATCCCCTCCCGTTGGCGCCGCGACCGAACGTCACCTGAAACCGGCTATCGACGGAACCGGAATGTGTCGCACCGGTGCACTCAAGTGCAACGCCATCAGTATCCTGCCGGAGCAAACGCACCCGGCCCCGGCTTCCCGCATTCCGCTCCGGATCCTGGTGGTTTGCATATTGTTCCCAGAACAACGGCACCGGAACATCGCTGCCGATCAGGAACTGCCCGCCGGGCCGCAACCGCACGTTGCACAGTCGAAGGTCCCGGATCTCGGCGATCACCTCCCCCCCGTCGCGAATCAGCGCCGACGCGGCGGCGGTCTGTTCACTGGTGATCGACACGGTTCAATTCTTTCAATGCCCGTTCTATGTCCTCCCGGAAAAGAGGCCGGATAGCGTCTGTGTGTACAAGATCCTGCAGATCTCTCACTACATGTGCATTCACTGACGGGATCTCCGCCGTAAACGCGGCAAGCGTCATCTGCCGGGCCCAGAGTCGATCCAGGAGCGGCTGTAACTGTTCGAGGATGGATGCCGACGTCCAGCTGGAATACCTGACGAAGAACCTGGGATCCCCGCCATCGTACCGGAGGCTCAGGTTCCACACGTCACGGAAACCGCTTCCGACAAGCCGGGGATACCGTTCCTCCCATCCGCCGACAAAGTCCACGTCCCGCAATACAGGGTTGGGCTGGTACAATCGCGCGCCGGCGATGATCCACCTGAGGGCGGTCCAGGCAGCCCGCGGATCGCGCGTCGTGGCGCTCACCGACAGGCCGCCGCTGGCGCTCCGGAAGTACCGGGGCGGGCGCCCAGCCATCCGGGGAAGCGGAGCGACTCCCCACCTGATCTTGAGGGTTTCCATCAGCATCTGATGGGGCACAGCCTCGACGAGCATGGCCACCTTCCCGCTTTCGAGCAACTGGGACGGCTGCATGCCCATCGCCTGGATGCGCCGGGGGTCCGGCATGAGTTGCTCCTGCATCAACCCAAGATAGCGGGAGAACGCGTCGAGAGACGCAGGACCGAACGCAGCTGTCATGCTTCGGGGCCGGATATCCGCACCGTTCATCAACTCAAGGGCTTCAACAAAATGACTGCCGATGAAAATGCCGTAGGTGTCAGGGACACCATCGCCGTCAGCATCGCGCGTCAGGCGTCGGGCAGCGGCAAGCATGTCGTCCCAGGTCCACACCGTATCCGGCATCGGCACGCCGGCGGCATCGAACATCTCTTTATTATAATACACGCCGAGCGTGAAGGACCAATTGCCGACACTGTACCATCCCCCATCCGTGGATTGTCCGGTGGCGACGACCGAGGGCCAGAGACGGTCCACGAAGGGATCCCCTGCGCTCACCTGGTGCAGGTCCAGGATGCGTCCCTCCGCGGCCAGGCGGTCGCGCATCGTTGTATTTGTATAGAAGATGTCCGGCGCCTGTCCGGCCGCCATCATCGCGTACAGTTTATCCTGCCCCGTGAAGGGATTCAACCGGAGGTGTATCCCGGTCGATGCTTCGAATCCGGGGATCTCTCTTTCCAGCGCCGCGATATCCGCCGCGTTCGCGGCGCAGTTGTACACGACTTCCGGCGTCGTGCTCGGCCGCCGGCAGGCCTGGAACACGATGACCAGCATCAGCATGGCAACCCCGCCTACGCACCGGCGCGTCATCCGCGAAGTCCTCCTATGGCTATCCCTTTGAGAAACTGTTTTTGCGCGAGCAGAAACGCGACAACGTTGGGTATCATGATGAGCACGGACCCCGCCATCAGCAGGTGCCACTGGGTCGCACCCGTGCCGACGATTTGTGCCTTGAGCATGTTCAACCCGAGCGTGAGTGTGGCCAGCTCCGGCGAATTCAGGTATATGAGCGGACCGAAGAAGTCATTCCAGGTGCCAATGAAGGTGAACAGCGCGACAGTTGCAAGTGCCGGACGCGCGAGGGGAAGGACGATGCTCCAGTAGATGCGCAGCCGTCCCGCCCCGTCAAGCATCGCCGCTTCGTCGTATTCCTTCGGAATCGTCAGGAAGAACTGTCGCAGCAGGAAGATGTAGAAGGGCGACCCGAAAAATGCGGGCACGATGAGCGGCAGATAGGTGTCGACCCATCCGAGGGCGGAGAATAACATATAGAGCGGAATCATCGTCACTTGCCCGGGTAACATCATTGTTGCGAGACACACTGCAAAGAGCGTGTCGCGCCCTCTGAACCGGATCCGGGCAAAGCCAAAGGCCGCAAGTGAGCAGGAGAGCAGAGTCCCCGCAAGAGTCAATCCGGTAATCACAGCCGTGTTCAGGGCGTACCGCCAAAAGGGAAACAGCGTGGTCACTTCAGCGAAGTTGTTCCAACGCACCGGATCCGGGACCCAGCGGAAGGGTTGCGCGAACACACCGGGAAGGTCGTGTACCGAGACCGAGAGCATCCATGCAAACGGGGCAAGAAACGCCACACTGAGAACGGACAGCAGAACGTAGATCACCGCCGTCCAGAGTGCAGTGTGCACAAACGTATGTCCGCGCGGCCCGTCGTGCGTCATTGTTCGCCCGATTCGTAATAGACCCACTTCCGGGCGAACCGGCGCTGGAGTTGCGTGAACACGAGAATCAGAAAGAAAACGACCCACGCGAGCGCGGACGCATAACCGATCTTGAACTCCTGAAAGGCCTTCTTATAAAGGTAGAGGACGACGAAGAGCGTTGCGTTGTTTGGCCCCCCCTCCGTGCCGGGCTGCGCGGTCCCCGTCATGACGAATGCCTGTGTGAACACCTGAAATCCCCCGATAAGACCGACCACGACGCTGAAAAAAATCGCAGGTGAGATCATCGGGATCGTGATCGCAAAGAACCGGTGCATGGGCCCCGCCCCATCAAGGGCGGCGGCTTCGTAGAGTTCGGGGGGGACACCCTGCAAGGCGGCAAGAAAGATCACCATGGAGCCCCCGACGCTCCACAGGGACATGAGTATCAGCGCCGGTTTGGCCCATGTCTCGCTCTGCAGCCAGAGCGGCGCCCCGAGGCCCACCAGGCGCAACGCCCCGTTCAGCAGGCCGTACTCGGGGTTGAAAATCCAAATCCAGAGGATCGAGACGGCGACCAGGTTGGTGATCGACGGGAGAAAGAACACCGTGCGGAACATACCCATGCCCGGCAAACGCCGGTGCAGCAGAAGCGCAAGGAGGAGGGCAAGCACCGTGCCGAGCGGCACCGACACGGCGGCATAGTAAGCGGTATTGAGCAGCGAGGCGGTGAACAGCGGGTCGTCGCTCACCATGCGTTGATAGTTCTCCGCGCCGACCCATGTGGGGGGCGACAGCATCGTCCATGACGAAAAGCTCGCCCCGAAGGAGACCACCATGGGGCCCAGCGTAAAGACCACAAAGCCCGCGAGCCAGGGCGCAATGAATGCGTATCCCGCAAACGTATCCCCCCGCTTGTGCCACCGCATCACGGTTGCGCCTCCCGCCCGAACAGGGTGACAGGACAAAACGGACCGGTCGACGCATTCCCGGCACGCACACTCATGTGCTCTTCGTTGTCCGGTGAGCCGTTCCAACGGCGGGAAAGGATTCGTTCGGTGTATGGATCGTAGGTGAAGACCATCGCGTTGTCGTCCATCATGTAGTGCACCGTCCGCTGCGTGCCGTCATGCACGCGCTGCTCAACGCGTCGCGTCGCAGCGCGCAGGACAAACTGCTCCCACGAAAGATCATCGGCCGTTGCCAGTTCAATGACGAACCCTGTCCACCACGAATTGATGATATGCCGCTCCAGGTCCACCACCGGGCCGTCATGGTTATATACCGACACAGCAAGGAAATCCCCGCACCGCCAGATTTTCACCGGTCGTGGAGACGCAGCGGGCGTCGGGCGGAGCGGAATGATCAGCCCGAACGTGCGGAAATCCCGGAAACATATCCGCGCATCCGCCGGACAGGTCAGAGGAAAATCCCGGACCGGGGTACCGTCAACCAGCAGCTCATCAAAGGGAGCATGATACGTGAAGAGCAGGTCGAGCCGGAAACTGGCCACCCCACGGTGGCCGGCACGTTTTGGAGTATAACACGTGATGACGCTGTTCCCGTGCTGGTACGTCGCCGATCGCCCTTCTTCATAAAGAAAGCTCTCATCAATGCCGGTCCGGGCAACATGGCAAAAATTCCGTTCGCCGGGCCTGCTGCCGTTGAAGACCCCGCGCGTAAAGGCGGAACGTATATCAGACAACGCGCGGATATTTTCGCCGCGGCGGAAACGGAGCATCAGGCTGTCGGCATGACCCGCATTCACATACGGCAGCGAGGCGGAACCAAGGGCGTACTCTTGCGTCATGTACGTTGTGAGGTCGCTCCATCCACCCGGATAGATCTCGTCGTCGAAGGCGAACGGGGCCGCCTGATCCTTTGCCCCTCCCACATTGCGGCGGCTGTTCTCGTGATAGCTCTCCCCATAGGTCGTCTTCCGGAACGCGTACGGGAGCGGCTTGTGCCAGGCCATCTCCCTTGCCTGGTCGGGAAGATGAAACGGTGTGATCGCCACGAGGGCATTCTGGATCAGCGTCGACGGATGATGATAGGTGTAGCACAGCGCCGGTTCAATGAACAAGGGTTCGTCGAATGCCGCCAGCATCGTACAGTGTAACGCGGAACACCCGCCGATCGAATCTTCGGCATACGATCGTGAATGCGGACCGGCAAACTGCTGGCTCGGCGCATGAAAGTGCATCGCAACGTCGATCCAGAGCCGCTGCTCCAGGAACAAGGCCAACGCGCGTGCAGGGGCCGACTGGCCATACTCCGCCACCAGGGCGAGGAACCAGAGGTCGAGCGCCGTATAGGTCAGACTGTTGTACTCCGACATTTCGGCCTGACGGCGATGCCGGCCGCGATGTTCACCGATCCGATCGGCAAACGCCCTCAGCCGGCGGTACCCGAGCTCCACAGCCCACGCCTCGCCGCACCGTTCTCCCCCGAGGATCAATGCGGTATAGGCCCCGAGGGGATGATTGACATTGCCGTCATGCAACTCGCAGGCCGCCGACTCGGGCAGTCCCGATCGGACCAGGGCAACGCAGCGTGAGATAATGTCGTGATCGAGACGGTCCGGGATGGCGTGGAGAACCGCCAACAGCGTTGCGGGGGTGTGGGTCGCATCTTCCGGCACCAGCGTGGCAAAGAGGCGTCTGCCGGATTCCCTCCGCGCCGGATCCGTGTCGAACAGAAGGGCAATCGCGTACCAGTATGTGTCGCGTGCAATCAGGCAACGGCCCGTGGTCGGGTCAAAAAAACGGTCTCCGGCCGCCCTGGCAATATCCATCAGCCATACACGATGTGCCGATAACGGATTCACGGAAGAACCATTGGAGGTGGTGAGGATTGGATCCAATGTGAGGAATCCCGGCGGAATTATCAAGCCTCGGCGCAGATCTTGCATTTTCGGCACAGGTATCATAGTTTGACATGCAAACGCGCCACCATGCCCACACCACCTCCACCCCCTGCCTCCCGGAACGCCGGAGCACGATTCACCCATTCGTTCATGCTTCTCGTCATTCCCTGCCTGTTCATCGTCGGGATCGAATGCGTGCTGCGCATCTTTCAGTGCGGCGGGGATATTGACCTGGTCCTCGCCACCAGGATCCGCGGGCGGGACTTCTTCACGATCAACAGGAATATCGGCCGGCGGTATTTCACACAACCGGGGATTGCAATCCCCGAACCGCCGGATGTCCTGTTCCCGGCCGTCAAATCCCCGCACACCAAACGCATATTCTGCCTGGGGGAATCCACCATGGAAGGATTCCCCTATGAGTACAATGCCACCGCGCCATCGCTTCTGAAGGACCGTCTCGCTTCCCTGCTGCGCTCAGACACAATCGAAGTGATCAATGTCGGTCTATCGGCCGTCGGGAGCACGGTGGTACGTGATATGATCGGGGATCTCACTTCGTTTGCCCCGGATCTTTTTGTGATTTATGTCGGCCACAACGAATTCTACGGCGCATTCGGACCGGGATCCTCGGCCGCGGTAGGAACACCGCCGTGGCTCACCAGGCTTCACCTGTCGCTGTGCCGCTTCCGCACCTACGTGCTTCTTCGCAACGGCGTGAGCGCCGTGCAACGTCTGCTGGGGGGCCCCTCCGGGACCGGCGCAACGCTGATGGAAAACATGGCAGGCTCGCAGGACATCGTATTGGGCAGCGATCTGTACATGCGGGGGTTGTCACAGTACCGGGCGAATCTCGAAGCAATCATCGGCATCGCCCGATCCAGCGGGGTGCCGATTCTTTTCAGTGCGCTCGTCAGCAACCTCAAGGACCAGCCTCCGTTTGTCAGCCTGTTCCCCCCGGGAACTCCGGATTCGATGAAGTCCGCGTGGGACCGCACCCGGCTCGATGCCGAACGGCTTGCGGCTGAGGACCGCCACCAGGATGCTCTTCTGCAGATTCATTCCATGCAGTCGATTGCATCTACGCATGCCGCCTGGCACTTCACTCTGGGACGGATTCTCGAGTCTGCGGGCCGTTTCCCGGAGGCGCGCGACGCCTTTGTCCGGGCGAAGGATCTGGATGCGCTGCGATTCCGCGCAACCGAGGAGTTTCAGCAGGCGCTCTTGGACGTGTGCGTTCACTCCGGAGTTACGGTTGCCCGCGTCGATTCGGCCTTCGCCGCCGCCTCGCCGCACGGCATCGCCGGCAACGGATTGTTCCTGGAACATGTGCACCCCAATGTCGACGGATACGTGCTCATGGCCCGCGTGTGGGCTGAGACGATTGCCGGTGCCGGCCTGCTTTCTCCCTGCGGACCGTACGGCACACCGCTCTCCGATTCCATGTACGTCCGGAGTGCAGGGATTACGTCGTTCGACCGCGCGATCGCTCACGTGAAGATCCATCAACTCACCCGGCACTGGCCGTTCCATCCGGATGCCGGCGGGATGGTGTTTATCCCGCAGGATACCGTCGAGTCTATTGTCTACTCTTCGATCACGAGGGGCGTCGCATGGACGCAGGCGAGATACCGCGTGGCTGCACTCTTTGCACAACAGAAGCAGTTCGACCGGGCCCGGCAAGAATGCCTGGCCATCTCAAAAGCGCTTCCGTATTCGTCTCAACCGCTCATGCAGCTGGCCGAATACTATGCAGCGGAGGGAAACTATCTGGAGGCGGAACATGCACTCCGGCATTCGCTTGCCGTTGAGGAAAACCCCTATGGACACATGAAGCTCGGCGTGTTGTTCCTCCTGGAACAGCACGCCGCGCAGGCCGCGGACGAGTTCGAATACGGTTTTGCGGCGGACCTGGTGCAGCATGGCATCCTGAGCACCGAAGAACGTGCCAGTGGCAGATCCTACCTGGCGACGGCATATGCGCGGACAGGGAAGTTCGCGAAGGCAAAAGAGAACGCCCGCGCAGCCCTCGCCCTGAACCCCGGAGACCGTGATGCCGCGGAGCTGCTCCGCCGTCTCCCCTGATACGACGCTGCCTCAGGGAGATGCGGAGCGCCGGCCCGCATGGTGAAAGCGGTCTACATTTTGTCCTTCAGGTGCTGCTTGATTTTCTCGGCGGCACCCTGGATGACTTTGGATACGCTTTCAAGGTCCTCGGCGATCTGCGGTCCGATCGTGCCCTTGATATGTTCTTTCTCTAATTCCAGGATATACAGTGCAACCTTTCGTCTCTCGTCAACCGAGAGGCTTTTGATTGCGGCGTTGATTTCGTCGATTGTCATGCGTGTTCCTTTCAGGAGCGTGGCGGGGTTAGCCGGGTCAATGATGCGGTGGACATGCATCCCGGGATTGGCAATCCTACGACGCGGGCGCGTGGGAACGGGGGCGATAGGCGGTTCCGGCCTGCGGCAAAGCGATGGACCAGACGTCAGGACCTCCCGCACGTGCGACGACGGTTTCTTTCAGACGCCCGAAGAAGCCGGCGTCGAACGGCATGTGGGCTTCCAACCGGCGAAGATACCCGGGACTGTACTTCCTCTGGTGCCGGGCAACGGCTTCAAGGGTGAGAATTCTGCAGCTGCGCCCGATCAGTGCGCAGAGCGCGTTCTTTTCGGGAGGGGCGCCTCTGTGCAGTCTTTCGATGCACCACTGTGCGTACCGAAACAGGCGGTTGGTCGCCCCCTCCAGAGTGCCACGGCGTTCCGCCCTGATGAAAGGGGACGAATGTCCGGCACTGCCGTCTTCGTCGAGGTCCTCGAGGTCGTCGATCAGCTGCAGCAACACTCCGTAGGAGAACATCGCTTCCTGCGCTCCCTGCGGGAGCGTCCCGGTCACGAGAAAGCCGTCTGCGAGCACCGACGTGCCGCCTTTCGCAATGGTGATCGCGAGGAGATCTTCCTCCATGTCCCCGGCGTGAGGATGGTGCAACTCGACGCTCTGTGATTGCGCCCGGTGAATCGCCAGAAGACTGTGGTGCACCTCCGGGAAAGTCGCCCGCGGGAATTGCGTTTCAATCATCGCGAGCAGCCGGCCGATGGGTTCGCACACGGAATCCCGTGAGGCCGCGTCGATGCCTTGCAGCCTCATCGAGAGCCAGTCGATAAACGCCGCACGGGTGTCGTGGCCGCCGGTGGTGCCGTCAAGGGCGTTGTCGGTGTACGGATAGAGCATGCTGTAAGCAAACGAAGCGGACGTGAGCGTTGCCGGTTGATCCAGATAGTGCTGGATGCTGTTGAACACCCATTGATTCCGGAGCGCCTGGAACACATCCTCGATGCTGATCGCCGGATCAAATGCCCGTGCCTGCGCTGCAAAGGATTCCCCGATATGTTCGCAGGCATCCATGAACGGGGCGATGTCCGGCTCATCGGCATGCACGACGGCCTGTCGCACGACGGCGCGGATACGGCGGCGGGCATGCCGCCGATCGTCGGGACTCATCCCTTCCCATCGTGCGAGCATGTCCGGACCTTTCTCCAGCAACCGCTGCACGTTGCNNCATCTATTGAGTACGTTGATGCAACGCGAAAAGATGCAGGGGGATCACTGCATGAAGCACCGCTCTGCAACAAAACCGGCTTTGCATGCGTATCAGATGATCAGGGTACACCGAGCGGTATACCGGGGGTGCCGTGCACTGACGCCCCACCGCACATGCTTTGCCGGAACGATACCCACGATAACGAGGAACACGCGATGAAGACCGCAGCGCTTGTGCTGACGCTGTTGTTCGCCGTGCCCCTGTCTGCGCAGGAGCAAACACTTGTCGGTTCCGCCCCTGTGGATAACGGAGGATACGGAGCGTTAGTGACAAAATTCTCCCCCGTCAACCACACGTTTGGCGTGCTCATGGGCGCCCGCGGGGGGTGGATCATCAATCATACGTTTTCGCTCGGTTTGGCCGGCTACGGATTGGTGAACGAGGTGCCTGCCCGCGTGATCGGCCCCCTCGGAGAGAAGTATCTCACATTCGGTTACGGCGGCCTCGATCTGGAATATATTGCGCATTCCAATGAACTGGTCCACTATTCGCTCCACACGCTGATCGGTGCAGGAGCGGTGGCATTCAGAAACGACTCCTGGGAGAGATTCACGTGGGACGTGAGAGATGACGGCAATCCCTGGCGCACTGCGTTTTTTGTGTTCGAGCCGGGCGTGAATATCGATCTCAATATCACGACCTGGTTTCGCGTCAGTGCAGGCGCGGCGTACCGGTTTGTCGGCGGCGTCGCATCTGACGCGTCATCCGGCAGCGACCTCTCCGGGCCTTCCGGTATGCTGACACTGCGCTTCGGGTCCTTCTGACATGGCACCGAACGGAAAGAGCGAGATCTCGACGATTCTGGGCGCGGGAGGCTCCATCGGCAACGCCCTGACGCATGAACTCCTGGCTGCCGGCAAGCACGTCCGCCTCATGTCACGCAGCGGCGCTTCCTGGCCCGGTGCGGAGTCCGTCCGGGGGGATGTCACCTCGTTGCGCGATGTCGCCGATGCACTGAAACGGTCGCGGGTGGCGTTTTTATGCGTCGGGCTTCGGTACGATACGCGCATATGGAGCGATCTCTGGCCGCGCATCATGGCCAACGTCATCGAAGCGTGTCTGGTGAACGATACGCGACTTGTCTTCTTCGACAACGTCTACATGTACGGTCTCGTGGAAGGGGCGATGACAGAAAACACCCCGTACCGGCCCTGCAGCCGGAAGGGAGAAATTCGTGCCGCCATCGCCACGCAAATGGAAAACGCCATGAGTCGGGGACACTTGCACGGGATCATCGCACGATCGGCGGATCTCTACGGACCGTATGCCACAATGTCGAGCGTTCCCTACGTGCTCGTCTTCGACCGGTTGCGGAACGGCAAACGGGCCCAGTGGCTGTGCAACGAGCGTGTCCCGCACTCTTTCAGCTATACACGTGACTGTGCGAAGGCACTGGTCCTGCTCTCAGCGAGGGAAGATGCACTGAACCAGGTCTGGCATCTCCCGACGGCGCATCCCGCAATTGACGGTATGGCATTTATCGACCTCGCCGCGAATGCATCCGGCGTCGCGCCCCGGTATACCGTGCTGCGGAAGTGGATGATTCGCCTCTCCGGCCTCACCGATCCGACGGTGCGGGAAGTGTACGAAATGCTGTACCAACAGGAGCATCCCTACCACTTCGATTCAACGAAATTCGAACGCGCGTTCGGCTTTGTACCGACCCCCTATTCTGACGGGATCAGGGACACCGTTCGCTTTCTGAACCCGCACAATGCCGAACGGCATCCCCTGTAATGCCGCTGGCGCATGACATGCGTCATGCGCTAGATAATGCGCTCCGCGTGGATCATATACTTGAGCAGACGGTCCGGATCGACCGAGACGCCCAGTCCCGGGCCGGGAGGGATGCCGATGAATCCGTGCCGGTCCAGCACCACCGGGGGATCGACGATGTCCTCCGTGAAGTAGTTCCTGGTCTCCGATGTATCTCCGGGCAGCGAGAACCCGTCGGCTGTCTGCAGGTGGATATTCAACGCCCTGCCGATCCCTGTTTCATCCATACCGCCTGACCACACACCGATATTGTGGTCCTTCGCATAGCGGGCGATCCGAATGGACTCCAGGATCCCTCCCACTCTCCCCTGCTTGATGTTGATGATTCTGCACGCATCCAGGGCAATTGCCGCCGCCACGTCGTCAATCCCGTGCAGGCACTCGTCCAGACACAGCGGTGTGCGCAGTTGCTTTTGCAGGAGCGAGTGCTGATAGATATCACTATAGGAGAGCGGCTGCTCGATCATGGTCAGCCCGAATGCGTCCAGTTGCCTGAGGTGCGCGGCGTCATGCATGGTATAGTCGCCGTTGGCATCCACCATGAGCTGAATATCAGGAAACCGTTCGCGCACCGCACGGACCCACTCTACGTCCTTCCCCCTCTTGATCTTCATCTTCACACGGTGATAGTTCCGTTCCACCGCACTTTCGACGGCGTCCAGTAATTCCGCGCAGGTATCCCGGAGACCGATGCTGATGCCGGAGGGAATTTTCCGCTCCGGGCATCCGAGCAGGGTGTGCAGCGGCACGTTGTGCTCCAGGGCAAGAGCTACCACCAGGGCGTTCTCCAGTGTTGCTTTCGCCATTTCGTGCCCGCGGACGTGCCGGCATGTCGTCATCACCCCTCCCAGGGTCGAGCCGGCGACGAGCGCCGGGAGAAGGAATTCCCGCAGGATATGGCGCACAGTGCCCGTCGTTTCGGAGAGATAGTACGGATCCGGATCTGCAACACATTCACTCCATGCCACCACACCACCCCCTTCATACCTGAGCAGGAGGGCTTCTTTGTGGGTCCAGACCTGAACGCTTGTCCCAAAAGGGTGCACAAATGGAAGTTTGACGACGATCAGGTCGATCCGCTCCGGGGGAGAGATCGATTCCTGCTCGATCGGAAGTCCGAGGGGTTCATTCATAAACGCTTCTCCATGGTGCGATTCACTGAGCGAAACGGTGCGGGTGGGTGCGATCACGCAGTGGAAGATACGCAGGCCGCAGGAGAGGAGCAAGGCGGCCACTTGCGCATCGCGTGCGCTCGTCGTACATTCCGTGAGGGGTGCGAGGCACCCCCCCCGCATTCGACCCGACATTCGAGGAGCACCTCATGTCCTCAGCACTATCACGGCGCATGTTCCTGCGGAAATCCCTTGCCGCCGGAGGCGTGCTCGCCGCCGGCAACGCCATCGGGCTGTCCACCCTCCTGAACGCATCCCGCACCCCCGGAGAGCCCTGGCCCGATCTTGCCGTTGTCACAGGCGACAACGCGTATGAAGCCACGGTGAAGGCGGTGGAAACCCTTGGCGGCATCCAGTGGTTCGTCAAGCCAGGCGCCCGTGTCGGCATACTCGTCAACTCGCGGTTCAACAAACCGGGCACCTTTGTCAAACCGGAGATCACCCTCGCGGTTGTTGCCTTGAGCTACGACGCCGGCGCCAAGGAAGTGATCAGCCTTGAAGATGTTGACAGCGCCTACTGGCGCAAAGCCGCCGGTGCAGGAGAGATGCAATCGCTTATCCGGTCGATCAAACCGCCGGGCGCAGGTATTGCCTGCCCGCTGACAGGCGCACACACATTGAAATCCATCGAAATCACACGGGACTATGTTGAGTGCGACGTCGTGATCAATATCGCCATCTTCAAGGATCACGAGGGCACCCGCTTCACCGGTGTGCTCAAGAACCTCATGGGGGCGACCACCGGAGAGACGAATCGTTCTTGGCACCTGGGGAGCGGCACGAAAGGATATTACGATGACATCGCATATCTGTCGCACTGCATCGCCGATGGCAACCTCTGCAGGAAACCTTCGCTCTGCATCGGTGACGCTACGCAGGTCCTCCTGCAGAACGGACCTTTCGGACCCGGTCCCACGTGGGACTACCGGACCGTCGTTGCGGGCACAAATCCGGTCAGCGTGGACGCCATGGGCGCCTCCATCCTCGGATTCGCACCGGCAGACGTCCTGATGATCCGGTACGCTGCCGAACTGGGCATCGGGAACCACGACCTCTCCCAGGTGCGGGTCAAACGGGAGACCATCTAGACGCGGGAACATCAGGCACCGCGAGAGCGTTGAAGAAATGACCCCCCCACGCCATATCACGTTCGCGGAGGAGATGGAGAATGAACACCAAACGCCTTCGCACCGTTGCGCTCATCGCCGTTTTTCTCGCTGGCGCTCCCTTCGGCCGCGGCCAGGTTTCGACGAACTTCTTCATCACCGTGGGCGACGGGGTTGCGCTTGACGCGACCCTGATGACGCCGTCCGGAATCCCACCGGAGGGTGGATTCCCGACAGTCGTCCTGATCCACGGCTACGGCGGGAACAAGGATGAGATGAGCCCCATCAGCAACTACCTCACGTCGTTCGGATACGGTTGCCTGACCTACAGCGTCCGCGGGCAGGGCAACTCCGGTGGCCTGTCCACCACCATGGGCAACCGCGAGTCACAGGACCTGGAGGAAGTGATTGAGTATCTCCGTGCGATTCCCGGGATCAACCCCGATAAACTCGGTGTCGCGGGGGGATCACAGGGCGGCATCCACGCATGGATGGCGGCGACCCGCAATATGCCTGGGGTCAAGGTGATCGCCTCGCTCGTCGGCCCCCCATCGTACTCCCTGGATCTGTTCCCCGCCAATTGTATCAAACAACAGTTCCATTTCGAGATGAATCTGGCAGGGGTCCGGTATGCGCCCCTCAAAGACCAGATACGCCAACAGCTGGTGAACGAACAGTACGACAGTCTGGAGGCTTTTGCCGCAGGACGCGACATGGAGCGATTGCTGGACAGCGTGAAGATCCCCGTCATCCAGAGTGTGGGCTGGGCAGATGTCCTTTTTCCCGTGAACGGGGCTATCCGCACGATCAGCAGGCTGAACGGCCGCTCGATCCCCGTCTGGTCGTATTTCGGCACGAACGGACACGGGGAGCAGATCTATCTCCCCGACTATTTCTATGTCATCACCCTCATGCTTCACTGGTTTGACCGGTGGCTGGGCGACATCCCCCTGGCTGATGCCGACAAACCCTTTGTCGTCTACGCCGACGACCGGCCTGGCTGGCCGCACCATGAATCGTTATCCTGGCCGCCGCCTGGGTATGGATCTGTGCGGCTGTTCCTGTCGGGCGACTCTCTCTCAACCACGATTCCGGCGGGGTCAGGGGAAGCCCCTTTCGGACTGAACTATGATGAGAGTTATACGCCTGCGCAGGGGTGGACAGACGGGTATGCGGGGACTTCATTCCACAACGCATTTCACTCCATGCCGCACCGTTATGTTTCCGCTCCTCTTGTTGACACGCTCGAGGTTACCGGCACGCCGCAGGCAACATTGCACTTGCGATCCGATGCTGCGAATTTTCAGGCTCACGTTCTGCTTTTTGATGTGTCTTCCGATGACACCGTGCCCACGTGGACGCTCATGACCCGCGGTGCAAACGGCGTGCGGGGCCAGGTCCCGGGGACGGATGTACAGCGCACCGTTGAATGTCAGGCGCTTTCGCATATTATCGCGGCGGGTCACCGTATCGGCGTGGAGATCACCTCTCTTGACATGTACGATCAGAACCGTGCGCAGATCATCCCCTATTTTACACCCAGCGCGTCCGTGGTCCGCTCTTCGCCCACTGAGCCCTCGTTCGTCGACATGCCCTTTGTCGGCCGTACGCTCGTGCTCGCCACCGCTCCCGGTGACGCCGTCACGCCTGCGGCGATGATCCTATTTCAGAATTATCCCAACCCATTCAATCCTTCCACCACGATCCGGTTCGCCCTTGACGCCTCACAGCACGTGCGGCTGGAGGTGTTCACTATTCTCGGTCAACGGCTCGCCGTACTCGTTGACGGGGTTCTGCACCCCGGGCAGTACAGCGTACAGGTTGACGGGAAGCGATGGGCAAGCGGCATGTACATCTGCCGGCTGACCAATGGCACGGCGGCCATTGAACGGACCATGGTGCTCGTGCGGTAGTCACGGTGGCGGGCCGGCTTGACTTTGTGTAGAACTATTTCTATATTTATCGAAATAGTTCTACGGAGAAGAGCCATGCAACAACACGATCATTTCGACCCCTACGTACGATTCTTCAAGGTGCTCGGCGAACCGCGGCGCCTCAAAATCGTGGGATTGCTCGCCCAGTCCCCCCACACGGTGGAACAACTTGCACAAAAACTCGGCATCGGCGTGTCCACGGTCTCCCACCACCTCTCCCGGTTGACCGACGCCGGCCTCGTCTCGGCACGCGCGGAAAGCTACTACAGCGTTTACCGGCTCAATGCCGAAATCCTGACGGAAATGGCGCGGACACTGCTTCAACAGGCGAAACCGGCCCTCAGCGAAACGGAACATCCGGACGCATTCGATCGCAAGGTGCTGTCGACCTTCACCGAAACCGACGGGCACATCAAGGCGTTCCCGACCCAGGAAAAGAAATTCCTGGTACTGGTCCGTCATGTGCTGAAGGCCTTCGAACCGGGCGTGCGCTACACCGAAAAACGGGTCAACCAGATCCTGTCGAACTACAACGACGACACGGCACGATTGCGGCGGGCATTGATTGATTACAAGTACATGGCACGCGAAGGCGGGGGCGGGAAGTACTGGCGGCTCGAGACGCCGGAGCCCGCCGGCGGATCAGGGGCGGCGAAATAAATAGAGCGCGGTAATGTCGTCGTTTTGCGGCGCATCACCCGTAAATTCCCGGATGTCCTTCATCAACGCATCGATGAACATCCGCGGCGGAAGGTCCCGGTGAGACTGCAGAAACGCCTTCAGGGGCGTACGTGATTCGTAGAGCTGCATCGCACCATCGGCGGCTTCCGGGATCCCGTCGGTATACAGCAGTACGCCTTCGTTCTTCCCGATGGCGCTTGTCTCGCTTTCGTAGGGAAAATCCAGGGCCAGCATGCCCAGGGCGAGCCCGCCGGCATTCAGCTCGTGCACGGACCCGTCGGACCTCAGAAGAAAGACCGGATTGTGTCCCGCGTTTACGGATTCCAGGGTCCCCTCCAGCGGCGAGAGTATCGCGATGAATGCTGTGATGAACTTGTCGTCGGTCGAGGCGGAATAAATCACCTGATTCAGCCGCCGCACGAGGGGCACCAGCGGCACACCGCTCTCCAGATACGCCCGCAGATAGGCATGCAGACTGCTCACGAGCAGCGCCGCGGGAATTCCCTTTCCCGCAACGTCCGCCATGACCAGCGCAAGCCTCCCGTCCGCCAGCGGTATGCAATCGTAATAGTCCCCACCGACCGATTTCGACGGGATATTGATGCCGGCAATATCGTAACCGGGAATGTCGGGCAGGGCCGCCGGGAGGATCCTTTCCTGAATCGATGCTGCCACCGCGATATCCCGCTCCATCTTTTCCTTCTCCAGGGCCTGCTGATGCAGGTCCCGGCTCTCCAACAATGCCTGGACATGCCTGGCAAGGGCGTCGAGCAGCAGCCGGTCGGTGGCGTCAAAACGAAGCACGCCGTCCCGGCTCTCCTTGCCGTGCAGTTCGAACGTGTAACGTACGCCCTTGAACTCAACCTCGGTTTCGATCTGGCCACGGCCCGTCTGGTCGTCGGCGATCACCACGCCGTCGGGGAACACCACCTCCTGGATCTGTACTCCCCCCATCTGCACCCGGACTCTTCCCGCTGAAGCATTCGTCAGCGCAACCGCGCGCTCGAGTGCCAGGTGCACGACCGATGCATGTTGATCCAGTTTCGCAATCTCAATCCCGCTATCCACCAGGCTGTTCAACTGGAGAATGCGCTGGTTCAGGGAAAACGCGAGATCCTTCCCTTTTCTCCGTGTGTGGAATTCCTGGTACATGCGGTCACAGAACAGTGCGACGAGCTTCAACGAGGCGTGTTCCGGCACCGTCCCCGGGTCGCCCTCCGGGCCGCGGAAGCAGACCACGGCAATGGCCGTTCCATCCGCAAATCCCTGGGTCACCATCCGTCCGTCCTCCAGCTCCCGCACCACACATTCCTGCGGCAGACTGGCTCCTGCTGCCGGAAGAAAACGCTCCACATCCTCCTTCCGTCCGGCCACCACCGATTGCCACCACGCCGCACCATCGGGTTGATGGAACACATGGACGTCGGCACCGGGAAAGAGCTCCGTCGCGATGCGGGCGAACAGCAGCGCGAAGTCCTTCGCCGTCACCGCACGCGAAAACCGCAACGCCGCTTTCTGCAGCATCTCCACCTCGGCGCACAACCGCTCCTGCAATGCGTCCGCCGTCATGCTACTTCCTTCCCTGATCAACAGCCTCCCGCGCACACACCGCAAGGGCGTCCGCGACGGTGGCTTCCTTCCCTGCAAACGTGAACAGTCCCATGATCGCCAGCATCTTCTCCACTGGCCCGTCGAGATTCGTGAATACCAGGCGCCCGCCGAGTTCCTGCACCTGCTCCAGAACCTCGATGATGTACGACATGCCGATGGAGTTCACGACTTTCGATTGTCCCAGGTTGAGGATGACATTCTTCACACCGCCGGCAAAGTACGTCCGACACTCAGCGGCGATCGCTTCCCCGCCGACATTGTTGATGTAGCCCATCGTCGTGATGATCACACAGCCGTCACGCGCTTCGGATTGCAGACTGAACACCTGATCCATGAGACTCCCTCAACTGAGCAGTTTGCGGATAATGATGGTGGTACCCTGCGCCCCGGATTCGATCCGGAAATCATCGGAAAGCGATTTCATGATTTTCAGCCCCCAGCCGCGCTTGGACGGCGCATGCAATTTCCCCGTAAGCTCCGGATCCTGCACTCCGGCGGGGTCAAACCCGTTGCCGTTGTCCTGCACGAAAATGCAAATCTCATCGGTTGTGACCGTGAATTCAACCCTGACGGACGGACGGTCGCCGCCCGCATGTTCCAGCGCATTCGTCACGGCCTCCGCCACAATGAGCTTCGCCTCACCCACTTTCTGCGCTGCAAGCCCGAGATGGTGCGCGAGTTTTTCCAGACCCTCAATCGCCACCAGCTCGATATCGGGTACGCGCGGCAGCAATAGATGCAGCGCGATGGGTTCAGGCATGTGCACTCTCCTCACTGTGTTCCCGCAGTTTTTGAATGACCAGCAGGGTGATATCATCGTCCTGCGGCGCCGTCTTCATCCAAAGATCCCCTGCTTCCATAAAGCGCGTGACGATCTCCTCCGGCGGCAATCCGCCCGCTGCCGCAAGCGTTTGCATGACCCGCGGATAATCAAACATTTCCTGTTGCGCGTTCTTTTGTTCGGGCAATCCGTCCGAGAGCATCAGAACCGCATCCCCCTCTTCGAGCGTCGTTTCATACATCCCGTACATGGGGTGTTTCATGGCGCCGAGCGGCATGCCGCCCAGCATCACCTCTTCCACCGTCCCGTCGCAGCCCTTATACCGGTACATGGGCGGCATTCCCGCACTGGAGAGCGCGAGCGAGTTTCCTTTGATCTGGGCAAGCGTGAATGCCATGAAGACCCGCCCCAGGTGCATTTCCTTGATGGTCCGGCTGCAGTGCTGGAAGAACGGGAGGATGCCGAAATGNNAAATCGTAGTAGTCGCCACCGACCTCGGTCGCCGTCCTCATGAACACGGCAATCCGGTACCCCGGGAGCTGTGGAATCGTCTGGGGGAGCATCGACAGCTGCAGCTTGCGGGCGTCTTCGAGCTCCTTTGTCTTCCGGGCATTTTCCGCTTCGAGAGCCCGGTTCTCCGC
>PMCM01000014.1 GCA_003154155.1 Ignavibacteriota bacterium | reverse complement strand
CGAGACAGAATCTCCCTTGTCGAGCAATGCTTCATATTTCTTGAGAGAATCCGCGATCGGAACGCCCGTCGAGGGGACGGAAGGAATCCGGACGGCTTGTTTCGCTTTCTGCCCGGCGGCCTCCGGAGAGGATGCAATGATCGCTCCGATCAACAGGAAGGCATGCAAACGGGTTGAACTCAGGATTGCCATGTTAGTGGATCACTTTCACAGTTGTCGTGAACAGACTGACGGGCGAATTGATCGTCGTTCTCGCCGGCAGGAAACTGCTGACACTTGCTTGCTTCACCACCGTGCCGACGACGCTCTGCATAGGGCTTTGACCGTACCACAGGTCTTTCTTGATCCACGGACCGCTCTGAGCCCAGCTGAACTTCGGCCCGTAGATGAAATTCACCTTGTACGCCCCCTGGTACATCGGTACATAAGCCTTTGCCGCGCCATTGATATCCATCGACGTGAAGTACTGGAGCCAGTCGCTGTTCTGCTCGACCCAGCCAGCTTTCCCGTACAGTTGGGTCCCATCATCGTCACAATCGCCACGGGAATACCCGAGCATGATCATGTGCGACTTGAACCAGAGGGTCAGGAAATCCCCCGGCACCGTGGTGCCGTGCAGGTATTTGACCTGGATGTCCACGGGCCCACTCCCCGCTCCCAGCGCGAGTGCGGCCCCACCCCTTCCAACATTCAAGGGCATGAACCCGCTTACGTGCAGCTTGCCTCCCGACGTGTTCTGGAACATGGCGGTGGTTTCGAAATTTACCAACCCGAGAAGCAAGAAGAACTTGTCTTCGAGCTCCTCCGGCCAGAGTCCGGCGAATTTCATCCCCTGGATATGGCTGTAGACGCGTGGCCACGCGAATTGGGTGAACCACTTTTCTCCCGGCACATGCGCGGTAACGACAATCAGCGGCAAATGGGTAACCCCGAACCCGTTGATGTCGCGGGTAGCGTAGTTATACATTTCGTAATCGTCGAAATCCTCCTGCGTCGAATAATTCCCGACAAGGAGCTCGTGCGTACTCCAGTATTTCGTATAGTCTGTCTTTTTGAACCCCAATTGCTGGACCTTATCCGCCAGCGTGTTGAACTTCGAAGTTCTGTAGTAGTACACGTACAGGAGCTTTTCGTTCGATTTGATTTCCGTTCCGGGCAATGTCCGGGTGATGAACGAGAGACCCGGAGTGGTCTGGCCGCCGGACGACGTTACGCCACCCGTCGCTGCTGCCGGAAGAGCGGACTTCACGCTCTGCGTGCTCGACAAGGTCGATGAGAACACGGCCGAAGAAATCGGCTTTGTCAGGAACGATGACTTGATCATGGTCGCATCCGTTCGCCGGATCACCTGGAATGCATACCTCGATCCGCTCGCGAGCGCGGGCAACGGGAACACAATTCCTCCACGCCCCTGATCGAAGGCGCAGGGGATTTCGATTGGCGATCCACCGTCCAAGGGCATCATCCGTACGAGATACGTTCCCGGGACGTTGAAGAGATACTGGAATGCACCCTGGAGCCGGCCGGTACGGTCTTCACCGAGCAGAACATTTTTCTGCCCGTCAAGCGGCCAGGAATCGTACACCATCTGTTTCAAGATCGAATCAGGCCGGGGTCCGGTTGTGAACATTACAGTTTTCGACTGTCGAATCGGCGTGCCGTCCTTTTTGAGCGCTTCTATCCACACGCCGTTCTTAAATTCCTGCGCGAAAACCGTGATTGTCGCGGAGACACTGGAGACTCCGGGAAGAGGGTCGTTCTTCAGCCCGAACTTCACATCAAAGTTGTCGTCCTGGAGAGACCAATTCCCGCTCACCGGCGCGTTATGGGATGCATCCGTCACCGTGAAGCTCTCCACCTCGATGCGGAACGTCCTTGTATATGGATTACCCTTGGCATCCACGGATCCGAAGTCGAGCGGGGAGTCGGCGGCAAAGAGCAGCGCCGCGGTCGGCACGGACAGAACCGACACCTTCTTCTCGCCGTTTCCGGGAGTCATGTCGGTGATNNGAACGCACCTGGCACAGCTCGCCGAACGTGAAGGTGAATTGGACGTCCCCCGAGATGAGTCCACCGAGCGCCCGGACGTGCGCGCCGAAGGTCCCTTCCGCATAGATCGGGTTCGGGGCCATCACAAGGCAGCGCAATCCCGCCCCCACATCGACAAGGTCAACTTTCCCGAAGGGATCGATATCGATGCCCCCCTTCGCCAGCGCGTATCCGTAGAGTTGACCGATCGCATACCAGCCGTCGATACCGGGAGGCTTCCCTGTATTGTCGCAGACTCTCGTCAGGTCATGCGTGAGAGCGATATCGCACCCGAAGCCGACACCGACCCTGCCATAGAAGAACGCAAATTGCTGATCGCCTGTGTCATAGCTCGACGTCAACCCGAAGGCCAGTCCTTCTGTCGGCCCATCGGAAAAAGGCAACCGGGTGTTCGGCAGCGGACTTCCGATCGCCGCCTCGATGTCTTTCTTCATCGGGAAGTTATTGAAATCAGGTGACGGAATATCGGTTCCCGCCATGAAATACGCAGTTGACTTCATCAAGCTGTAAAACGTCGCGGAGTTCGGATTTTGCGGCGTTCCAACAAGAATGTGCCAATTGTGAGGATCAAAATGGAAGCTGATAAATCCATGGACATCGACGATTGGCTTGAGCGGGTCGCTTGTCCAATAGGAGAAGTTCCCGTCGAAGATCTTGTTGGGGAAATCGTATGTAATAGTTGCATTTGCCAGAAAGAGCGCTGATTTTCGTTCCGAGGCCCCCGGGCTGATAAGGTACGCGTCGCCGTCAAACCCTATCTTGCCGATGCCGCCGGAGGAGAGAATTTCCATCGAAAACGATACATCGGCGGCGAACGCGGCCGGTGATGGATATGTGCCGATGGTCACCCCAGCCTTGAAACCCATCATCGTCTTGGCATCGGGCAGGTACACGACCCCGGAATTGCTCGGACGGCCGGGATCGTTACTGTCGTCAGCTGGTGCGTTTGCCCCGTCACCGGAGAATTTTTGGGCTTTGCCCAGATCGGGTTGTCCTGATGAACGGGTCATGTGGTAATACGCTCCGCCACCGAATCCGAACAGTCCCAACCCGCTGTTGCCGAACGGAATGCCGAGATCCGTCACGAACATCCCGTCGACGTACCAGTAGTTCGTACCGTTCACTGACCCGAACTGCGCGGTGGCCTTCGCCGCAAACATCTCGGCAAACGTGGCAGACACTGCACCGCGGAAGCCGTTCCCATAGGTCGGGTGATCGTGATAGAACGAAATGCTGCCATCGATCGATACCGCGCCGATATCGGACTTGACGTCGATCCGGTCCAGCTCAACGTCATCGAACGCGAACTTCTTCGGGAAGTCGCTGAACGGCATCTTGCTCCAGACGGTGAANNGCAAGACCCGGGTTGCCTTCCATCAGAACAAACACAACCGCCACGTTGAGACCCAACTTCAGACCGCCCGCATCGCCTCCGACGGCGGGACCGATATGGTCGATCGAAATCGGGAACCCGGAGATGGAATGCTGGGGTGAACTGAGCGACCAGCTCCCCATCGTGGCATAGGGTGCCTTCGAGAGGATTCCGAAATTCTGGAACCTGATCCCCTCAAGATGTACGATGGGGATCTTCTTGAGGGCGTCGCCGACATCACCTGAGATCAAGAGGCTTCCGTTGAGGAGCGCTTCAC
>PMCM01000106.1 GCA_003154155.1 Ignavibacteriota bacterium | reverse complement strand
TGCGACAAGACGGCGGCCGCGCCGAGTGCGGCGGTCGTTCCGTCCGTCGCATATCTCGCCCAGAATTTCCCGAACCCGTTCAATCCGACTACGCGGATCGAATTCGGCGTGCCCAGTGCAGGACACGTACGGCTGGAAGTGTTTAACACCCTGGGTGATCAGGTGGCCACGCTGGTCGACCAGAATATGGATCCCGGCTATCATCAGGTGCCGTTTGACGGTGCACGGTTCGCATCGGGCGTCTACTTCTACCGTCTCGTGACCGAACACACGGTGCTCATGAAGAAAATGGTTCTTGTAAAATAGGAACGTGAACTAACTGTGAAGCCGGCGGATGCGGGTGCGGGCGCAAGCCCGGCACCCCCGTCCCCGGGCAGGAACGGGTGGTCCGATGTCCCGGCCCCCGCGAATAGTGGTAGTCAATACAAGGAGAAGTTCGATGAAACACTGGATGCGCACTTCGCTTCTGACGTTGAGCGCTGCAGCACTCATGATGAATTCGCTGTCTGATGCGTTTGCTGCAGGCAGCAGACTGCGTGGACCTTCACCGGGGGACATTTTCAAAGAATACCAGCGCGCCAACATGTCGTACGCTGAGTGGCGTGTGACCGACCCCAATACCACGAGACCACAGGCACAGGCGTATCTTCCTAACGCAGTTCTGGATATTCCCGTGCTCGACCTCTCCCATGCCGTCCGCGCCGAAGCGGTGCTGGACTTCTGGGGCGGCCACTGCGGCACGACCGGCAAAGCCATCCGGTTCAACGGCAACACCTGGATCTCCATTCCCGAGTTGGGAACACCTCCACCCCAGCCGGAATGCTACCTGTCTTATTCCAACATCACGGTGGATATCCCCCTGACGGATTTATACGAAGGCACCAATTACTTCGAAGGGACCAACGGAGGACAGACCTGCTACAGCTTCAACTGGGGACAAACCGGCCAGTTCGGCATCGTCGTACGTGTGTACTACGATTCGACTAAGGCCCATCCCACCGGCACAATCACCTCCGTTGCGGATGGTGGCATACTGAACGAAAACCCGCAGATCACCTCCAGCGCTACCAGCACCGCAGGCATCAGCAAGGTCAGCTTTGTCGGCTACTACGAAGGCTTTGACACTGACGGCGACGGGATCTATCTCGACTGGCAGTATAATTTCCACCGGGATCAGACCGAAACCGTCATGAACATGAAAGGCAACATCGGCAATGCAACCTCGTCGCCGTACACGGTGACCTGGAATACCAGCCTCGTGCCCGATCAACCGGCAGGGCAGGTCAAGCTCGCCGCGATTATCCGCGACAACAATGGCGTCTTCTACATGACGAAGGCGGTCTCCAATCTCTCCCTCGTCCGCTCGGGAAAATCCGTGCAAATGTATAAGCCGTACAATGTGCCCGAACATTATGAGATCCGTGCTCCCAGCCCGGAAATGTCAAGCAATTTTGCCATTCCGAATGGGACGAATCTGTCGGATGCCACTTCGGCGACGCTTATTGTGTCGACATTCAACGGTATCGATGCATACGCGCTTCCCGAGGAAACGCACTGGACGAAAGTCAACAACTGGGAAACTCCGCTGTACGGCGATGACCACTATTGCGTCATGGACTACATCACCGTTCCCCCCACAGAGCTCGTCGCGGGGGAGAATACGTTCCGGCTCCATTGTGAGTCCTCATCCACAGGCGTGGATGTGAACTGGCCGGGACCCGCTATGATGGTGACATACACCGGTGCGTATGGCTCGCCAAAGCCGCCGTCACCTGTTCTGGCATCGCCAGCGAATAACAACGCCACGCAGCCGCTCAGCACCACCATCAAATGGCATCCGGCGCTCAGCGCCTCGAAATACCATGTCCAGGTGGCCAAGGATACCCTGTTCTCAACGATTATCCTGGAAGATTCCACTCTTACCGACACAACCAAAGCCATCACCGGCCTTTCGCCCTTCACCAAGTATTTCTGGCGTGTGAGCGGCAAGAATGCAGGAGCTATGGGCGACTACTCCCCGGCGTGGACCTTCACGACGTATGTGCTCGTGCCGTCCCCGATCTTCCCGGCGAACAACGCCACAGGGCAGGCCACCAACATTACTCTGAAGTGGGGCAAGATCGCCGGCGCGACGAAGTACTATGTGCAACTGGCTATCGATTCCACGTTCTCGGGCGGTCTCCTGGTCGACGATTCAACACTCGTCGATTCTGTCCGCGCCGTAAGCGGACTCAGCTACAATACGCAGTACTTCTGGCATGTCTCCGGGAAAACCGGATCCTCCTTCGGTCCGTTCTCGGGCACGGTGAACTTCACGACGTTGATCCCGGTGCCGGGACAGGTCACACTTGCCACGCCCGGCCAGGATGGCGTATTGCCCTTGGATAGTGCTACCTTTACGTGGCGCCACCAGGCCGGTGCGACCAAGTACTGGTTCGAGTTCGGCTACGATTCGCTCTTCCAGTTCAAGACCGTGGACTCAACGCTCGCCGACACATCCAAAATGGAGCGGTCACTGTCCAATTACCATACCTACTACTGGAAGGTGCGGGCAGGCAACGGTGGCGGATGGGGCGCCTACAGCCTCACCCGCCGTGCGAATACCCTCTTCACCGGCGTCGATGAACGCCAGGGGCCCCCGACGGAGTTCAAGCTGTTTGCGAACTATCCGAACCCGTTCAACCCGTCGACCCACGTCGACTTCGAGGTCCCCAGGGAAAGCCACGTGAGCGTGGTGGTCTATAACATGCTGGGCGAGACCATCGCGCGTTTGGTGGATGAAGTGAAACCCGCCGGCTATTACTCGGTGACCTTCGATGCGGGCGGCCTGGCCAGCGGTGTCTACTTCTACCGCATGACCGCAGGGAATGTCACGATGTTGAAGAAGATGTTGTTGATGAAATAAGTTTCAGGCATCCGGTGAGATGACCATGTAGGCCCTTGCAGGCTTGCCCTTCGCAGGGGCCTACGTGTTAAATAAGGCATTCTGCGCACAATGACGCTGTTGACGGCGATGCGTACACTTGTGAAACTTTACAGAAGAAGGGAGATACACATGGAAGGTGGGTTCGCTGGGCTGAACAGGGGATGGCACCGTACCCTCGTGGCCGCGATGCTTCTGCTCCTCGCGGTGCCCGCACTAGCCTCTGCCGGCTGGGTGTACTCGGGGTGGCGATTCCGCGTACCGGTGCAGTTCGACGCCGGTTCTGTTGACCGCATCCGCAGACCTGCGGAAGCAAAGATCAACTTCACCTCTCTTATCAGCAGCATGGGATATTCCGGGAAGTTCGACCCGGCGTCCATCCGCGTCGTGGAAGTCGACGGCACCGGCGAAACCGTGCGCGATAGCGTGGCGTTTCAGTTCGACAAGGACACCGACTACAGCGATTCTACAAAGGCTTCGGGAACGCTGATCGTCCTGATGTCGGGGACAACTCCCGCCTCAACGTCGCGCCACTACCCTGTCTATTATGACCTGGCAAACCTCGGCTTCGCAGCCGCGGCAGTTGCTCCGTTGGTAACGCTGACTGACGACGTGTTCGACGAAGGACAATACTGCTTCAAGGTGACCAACACCAAAGGAACCCAGTACTACCAGAAAATCGGTGCCGCGTTCTCCAGCTGGGTCGACAACAACGGCAACGATTGGGTCAGCTACAACACCGTGTACAACAGCAGCGCTGCGGGCGACGGTCGCGGAATCCCGAACGCCAGATACCCGGNNGACGGCTATTTCCACCCGGGATCCACAGGCGATGCCGCATCAACAAGCACGATAATCAACCAGGGACCACTGAAGGTCACGATCCACTCGATCCTGGTCAACGGGAAGTTCGAGGACCAGTGGGACATCTACCCTGAATACTCACGCATGACCATGATTCACACCGACAGCGCGTACTGGGTCCTGTATGAAGGAACGCCCGGCGGCACGCTCGAACCGGATGTGGACTTCGTGACCCGGCCGGGCAATGTCGTCACACCGGCCTCAGAAACCTGGATCCAGGATATCGAACCGGAAGAATGGGTCTACTTCAGCGACCCGAACGTGAACCGGTCCATGTTCCTGTATCACGAAGAAAACGACGCCATTGTGGACCAGTATTATGCCATGACCGTCGCCCAGCCGGACTATCCGCTCAACGGTTCCATGACGGTGTTCGGCTTCGGGCGCGAAAGCCACTACGGGTACCTGTACGCGACACCCAACCACTTCGTCTACGGACTCATGGACGGCACGGACTACGCGACCTGCGCACCGCTCGTGCGTTCCTCAGGCGGTATGCTGGCCTTCACCGTCGGTTCCCCGGAAGAGCACATCGTCGTTCCGACGACGCTCCTAGCGCCCCCGGACGGCGCCACTCGCCAGTCACGCAATGCGCGCATCAAATGGCAGGCCTATCCGCATGCCGTGCAGTATCATGTCCAGGTGGCACGCGACACCACATTTGCCGGCGGAGTGATCGTCACTGATGCCGTCAGCACCGATACGACATACGCTCTAAGCGGATTGGCCGCCAATCTGTGGTATTACTGGCGCATTGGCACGGTAATGCCAACCTATACGCTGCCCTACTCGTCCACGTGGAGCTTCCAGACAATCGCCGGTCTGCCCAATGTGGTCACGCTGAAGTCCCCCGTCAACCAGGGATATGCGCGGGCTGATAGCGCCGTCTGCAAATGGCGGAAGCTTTCGGAAGCCACGGGATACTCAATTGAATGGACCCCCGATTCAACGTTTGCGTATCCCGATGCGGACACGACTCTTACGGACACTGTGGCGACCCTTTCCGTCCCGCTCGGTGTTACATACTGGAGAGTGCGCGCAAAAAATGACGCGGGATGGGGACCGTACAGCCCGATCTGGAAATTCAGTGCCCAGCTCACGGATGTGCATACGCTTCCAAGCGTCGCGACCGACTATCAGTTGATGCAAAACTACCCCAATCCCTTCAACCCGACAACGATGATCGAATATGGCATACCATCGGCCGGGAAAGTGACACTCACGGTGTACAACGCCCTCGGCGAGACGGTGGCCGTGCTCGCGGACGAACAGCAGAGTGCCGGATGGCACGCCGTTTCGTTCGCTGCCGCCAGCGCGCTCCCCTCCGGCATGTATTTCTACCGGTTGACCGCGAACGGCCACAGCTGGACAAAAACCATGCTGCTTCTGCGGTAAGTCTCACACGTAGCGCCCACCGGCGGCGGGATGATCCCTTCCCGCCGCCGGCGGTAATGTTGTTCCTATGCCAACGACAGAAAGAGAGACATGCGATTCCACGTGACTGCCGGCCACATGCTCACAAGTTGTGCGTTGTTCATCGGTGTTTGGTCTATCACCGCGTCGGTTGCAGTGGCACAGGGGCAATCGCCGTTCCCTGATGGGCACGTTGTGTCGTCGCAAACGTCCACGTCGGGCACGACCATCACCTTCTTTCACCCCAAACGCCTCACATTCAGCCAGACCGGCACGCCGCAACGGTGGGTAAATATCCTGGGCAATGTCTCCGATCCCGTCGGTATGGCGTCGCTGTCGTATACCCTCAATGGCGGTTCGTCGGTTGTCCTCACGATCGGTCCAGACGGCCGCAGGCTTTCCCGCGCCGGCGACTTTAATGTGGATATTCTCTACCGGGCCCTCCGCCCTCTCCCCGATTCCAATGTCGTCGTGGTGACCGCACGTAACACGAGCGGAACGTATTCACGTGATTCGGTCGTTGTCCGCTATGTTCCGGGGACGGTCTGGCCGAGGGTCACCAACATCACCTGGTCAAACTGGTCGTGTCTCTATGATTCAGTGCAGGTCGTGGATGGCGACTGGACGGTCAATCAGCAAGGCCTCCGCTGTTACGCCGACGGCTATGACCGGATCGTGGCGTTCGGGGACACCACGTGGAAAGACTACGAGATCGTCGTACCGATTACCATCTATGATATCGATCTGAACGGCTACGGCGCCGTGAACGGACGCCCCGTCGTCGGCGTCTTTCTCGGATGGGCGGGACATACCGATGACCCCATCGCCGGCTACCAGCCCAAGAGCGGCTGGAAACCTTTCGGCTGTGCCGGATTGTACGAATACGAACAGACCGGAGCGCACCTGTCAATTTACGACAAAGAGAACGACCTGAGCGGGAAGCAAATTCCCTTTAATGAGCCGTATTATTTCAAACTTCGCGCGCAGTCTAACAGCTCCGGCGTGCTCTATTCATTTAAAGTGTGGGATGTAATCGATGCGGAACCGGGTTCCTGGGACATGACCTGGCAAGGGCCTCTGAGTGACCCGCAACAGGGTTCTGCGTTCCTGGTAGCGCATTTTGTGGATTGTTCATTTGGCACGGTGTCTGTCCGTCCGCTCACCGGCGACGATATTCCCCCTGTCATCTCGGGACTGACCGTGAACGCCGCACTCTCGTCAGCGGTGATTTCCTGGCAGACTGACGAACCCGCGCGAGGAAGGTTGGAATACGGTCTGACGTCGGCCCATGGCACCGTGTACGCCAACGCGGCGCTCACGACAACGCACAGCTTCACGCTCAGTGGCCTGACACCCTATACGAGCTACCACTTCATCATCTGGTCATTCGACGAATCGGGGAATCCCTCAACGTCCGGCGATCTGACGTTCAGCACAGGCAACCTGTCGACCATCGTCTCCGACGAATTCATCGTTCAGCCGATCGATTCATCCCTCTGGACCATCCAGGATCCCGTCGGCGACGACGTCGTGACAATTGCCGGTGGAGCCCTCACGATGGCGCTGCCGCAAAGCTCCCAGCACACCGTGTTCAATGGGGGGAATACATCGCCCCGGATCCTGCAGCCGGCGAACGATACCGACTTCGATATACAGACGAAAATTGCGTCCTCCGCAAGTCAACCTACCGAAGGCGCAGGCATCTTGGCGGATGAAAGCACCGCCGATTTTGTGATGTTCTCCATCTACTCCGACGGCTCGTCAACCCGTGCACATGCCGGGAACATCACCTCCGGCGCACCTTCGACAGCATTCGATGTGTCTATCGGTGGAAACGGCATATCGCCGGTCTATCTTCGCATGAAGCGCGAGAGGAACACCTGGTCTGAAATGTACTCCTTCAACGGAACAACGTGGACTCTTGCAGGCCAGTTCGACCGGACCCTCGTTGTGCATCACGTCGGGCTGACCGCATGGAATGAAGGCGCGCCGGCACCGGCATTCACGGCAGTCTTCGAATATTTCCGGGCAGCTATTGCCCCCATTCCCCGTCTGAAACTTCCAATCGACGGCGCGACAGGACTGACCCTGGCGCCGACCACGACGTGGTACTCATCGTACGGGGCTACCCGCTATCACGTGCAGTTGTCGACCGTGCCGACATTCGCTTCGGGCCTCCTGGTGAACGATTCGACGGTGACCGATACCGCGCGCGCCCTCAGCGGTCTTACCGCAAGCACCACGTACTACTGGCGCGCCGCATCCATCAATACCGCCGGCAGGAGCCCGTTCTCGTCGGGCAGGTCGTTTACCACATATATGCCCCTGCCGAATCAGGTGACACTCGTGTCGCCGGCGAACCTCGCCAAGCCCAAAGCCGACTCGGTCAAGTGCATCTGGCGGCGGAATGTGCAGGTGGGCGCAAAGTACTGGCTGGAGCTCTCCGACGATTCTCTGTTCGCCTTCCCGAATCTCGACTCGTCGCTGACCGATACCGTCAAAGTGCTGCGGGGGCTTGCGATGGACCAATGGCACTACTGGCGCGTGCGTGCGGGCAACCCCAGCGGTTGGGGACCGTACAGTGAGATCCGGCGGTTCTACACAAGCCTTACCGGAGTCGCCGACGTGCCGACCCTGCCCAAGGAAGTGCTGCTGAAGCAGAACTACCCGAACCCCTTTAATCCGTCAACGATGGTGGAATACGGGCTCCCTTCGGACAGCCGCGTCAGGCTCGAAGTGTTCAACCCCCTCGGGCAACGCGTTGCCCTGCTCGTGGATGAAGTCCAGTCCGCCGGTTTTCACCAACAGCAGTTCACCGCGGAAGGTCTGGCGTCTGGAGTGTACTTCTACAGACTCTCCGTCAATAACAACGAGCATTTCCTGGTCAAGCGAATGTTGCTGGTACGCTAAGGCGCCCGGCTCGAGGCCACCACATGCCCCTCGTCACGATCGGGCTTCCGGTCTACAATGGAGATCGCTTCCTGGGCGCGGCTTTGGATGCGATTCTCGCGCAAACATTCAGTGACATGGAAGTGCTGATATCGGACAATGCCTCCACCGACGGCACCCGCGCAATCTGCGAGGCGTACGCCGCCCGGGACCCGCGTGTCCGCTATCAGCGCAATACCGGAAACCTCGGCGCCGCCAGGAACTACAACTCCCTGGTCGACCGCGCAACTGGCGAGTTCTTCAAGTGGGCCCCCCACGACGACCTGATCACACCCACCTACGTTGCACAATGTGTTGACGTTCTGTGCGCCCACCCGGAAGCGGTGTTGTGCTATCCCCGGACCATGGTCATCAATGAAGATGGGGTTCCCCAGGGGGAGGAAACTGAAGACACGATCAACGTCACCGCCGGCAGCCCGCACGCGCGATTCAGCGAATTCCTCACCTCCAGTTGGACCAACCGCAAATGCAACGCCGTGGTCGGTATGATCCGCACTGCACCGCTGCGGACCACGGGATTGATAGGATCCTATGGTTCTTCGGACCGGATACTCCTTGCGGAACTTGCGTTACGCGGGAGATTTTACCAAATTCAGGAACCTTTGTTCTTCCGACGCATGCACGCCGGAGGATCTGTCCCCTCGAATCCGGACTTTGCGTCCCGCACGCGGTGGTTCGATCCTTCTTCGACCGGCAACGGGCTCCCGCCTCACTGGCGGTGGCTCCGTGAATATATGCTGGCGGTGCACCGTGCCGGTATCGGCCCTGCCGAGCGGGGGCTGTGCTACGCGCAACTCTTCCGGCACGTCTGGCTCGCCCGGCGGCCTTTGCGATCGGAACTCCGGGAAGCCATAGGCGCGGCAGTCGCATCCAAGCATGGGAAGTCCGCCTCACAATGAGCACCGCCCCTTTCGTGTCCGTGATCATCCCCGCCCGCAATTCGCAGGAATCCATCAGACTGCTGCTGGACTCCCTGTCACGCGCCGACTATCCGGCCGCGAAGCTCGAGGTGCTCGTCATCGACAACGGTTCGACGGACCAAACGCGAAAAGTGGTGGAGGAGTATCCCGCGGTCAAGCTCCTGGAGGAAATCAGTATCCGGAGCTCCTATGCCGCACGCAATCGCGGGATTGAACAGGCCCGGGGCGAAATCCTGGCGTTTACGGATGCAGACTGCATTGTTACCGCCGGCTGGATCAGCAACGGCGTCCGTGCAATCGCCGGCGGATCGGCGGACCTCGTGGGGGGGCGTGTGGAGTTCTTTCTCTCTTCGGGCATGCCCGCCGCCGAGATCTTTGATGCCGCATCGCATATGCACAGCGAAGATCTCGTCGCAACAGGAAAAGGCGCGGCAACGGCAAACCTGTTCGTTAATGCCGCCGTCTTCCGGCGGATCGGCGCGTTCCCCCAGTCGGTCCGCTCGGGAGGGGATATGATCTGGACGCGGCTGGCCCTCTCAAAAGGATACCGGCTTGCATATGCCCCGGACGCCATCGTGCGTCATCCGGCACGGAACATGCACGAACTCCTCCGAAAGGCGTTTCGTGTGGGGCTCGGGTCACCGCAGATCGTCCGGCGCGACGGCAGCTCGCCAACCCAGCTGGCACTGGGCGCTATGCGCTCTATTCTTCCCGGCGGACCGGGAAGCTTGCGGCGCCGGATTCAACATCACGGATTCGCGATCACCCGCCCCGTGTTCCTGCGGGTCTGGCTCGTTTCGTATCTGTACGGCCTGACATGGGCTGCCGGAGTGTTCATGGGCTTTGGCCGTTCGCTCGTTCGCCGCACGCCCCCGCAGAATCCGGAGACAGGAAGCGCAGAATCATGAGCGTCCCGCCCGCCACATCTCTGCACATCCGTATCGCGGCAGTCGTTCCCACGCATAACCGCGCCCGCCTGGCTGCACGCGCCATCGAGAGCGTGCTCGCACAGTCTTTTCCCCCGGCGGAAGTCATCGTGGTGGATGACGGATCGACCGACGACACGGCCGACATCGTTGCATCGTTCGGCAACGCCGTGAGGTACGTCCGTCAGGACAATGCGGGAGGCGCAAGCGCCCGGAACCGGGGCGTCCGTGAAGCACATGAGGAATGGGTGGCGTTCCTCGACTCGGACGATGTCTGGACACCGACTCATCTTGAACGGATCGCTGCCGCCATTCGCGCAACAGAAGGTGCGGCCGCTCTCTATTTCGATGATATGACACTGCCGGATGTGTCAGACAAGACATGGTGGGGGATTGGCGGCTTCGCCATCGGTGCCGAACACGTCATGGTTCCCGACGGCGCAGATTGGGTGCTACGCGAATACCAGCCGATGATGCTGCAGTCGTCGGTATGCAAGCGCGCGCTGTTTCTGGATGAAGGGGGTCTGTGGGCCGAATTGCGCAATGCCCATGACACGCACTTCTTCCTTAAGCTCGGCATCGGCAGGCCCCTCTGTGCGGTGCAGGGCGTGGGAAGCCGCCAAACCGAAGATGCGCCTCCCGCATCGCGATTGACCTCCAACGGCATGGAAGGACGGCGGTTCATCAACAAGACGCTGGCATTCCGCGATATCCTCCGGAATAAACCGGGACTCACTTCTGCCCAGCGGCGCTGCCTGCTGTCCCGCCTCGCAACATCGTACTGGACCCTCGGCCGGTTTTCCTGGGAGAATAAGAACATCGACAGATTCCTCGCCTACAGCCTGCGGGCCTTCCTCAGCAGCCCGGCAACGACACTGCGCCTGGCCTTCGCTGCCTCGCAGCGCCTGCGAAGCGCCACCGATGCCTCCTCGTTACCGAACTGACGGCGCGACCTCAATGGAAACTCCCGAAATAAGCGTCGTCGTGATCGCCAGAAACGAGGAGGAATCCATCGGACAATGCCTGGCATCGCTCGTGCGGGTCACGGAAGGCATGCGTGCGGAAATCCTCTTCGTGGATTCCGACTCAACCGACAGTACGGTCGAAGTGGCGCGATCGTACCCCGTTCGCATCGCCGGCCTCAATCCCGGCAGTCCGCTTTCCCCCAGCGCCGGACGATGGGTCGGTACGAGCCTTTCCAGCGGGAAGTATATTTTTTATGTCGACGGCGATATGATCGTCCTGGATCAGTGGCTGCCTCGGGCCATCGAGGCGCTTGCGGATCCCGCGCTGGGCGGCGTCGGGGGAAAACTCTTCTGGGTCAACCCCGGCGACACCATCACGCTGGATCACAAAGACGATTTGCCGCTGGGACGCGTCCCGGGGCTGGGGGGTGGCGCAGTGTATAAGCGCAAGGCACTGGAGGAATGCGGCGGGTTCAATCCGTTTCTCCGCGGCGAAGAAGAACGCGAACTGGCATACCGCCTTGGGCGCGGAGGATACAGCGTCATGCGTATGGATGTCCCCATGGCCGTCCATCTGGACAAACCCCGGAGCATCGAGGAGAATCTGGAACGGTCGACGTATTTCACCGGCGTCGGCCAAATCATGCGCCGCCACCCGTTCAGATCGGTGTTCTGGGATCTTGTCATTGAGCACCGGGAAGTGTATGTTGCGTGGATCACGGTCACATGCTTTTCACTCGTGATGCTCCTTCTGGCCGTGAGCGGCCAGGGCCGGCTCCTCATCCTGTGGGCCGCCGGAGGGGCGCTCGGCGTTGCTCTTCTGGCTGCCTGGAAGGGCCCCAGACGATTCTGGCTCTACGCCCACGCCCGGTATCTGCTGGCGGTCTGCTTTGTGCAAGGCATTCGTCGCGGCCTGCCGCCACCGGATCGGTTTCCCGGTGGATTTACCTGGATCAAGAAAGACGTGTAGTGTGGATTCTCTCAAACTCAGAACATTCAGGGGCAGCGTTGCACTCGGCAGCGCGACGATGGGCCTCCGGGTCTTTTCGATCCTCACCTCCATCATTCTTGCCCGGCTGCTGGATCCGGCAGATTTCGGACAGGTGGGCCTTGCCCAGGTTGTCCTCTCCATCGTCGCCATTTTCTCCACGCTGGGGCTCCCCGCAGCGGTTATCCAGACTACGGTCGACAGAGACCGGGCGGCGTTCTCCTCTCAGGTCGTCGTCCTGATCATGGGTGTCATCGTCTGCGCAACGATCGTCATTACCGCCCCGTGGCTGGGTTTTCTCCTCGGCGATACCCGCGTGGAACCGATCCTGCAATGGCTGTCCGTCTCGGTGCTCCTCGGCGCACTCACCCGCATCCCCGAAGCCATGATCCAGAAAGAACTTCTCTTCGGACGGCTCAGCCTGATGGGCATCCTGACGGAAGTCGGCACCGTGGGCATGTCCATCGGCCTGGCCCTGTTGAAGTTCGGCGTCTGGAGCCTCGTGTATGGCGCGGTCTTCGGCGCAGCCCTTAATGCGGTGCTGGCCTGGGCATTCCTCCCGGGCTACTCCTGGCTGAAGACAAACCTGTGGGACCGCCTCGTGGTCAGGCATATGCTGGGTTTCGGGGCACGGATGGTCGGCAGTACAACCGTCTATACGTTCTATTCGTACGTGGACAATTATGTTGTCGGCCGCCTGCTGGGCACCGACGCACTCGGCTACTACGGCCGGGCGTTCGACCTGACCAGCAAAACGGTGGATAGCGTCAACCGGACTATCGGCGTGGTGCTGTTCCCATCGTATGCCCAGGTGCAACATGACAGGGAACGGCTCACGCGCGCATACCTCAAAAGCCTCCGCATGATCGGCGCAATCACGATTCCGCTCGCCCTCGGGCTGTTTGCGGTGGCAGACGAGTTCGTCCCAACGCTGCTCGGCGATGCCTGGCGACCGGCCATCCCCGCGCTTAAAGTGCTGACGTTCATGAGCCTGCTGAAACCGCTCTCGTCCACCACGTCGGCGCTGTTTATTTCTACCGGCCATCCCCACTACAATCTGCGCGCGGGACTCGCCGTGACAGCCGTGCTGGTGCCGGGGATGCTGCTGTTGCTCCCCTGGGGAATTGTGGGCGTTGCCTATGCGGTGGTGATTGCACACGCCATCGGTCTCGCGTACAATGTGTTCCAGGTGCAAACAATCCTGCCCCGAACCGTCGGCGGAATGGCCCAGGCGGCCCTGCCCTCGTTCGGCAGCTCGGTCATCATGGCCATCTGCGTCATGGGTGTCCGGGCGGCGATGCCGGAGCTGCATATGGCCGGTGCGAAATACATCCAGCTCGGTTCCCTCGTGGCTGCCGGCGTCGTTGTCTATCTCGCGCTGTTTGCCCTGACACAACGGCCGTTGATGCTGGAACTTTTTGAATTGATACGCGCGCGTGGATCACGGGAGAACTGACAGGAATGCACATGAGTGAACAGAACCGGGATCTCTGCCGCGCGTGCGGACACCGCACAGTGGAGGTGTTTTACGAAGTGCCGCATATTCCCGTACAAAGCGTGCTCCTTTTCCCGACACACGCGGAAGCAGTGGAAATGCCGCGGGGAGATCTCGTGCTTGGACTCTGCACCCGGTGCGGATTCATCGGCAACCAGGC
>PMCM01000133.1 GCA_003154155.1 Ignavibacteriota bacterium | reverse complement strand
TGATTTCCCACAAAATCAATCTCCGTTGCATTGACGATGAGCAACGGCGTCGCCTTGTAGCGGAAGAAGAAGTAGTTGTACGCTTCCGCCAGGTCCTTGATGTATTGTTCCGACATGTGCGTTTCGAACGAACGCCCCCGCTGACGAATGTTCTGCATCAAGCGTTCCACATTCGATTGCAGGTAGACCACCAGATCCGGCGTTGCGATGTTGTGTTCGATGCTCGTGATGAGCGTTTCGTACAGCTTGAGTTCTTCGTCCTGCAGGTTCAAGTATGCGAAGATCTTGTCTTTTTCAAATATGTAGTCCGTGACGAGAATCTGCTGGAAGAGATCCCGCTGCAACAGGTTGCGTTGCTGTTTGTAGCGGGTCAGGAGGAAGAAGATCTGGGTTTGAAACGCATACCGCTCCGGATCCCGGTAAAAATCCTTCAGAAAAGGATTTTCCTCGAACTGTTCCAGGACGATCCTGGCACCGATGGTTTCCCCAAGCTTCGCCGCGAGTGTGGTTTTCCCGGCACCTATCACCCCTTCGACGGCGATGTAGTGCAGATCGCTGTGTGCAATGAGATGGTCGATGGATTCCTGCTTCGCCACGGGTAGTTTCTGCCCTGATGGTATTCTAGAGGAGGTGGAAAATCGTCTTGACGACGCGGCCCTGGTCCGCGCATGCAGCCGCAAGTTCCGTCATCGTCAACCCGTTCACGGGGTGGACGACATCGGCGGCGATCTCCCGCAGCGGCACCAGTGCAAAACGGCGGTGTTCCAGATCCACGTGAGGAACCGTCACCTGGTCGTCGTGGTACACGAGCCCGTCATACAACAGGATATCCAGATCGATTTCCCGGGCACCCCAACGCTCATGGCTGCTCCTTCCCAGTTTCTGCTCGATCTTTTTCAGTTCCGGCAGAAGGGCGTCCGGCGCCAGCGTTGTCGTGATCTCCACGGCAGCATTGAGAAACTTCGGCTGATCGGCTTTCCCCCACGGATCCGCTTCGTAGACCGGCGAAAACCAGACAACCGAGGAATCACGCAGCGCTCGCAGCTCGGCAGCCGCCTTGGTCAGGTATGCGAAACGATCTCCGATATTCGCACCGAGTCCGATGAAGACGCGGTATGACTTCATCGTTGCTCCGATATCTCGACTTCCACGTAGTCGATAACGCCGCGGACTGGAGGATGTGGTTTTCGTATGCGCACAGTGACCACCTCCACATTGAAGAACTCGCGCAGGAGTCCGCGGGCGATGACATGCGCAAGCGCTTCGAGAAGGTGATACTTCTTTTCGAGAACGGTGGAGCGTATGAAACCGTAGACCTTTTCATAGTCCACGGTTTTCTTTAACGAATCCAATTCGGCTGCCGGCAGGAAATCGCCGTAGAGATCCACATCCAGTTCGAATTTGCCTCCCAGGTTCTGCTCATCGTCCTGCACACCGTGATAAGCGTAAAAGGCGGCATTCCGGATCCGGATGACTTGCAGGCCGGTGACGGCATCCTGCAACTTACGGTCATGCAATATAGACATCGCATCTCCGAGAATCAAACACGTGTGTCGAGCGCGTGCCGGAGGCGTCGCACGCAGGTTTCCTTCCCCAGGACCTCCATCAGTTCAAAGAGACCGGGCCCGGTCGCCTTGCCGGTCAGCGCCAGGCGAAGGGGATGAATCAGCTTCCCCGCACCGACCCCCAGCTGTTCGGCTGCTGACCGGATGGTCTGTTCGATGGCGGCAGCAGTGAACTTCGTCATGGTCTCAAGCGCATCCGCGGCACCCGTGACACAGCGCGGGCTGTCCGCCTTCCAGTTCTTTTTCACCGCATCCCCGTCAAACACCGCCGGATCGGCGAAAAAGAAATCTCCGACGGTGGCCACATCCCGGAGCGTCGTCACGCGTTCTTTCGTCAACCGGATGACCTGTTCCAGGTACGCGTCGGAGATACCGCCGATCCCCTGTTCCTCAAGCAGCGGACGGACCAGCGCGGCCAGGTCCCGATCGGCCCGCTCGCGGAGGTAGTGCTTGTTGACGGAATTCAGCTTGTCGATGTTGAAGACCGCTCCGGATTTACCCACCCGCTCCACGCTGAATTCCCTGATGAGTTCTTCCAGCGAAAAGATCTCCCGCTCATCCCCCGGATTCCACCCCAGAAGTGCAATGAAGTTCACCAGCGCTTCAGGCAAGTATCCTTTCCTCTGGTAATCCTCCACTGCCACATCCCCCTGACGTTTTGACAGCTTCGTCCGGTCAGGGTTCAGGAGCAGCGGCAGATGTGCAAAGGACGGCCGCTGCCAGCCGAAATACTCGTACAGGAGAACATGTTTCGGCGTGCTGGGAAGCCACTCCTCACCCCGGATGACATGCGTGACGCCCATCAGGTGGTCATCCACCACGTTAGCCAGGTGGTACGTGGGATAGCCGTCGGATTTGAGGATGACCTGGTCGTTGATCAGGTCGCTGGCAAATTCCACATGCCCGCGAATGTCGTCGTCAAAAGCAATGGTCGTTGCTGCCGGAACATGCATGCGCACCGCCGCAGATTCCCCCGCCGCCAGCCTCCGCGCAATTTCCTCCGGAGTCAGAAGATGTGCATGGCGTGTGATTGCGCGTTGGACCGGTGCACCGTCGACGTTCTTTTCCGCCTCTTCGGCATCCTCCTGATCGTCGAAATCGTAGTACGCTTTCCCCTCTTTGACCAGCTGCGCGGCATACTCGGCATAGAGTGTCAGGCGCTCCGATTGGACGTACGGCCCCCTGTCACCCCCCTTCCCCGGCCCTTCATCGTAGACCAGGCCCGCCCAGGCAAGAGTGCGGATCAGGTTGTCAACTGCACCCGGCACATAGCGCGAACGGTCGGTGTCCTCAATACGGAGGATGAAAACCCCGGCGTGTTTTCGTGCAAAGAGGAAATTGTAGAGCGCGGTGCGTAGACCACCGACGTGAAGGAATCCTGTAGGACTCGGAGCGAAGCGAACGCGTATTGTAGACAATGCCTGCTGGTCAGGGTATGAAAGGATTTGCCGGTGGCTCTTGGTGCCACTGAATACGTAATTTAGGCAAATTCCATGAAATCCGCCAGCCTCCTCATGCCCCACCCACGAGATGATTCAACAGAACAAGGGGCACAGTGCACCTCCCCCCAAAGGAGTCCCTTTGGGACAACAATGACGAAGAACCCATCGGATTCACTGCGTCAGTGGAACGGGCCTATGGGTGCTGCTTGGCGGCCATCAGGTCAGGCACCTTCAAGGACCTGACCGTGTTCGCTGATCACCTGTATACTGATATTCCGGCCGTCCGCCCGGATCATCGCGGCATGAGCACGAGTGCGCCGGCGAGCGAGAATCAGGGGGAATTTCATAGGGCTATCGCTTGAACATGAAGAGCGCAGGACCGCGTTCAGCCACGAAGATTTTCTTGAGCGCAGCATCTGACGTGTAGATGCGCACGTCGCCGGCCGCAGTAAACGACTTTGCATCCCCAAGATACAGGTCGCCTGTCGCATCGTCAAGACCGATCCCGTAATATGTCCCGGCGATGAAGGCGGGCGTCACGGCAAGAGATGAGACTGCGATGCGATGCACGGGACCGCCGTAATAGCTGCCCGGGGTCGTTCCGAGCGCATAGATATAGCCGTTGCCGCCGGCAACCAGATCCCCCCAGAGAGCTTCCGTGAAAGCTACGGAATCCACGCGCGCGTTTGTCGAGGGGTTGATGCGGTGGATCGAACCGTAACTTGCCGGCATCCCGAAGGCGTTGCCCGTGCAGGAGACCCAGAGCTTCCCGTCAGATCCCAGAACGATGCCTGTCGGTCCGTCGCCAACACGCACTTGTGTCACCACGGACCGCGTATCCGGGTTGATCACCGTCACCCGGTTATCCGCACCATAGCCCGAATTGCACACGTAGAGGTTGCCCCCGGCGAGAGCCATTTGCTGCGGGTTCGCGCCGACGCCGACGGAATCCACAACGGCCAGCGATTGAAGGTTCAGGATCATGATCGAGCTCTTATACAACCTTGCGATGTAGATGACATTGCGCGTCGAATCGATCAACATGGCATGAGGGGTCGAGCCCGGGTAATAGGCATTTTGGAGGATGGTATGGTCAACCGACGACAGGACCATCAGGTTTTCTGATCCGCTCATGAGGAGATACAGCTTGCCGCGGAACAGCGCGCAGTCGTCTCCGGTGCTGCCCATATGGGCGCCGCCATTCGCCCCTTCAACGAGGCTGTGGTAGACGGTGTCGGTTTTCGGTACGAACAGCGAAAGACGTGCGCCGCTGGCATCGCCGTAGTTCCCTTCATTCATCACATAGACCCCGGCCACGGCCGGAATGTTCGGTGTGAGAATGTCCGGCGTCACGGGGTCTTTGGTACAGCCGCTTGCGGCAAGGAGCAGGACAAGCGCGAAACACGGCATTCTCTTCATCGGCGCATCTCCTTCGTATTAGTACGCAACAGCAACGCTGAACTCATAGGACCGCCCGGTCATGGGGTACCCCATCATAACTTCGTACGACGTGTTCAGGAGATTGCGCACGTCGGCCCGGAGTACCGAGCGCATTCCCCCGTACCTGAGCTCCAGTGCACAACCTGCATGGAGAATGGTGTATGACGGGAGAAACGACGTATTGTCTTCCGTCGTGAACCTGTATCCCACGCGCAATACCGAAGCGGAAATGTCGCAACGGGACACCGGACCCCAGACAAGATCCGTTCCCCAGGCGGCCGAGCAGGAAAACAACTCTCCCGGCACATAGGGAAGCATGGTGTTGATCGTCGGATCCCCCGGATAGTCCGCGGACCGTTTTTCACTGCGCACCCGCGAATAGGAACCGCTGAGCGTTGTTCCCGCCGCAGGCAGCATCCAGGAATACGATATTTCCACTCCTGTCGACACGACGCGCCGCAGGTTCTTCGGGGTGACTGACCCGGCCCCCGCCGACACCCACACGATGCGATCGGTCATATTCGCGCCGAAGAACGTCGCGTCGATCTGCTGAATGCCCAGGGCATGTGCGGAAATGCCCGCCCCCGCATCCACTGTCGTTGCGTACTCCGGCGACAGCCCCGGATTGCCGATGCCGCCACCACCCGCATAATACAATTCGTTGAACGTGGGGGTTCTGAAGTTCCTGCCGATCATGCCGTGCAGGCGCACGAGCGTCCCTGCGAGGGGATCTTCCCCCGTCGCCAGAAGAATCTGCAAACCCAGTTGCGGAGAGACCGCATCGGCAATGTCACGGACATGGTCGTAGCGGATAGCCGGATGCACGCTGACAAGCAGGGTGCTGTCCCCGGTCACCGCGAAGGTATGTTCAGCCAGGAGAAAAACGCCGGCTTCGATGCGCAGCGGTGATACCGTGAGCGTGTTCCCTTCACCGTCAGCCCGTACGCCGTCACATCCCACAGTCATACGCCCGATCGAAGGAATCTCGGTATGCAGTTCCGCCTCGCCGCGACCTTCGAGTGACCGGAAGTTGTTGTTCACCGCCACACCGTTCACGACGATGCCGGGGTCAGCGTACCGTTGATAGGTATAGACGCCCTGCAGTTTGCATTCCCACCAGGTCTGTGAGGTTGCGGTCTGCGTAAGCCCCAGCTGCAGGATGCCTTGCTGGTCCCGCTGGCCGGCGCTTGACGCACTGAAGGGACTCGTGATGATGGCGGGAACCCCGCGCTCGCTTTCCAGATACAGGCCCGTCGTGCGCAGCCGGAGCGTGCTGCTCGGCGCAACCTCCAGATCAGCCGACCCCCTGCGTGCGTCGTACCCGGCATTGGCGCGGGTCAGATGATACGTTGCGGGTCCATTCACAAACATGTACGGATAATCGCCGTCACTGTGTTGTATGCCGCCGCCGACACGCCATGACCCGTCATCATCGCCCCCTCCCGCCCCGGCCGAGACTTCGCGCGTTCCAAACGAACCGGCGCTGAACTGCGCGGACACACTCTCCGGATCCCGCGACCGGGTGATCAGATTGACCGCACCCGCCACCGCATTCGCGCCAAATGAGGCCGACTGTCCTCCCCGGACGAGTTCCACCCGCTCCAACTCCCCCGCCGGTATGATGCCGAGATCGACCAGACCGTTCTGCATGCTGGTAACGGGCATCCCGTTCACCAGGATCAAGGTATGCTCGGTTCCCAAACCCCGCTGTGATATGGTCTTCAAACCTGCCGGGCCGCCGTAGTCCTTCACGAATACTCCCGGGCCCGTCATCAATATGTCTGCGAGCTGCCTTGCTCCGGCTCGCTCAATATCCTGCCGTGAGATGAGTGAGACAACGGCGGGTGAGCGGAGAATTGTTGACGGAATTCTGGCGGCGCTGATAACGACTTCGTCGAGGGTATAGGAATGGGCAGGGCGATGGCTGGAGCTGTCGGCGGGATCTTCACCGGCGAGATCCCTCGCAAAGCCGACGTGCGGGAGAACGGCGAACAATGCAAGACTGAGACACGAGAGGCGGATCACCACGGAACGTCTCAAACGCAAGAACCCCGCCATTCCGGGAATGGACGGGGTTGGGGAGACCTGGAACTGAGCCGCGTGGTCTCTTCACGTATCCGTTCGCCTTCCCGCGAAGGCTTTAGTGGACTCGGCTTGGGCAGGTCTCCTGGCTTGTGACGGGATTTCATGCGTGGCCTTCCCGACCGGAGTCAGTGGCGAACGCATCGAATGTCACGTACAGTTGCGGGGCAGCTTCCGAATTGAACGGAATTCCCAGAACCCGTGCCGTAATGAATGAATGAAAGAACGTGATGCAATGTACACCCTTGCGGGGGCAAAGTCAAGAATTTCTTCACCTGCTCAATATTAGCCGCCGATGGGAGTGATGTTGACCTGGCTTCAGGCCCGGTTCTCAGGCACCCGCCCGGCTATCTTCTGATTTGATATCCTATTCATGCAATGAAGAAAGATGGCACTTGAAACACGAGCTGGCACGATCCGTGTGATTCAGGCGAACGGATATGTGTGCACGCGAGTACATACGGCGGACGGTTCTGGTCATTCCGTGGATCTTCATCCTCGGGACATCGCAGGCATGGAGCGTGGATGCGCCCATATTGTCCGCGCCGGTCAATGGGGCAACCGGGCAGCCGGTGTCCTTGACGCTTTCCTGGAACGCCGTCGCGTTTGCCGATTCGTATCGCGTGCAGTTGAGCGCGGATTCCCTGTTTCGCACAGTGTCGACCGAACAATCAGTACCGCATCTCGCAGTCTCGCTCGAATCCTCTGCCATTGGTCCGCTGCCCAGCGATTCACTCCTCTACTGGAGGGTCAGGGCCCGGGACAACACTTCGACCTTCGGGAACTGGTCCACGACCTGGCACTTTCGGACCCTCGCGACGCGTCCCGGAACGCCCGTTCTCTCATTTCCAGCGAACTCCGGCATCAACGTCTTCCTGACTGATTCGTTGAAATGGAATGCGGATCCCATTGCCGACGCATACCGGATCCAACTCTCCACGTCTTCGTCATTTGTGCTCGCGGGGATGGTCGTCGACACGACGGTGCCCGTTGTCTGGGGCAACCCCATTCAGTCGACGCCATTGCGGGGGACGCTCAACAAGACGAAGTACTACTGGCGGGTCATGTCGCGCAAGGGCATTGACACGAGCCTCTGGTCTGGTTCGTGGAGCTTCACCACGATCGTGGCTGCGCCCTCCGCGCCGGTGTTGTCGACGCCGGTGAATGCTGCGACGAGTCAGGCGATCAATCCGACCGCCCTGACATGGGGGGCCGTCACCGATGCAGCAACGTACCGTCTCCAGGTGGCGACTGATGCTGCGTTCACCGTGCTGGTCGTCAATGATTCCACGCTCTCGGGGACGAACAAACAGGTCAGCGGGCTTCTCAATGCGACCCTGTACTACTGGCGCGTGAACGCCAAAAACGTGGCTGCGACCTCCGCGTATTCGCCGGTATGGTCGTTCTCCACGAAACTGGTCACGTCCGCGGCCGTCGCGCCACCGAACAACGGAACCAACCAACCGATTCAGCTCCCCCTGATCTGGACACCGTCAGCGGCGGCCAGCAGTTACCGGGTGCAGGTATCGACGTCATCAGCGTTTTCACCGTACCTCGTCAACAGCATCGTCTCCGGCGATACCGTGATGCTGACGGGCCTGTTGAACAAGACAAAATACTACTGGCGTGTCAGTGCCCGCAGCGACCAGGGAGACACGAGTGCTTTTCCCGCCGTCGCCTGGAACTTCACGACGATTGTGGACACGCCCGCGGCGCCGGTGCTGCTCTTGCCGGCTCACCGGAGCATGAGCCAGCCAATCAATCCGACAACGTTGTCCTGGAACGCGGTGACCGATGCGGCCAACTACCGGCTTCAACTGTCGACCGACTCGCTTTTTGCCGCGATCGCATCTGACGACTCGACGCTTGCCAGCCCGAGCAAACAGGTCAACGGCCTTCTCCCCAGCACAAGGTATTTCTGGCACGTCAACGCCCGCAATGTGGCGGCGACGAGCCCCTATTCTCCGACATGGAGTTTCACCACCCGACCCACGGTCCCCTCGGTACTGTATCCGGCAAACAATTCCACAGGACAGCCCAACGTCCCTGTGCTTCGCTGGACAAGCACGCCCGAGATTGTGTCGGCGCGGGTTCAACTGTCGACTGCCACGGGATTCCAGCCGCTTGTCATTGACGATACTGTTGCCGTGGATTCGGTCATCGCCGGCCCTCTGGCGAACAAGACAAAGTTCTACTGGCGCGTCAGCGCCCGGAACGCGAACGGGGATACGTCGGCATTTCCCACGACCCCGTGGAATTTCACGACGCTGGTCGGCCAGCCGGGCACGCCGACGCTCAGCGCTCCTCCGATGAACGGCGTCAGTCAAACGGTGAACCCCACTGCGCTCGCCTGGAACGCATCGACGGATGCCGCGACGTACAGACTTCAGGTCGCAACCGATTCGCTGTTTGCCTCGTTGGTGGTGGACGATTCCACGCTTGGCAGCGCCTCGAAACAGGTCGCCGGACTCCTTCAGGGGATGCGATATTTTTGGCGCGTGAACGCGAAGAACAGCGCAGGGACGAGTACGTTTTCCGCGTGGCGCACATTCACGACCCTGCTCCCCCCGCCGGCGGCGATATCTCCAGCCATAGGGTCGACAGATCAACCGGTGAACCCCGTGCTTCACTGGTCACGCACACCGAACGCCATCCAGTACCTTGTTCAGGTTGCCAAGAACACATCGTTCAAGCCGTACCTCTTTCAATTTGTGACAGCGAACGATTCGGGACAAACGGGCCCTCTCGGGAACGACACGGTGTACTACTGGAGAGTGAGCGCACGAAACGCGAACGGTGACACGAGCAGTTTTCCCGCCACCGCGTGGAGTTTTCAGACCCGTCTCGCGTCGCCCGTGCAGATGCTGCCGATCAACGGCGCGAACGGGCAGCTCGTGAGCCCCACCCTCTCATGGTATGCGGTTGTCGGGGCTTCCACTTACAGGCTCCAGGTCTCGGATGATCCAGGTTTCCCCGGCGCCGTGATCTTTGACGACCAGTCGATCACGACAACATCGCGTCAGGTAGGCCCCCTCAGCGGCAGCCGCACATACTATTGGCGCGTGAACGCACGCAATGCCGCCGGCACGACCACAAGCGATTGGTCAGCGGTACGGAATTTTTCCACACGCATCGATACGCCTTCCACACCCACGCTTGTCTCTCCGGCGGACGGCGCTCAGGACGTCGACTTCTCGCCGACCTTGCAGTGGGCGCAGGCAAACGGAGCGGCGTTCTACACGGTGCAAATGGCACTGGACCCTCAGTTCGTCACGCTGGTGTACGAGCGCACCCCACTCATCACCACCGCCTACCAGGTAGGCCCGCTTATTCCGGATACGACCTATTACTGGCGGGTCTGCGGCATCAATCAGGCGGCAAGCGCAAGCAGTCCGTTTTCGGCTCCGCGGTCGTTCCGGACCCGTCTGGATATGCCGTCCATACCGGCGATGTTGAGTCCAGCAAGCCGGGCCATGGCGCAAGCGGTCTCCCCGGTCCTGATCTGGAACCGGGGCCGTGCGGCCGCATGGTACCGCGTTCAACTGTCAACGGACTCATACTTCCCGTCGGCCATTCTCGACACCACGATAGTTCGTGACACGACCCTCCGTGTCGGACCGGCGCTGCAGGGCGGCAACCGCATGCAGAACAACAACACCTATTTCTGGCGCGTCATGGCCGGGAACCGTCTCGGCACCAGCGGGTATTCGCTCCCGTACAATTTTACCACCGTCATTGCCACGCCTGCTCTGTCGGCCCCCGCCAACGGCGCACCCGACCAGGCTGCCCGCAACCTCACCTTCAGCTGGGCCCCCATTGCAGGTGCGCGGACTTACCAGTTCACCCTAGCGTCTGATTCCGGGTTCCGCACCGTCGTCGCCAGGGATTCGTTGCTTGCAGGGACATCCACGACCGTCGATTCGCTCGCGGTCAGCACACGCTATTTCTGGCAGGTCACCGCCCGCAGCGACAGCAACGGAGTGACGACGTCGTCCCCCTGGAGCTTCACCACCCTGATCACTGTCCCGGCCGTCCCCCAGCTGGTCAGCCCTGCCAGGAACACGACGAATACACCGACGACGATGACGTTCCAATGGGCAATGGCACTGGGCGCCAATACCTACCGGCTTCAGATCAGCACGGACTCGTCGTTCGGGACCGTTCTGTATGATTTTCCGGCCCTGACAGCTACATCCTTCCAGGTCCAGACGCTCGCCTACAGCACAACGTATTTTTGGCGCGTCAGTGCCGCCAACGGCAATGGAGCCAGCGCCTACTCGCCGATCTGGCGTTTCAGTGTGACCGTCCCTGCACCCGCCACGCCATATCTGGCGTCGCCGCTGGACGGCGCAGTCGATGTGCCGCTGCCTGCTCTTCTCAGCTGGGGCCAAACTGCGGGCGCGGCATCATTCCGGGTCAGGATTTCCTCCGTTGCGGATTTCTCTTCCATAGCCTACGACACCACGACGGCGCTCACGAGTGTGACCGTTGCGGGCATCGCACCCGGGGCGAAACAGTACTGGCAGGTGACGGCACAGAATCCGGGAGGAACCCGCTCATCATCCATATGGGCGTTCACGACACGCATCAATGCACCGGCTCTTCCTGTTCCCGCAGCGCCGCTCGATGGTGCCGTGAACACACCTGCCATCGTCCAGCTGTCGTGGACCGGTGGCGCGGGAGCAACGGGTTTCCATCTTCAGATCGCACGCGACTCGCTCTTCACGCTGCTCGTGCTGAACGATTCCGGCATCGTCGATCCGTCCTTGACCGTCGGTCCTCTTGANNGTGCTCGCGTTTCCACTCCCCGGGGTCCTGCATCTTCCGAACACGCCGACGCTCCGCTGGAGGCCTGTGAGCGGCAATCCGCGGTATCGCCTACAGGTTTCCGTCGATCCGGCTTTCGGGACGAACGTGCTCGATGCGACAGCCCTTACCGATACGTCGTACCGGTCCCCCGCACTCAACGGGTTCACCCGTTACTATTGGCGCGTTTCGGCCCAATCTCTCGACGGCGCAAGTTTCGGCGACTTCTCCGCCGCGCGCTTTTTCACGACGGTCCTTGATACACCTGTCGTGCTGGCTCCTGCCAACCGCGCCCTGGAACAGCCGACAACAAATCTGTTTGCGTGGCGGAAAACTCCGTTTGCCGAAACGTACAGACTGGAGATCGATACAACGGACTCCTTCGGCATGCCCGTGTTTGTGGATTCGACACTCGTTGACACCACCCGGAGTGTCGGTCCCCTGTCCGGCATGACACCGTTCTACTGGCACGTCCGCGCACAGAACCCGGCCGACACCGGCGCGTACAATGTGTCACGGACGTTCCAGACGACCATTGGTACACCTGCGCTCGTATCGCCGGTGAATGGGTACAAGCGGACTCCGCTTGCGGTGCCGCTCATCTGGGCCGCGATACCTGGGGCTGCGCGGTACCGTGTGCAGGTTGCCACCGACACGATGATGACCATGCTGGTTGTCGACGATTCGCTCGTCTCGGCCCCCGCGTATACGACACCGACGCTGGATCGATTGCGGCCGTACTACTGGCGCGTCCGTGCAAAATCCGCAGATGGACGGAGCATCGGTGCGTATTCGCCCGTGTGGTCCTTCGTCACCGTGCCTCCTCCGCCGGCGGCAACGACCCTCTTGGCCCCTGCAGATGGCAGCATGAACACTTCCCGCACCGTACAGCTCCGCTGGAGGTTCGCCCCGGGGGCCGATACATACGGACTGCAGATTGCCGTCGATTCACTTTTCGCGAGCGTTGTCGTCAACGACACGACTGTCCGGGACACGGCATACCAGCCGGCGGGACTTCAGGGATTGCAGAAATTCTATTGGCACGTCAGGAGCATCAATCCCGGTGGTACCAGCGTCTACAGCGCACGCTGGTCCTTCACCACAATCATCGCAACCCCCACGGCGCTGCTGCCGGTCCAGGCCGCACCGGATCAACCGACGAGCGTGCGTCTCGTCTGGTCATCCGTCCCCCGGGCAAGCACCTACCGTGTGCAACTGTCGGTGGATTCGTTGCTGCGCTCGACGATCGTCGACGATTCGACGCTCGTCGACACGGCGCGCCAGGTGTCCGGCCTCGCCCGATCAACGGTGTACTACTGGCATGTGCGGACCCGGGCAGCCGCAAACGTGAGCACGAGTCCCTATTCCCCCAACCAGACATTCGTGACCGTCATCGATACCCCCGGTGTTCCGGTCGCCGTGGCACCGCTGCAAGCCGCCCGGAACGTCAGTGTAACACCATCGTTGACCTGGAAGCCCTCGCCACGGGCCGCACGGTACCGTTTGCAGGTCGCTGCCGATTCGATATTCGAATTTGTGGTATTCGAAGACAGCACCCTGAGCGATACGGTACGACAATTGCCGGCACTCGATCACTATGCCACCTATTTCTGGCGCGTCAGGGCTTCCAACATCGGCGGCGTGAGTCCGTTTTCCGCCATCCGCAAATTCCAGACGGCTATGGACGTGCCTGCGCCTTCTGCGCCGCCGAATTTTGCCTCTGGACAGCCGGTCGCACTCACCCTCCGGTGGGCAAGCGTAGCAGGGGCATCGAAATATCATCTGATCGTAGCTCCGGATTCCCTCCTGCGGAATGCGATCGTCGATGATTCACTCATTACCGCTCCAAGCCGCCTCGTCTCCGGCCTGCAGAATCTTGTGACCTACTTCTGGCGGGTCCAGGCCAGATCGGCGGACAACATCAGCGTCAGCCCCCAATCGCCGATATGGCGATTTACGACCATCACCGACATACCCGCATCTCCTGTCCTCGTCTCCCCGGCTAATGGGAGCCAGGCAATTCCCGGCAGCGTTGCGCTCAGCTGGGCGCCCATCTTGCGCGCCGACCGCTATCACCTGCAGATCGCGGCCGATTCGCAGTTTGCCGTTCTCGTCGTGAACGATTCCACGCTTGTCGACACGATGTACGTGCCGTCAAGCCTCGTACCACACACACAATACTGGTGGAGAGTCCAGGGGAACAATGTCGCCGGCAACGGCCCGTACGCTTCCGCATGGAGTTTCGTCACCCTCATCGGGACACCAGTTCTCCTCGCGCCTCCCGATAGCGCGAGCGATCTCTTGGCACCGGTGGCGCTCCACTGGCAGTCCACCACCGGCGCAACAGGCTACCACGTTCAGGTCGCAACGGATTCGCTGTTCGCGATGTGCATTATGAACGACTCATCCCTGACGCTCCCAGCGGCGGATCTTACCGTCCTTGATCCCTTCACCAAATATTTCTGGAGGGTTCGTGCGCGCGATGCCCGGGGCGGCGGCGCGTTCTGCAATGCAAAGTGGTTCGTGACTCAGCTCATTCCACCGCGTGCGCCCGTGCAAACCGCCCCGCTGAGCGGTCTGAATTTCGCCATGACGACACAGACCTTCCACTGGCGGCCGTCACGGTTAGCCGACCGGTACGAGCTGCAAGTGTCGCTCGATTCCCCGTTCGATTCTACTGCGTACGTCAACACCAACGTGACGGACACACTCTGCACGGTGCCTGCCTTGCAGAACAACACCCGCTATTATTGGCGGGTCCGGGGAGTCAATGCAAAGGGATCGGGCGTCTTCTCCAGCGTCTGGACGTTGACCACGATTGTGGCCTCACCCCTGGTACCCGAGCTGGTCGCCCCGGCGAGCGGATCCGGAGAGCATGCGCCATTCCTCCTGTTCGTGTGGAGGCCATCCGCTCATGCGGATTTCTACCATCTTCAGGTTTCAACCGATGCGCCGTTCCAGAGCACCCTGTTTGACGATTCAACACTCGTTGATACCGTCAAGAAGGTCGGGCCACTCGAGTACAAAACGACGTACTATTGGCGCGTCCGCGCCAGGAACTCCGGCTGGGTGACCGATTGGTCCCAGGTCCGCAGCGTCACGATCATGAACGCACCGGTGGTCTACGATCTCTTCCAGAACTACCCGAATCCGTGCAACCCCGCGACGGTCATACGGTATGACGTGCCGGCCACTTCAGAGATCTCGCTTGTCCTGTACGATTTGCTCGGCCAGAAGGTCATGCAGATCGTGGACAAAGCGCAGTCGCCGGGACGCTATGAGGTGGAGGTCGATCTGCACAACCTCCCCAGCGGCGTGTTCATCTATCGTCTCATCACGCGCCCGGTGCCTGGACCGGGGCAGCCCGCGACAGACCCGATCAGTTTCACAAAGAAGCTCCTGATCTTGCGCTAGCATGGAAACGGCTGATCTGCGCCGCGGGACCGGGGCGGCCCGCAACAGACCCGATCAACTTCACAACGAAGCTCCTGATCCTGCTGATTCGGCGTCGGACATACGTTTCCGTGACCTTCCCCCCCCTTGAAGTCCCCTGATTCCCACGGGGTTTTTCCTTATCTTCCGATACGCACTTCCCCCATCCCAACGACCGTGAGCACCTATGTCATCGCGCATCCAGTCGATCGATATTTTCCGCGGCCTCACCATCCTCACCATGGTATTTGTCAATGATCTCGCGGGAGTCCGGGATATCCCGGCATGGACAAAGCATGCACTGGAAGGGACCGACTCCATGACGTTCGTTGACGTGGTCTTCCCGGCATTTTTGTTCATCGTCGGCATGTCAATTCCCCTCGCACTCCAGCGACGCAAGGACCGGGGAGACTCAATGCTCACCCTTTGGGGCCATGTGCTCACCCGCTCCTTTGCCTTGCTCGTGCTCGGGTTTTTTATGGTCAACATGTCGCGACTGAACCCGACCCTCGCCGGCATGAGCCATCCGGTGTGGGCGTTGCTGTTCTATGCTGCCGTTCTTGCGCTTTGGACACAGTCCGGCGCATCTGGAGGGAAACCGCGCCCCGTTTTCTGGGTGACAAAAGCCTTCGGGGTCGCACTGATCGTCCTTCTCGCATTCCTGTTCAGATCCGGCAACGCATCATCGCCGGGCTGGATGACAACGCAATGGTGGGGAATCCTCGGGCTCATCGGTTGGACGTACCTGATCTGTTCGGGGTTCTTTCTGGTATTCGGCCAAAACATACCGGCGGCAAGTGCTCTGGTGACACTTGCGGTGTGTTTGTACATTGGCGACAAAGCCGGGGCGCTGCAGTGTCTCGGACCCGTGAACAATGTTCTTTGGTTGGGGGGGCATGTGGGAGGGCACGTTTCTATCGCGGGGGCAGGAATGATTGCCGGTCTCCTCTTCATGTCCGGCTCGCCCGCACCGACATCCAGCCGGCGCATCCGATGGATTCTCGGCTTGGGGGGGGTGCTTGCAGCAGGAGGCTTTCTCCTCCGGCCTCTGTACGGCATTTCGAAAAACATGGCGACCCCCTCCTGGTCGCTGTTTAGCGCGGCAATCTGTTGCGTGGTCTATGTTCTGCTCTACTGGATTGCGGATCTCCGGCGGCAGGGACGGCTGTTTGCTTTTTCGGAACCGGCGGGCGCCAATCCCCTTCTCGCATACATCCTCCCCGATATCTTCTATTCCGGAATCGCGCTCTTCGGCATCGAACAGCTCTGGTGGGGAGCCGGTGACGGTCTCGTCGGCGTGCTACGATCGCTCCTGTTTTCTGCCGCCATAGTCGGAATCACAGGATACTGTACCAGGCGGGGTTTGCGGCTCAAACTGTAGACATGTGTACACATGAACACTGCTGTGCGGGTATATCCTGGCATGTTCCTCAAAGTACCCCGTTTTCACACGTTTGAGGAGGGTTCCGTGGCACGTAGCTTGCACTACCACCGGTGTTCGAGGAGGAACACGCATGGCAGATGATCTGTCCATTCAGGTTGCGAGCTCGATGATGCAAATGATCGCATCACGGGGTTCCAGCGAGCTCAGCATGAAACTGATGAAAATGCAGGCCCAGCAGGAACAGTCGGTGGTGGCCATGCTTACCCAGCAGGCTGCTTCACTGCAAACAGCCGGATACAACAGTAGCGGCGCCTCGGTAGCTCCCATCAGCAAGGGGTCGGTCGACGCGGCGGTGTAACACCGGCCAGCACTTTACCAGAAGTTCATGCCGTCACGCAAGTCCGGGCCCGGTCTTCCCCCGGAGCGTGCGACTATTCTTTACCCGCGGCAGGCACCTGAAGAGGCAGCGAAAGCCAGGCGAGTCCGATGTCGCGTCCAGTGTGGCGCGTGCCGTTGCCTTCCACACCATCGTAGAACAACGCCAGCTTGTTATCCATCCGCACGACACTCGGCAGTCCGATTACGCGCTTTGACCAATGGCAGTTCTTCTGGTCAAGCACGATCGCCTTGTTGGCCGGATTCCATTTCATGACGTCCTGGGTCCAGTAGACCCAGATTGCGTCGGTATATTCCGGATTGTCCTTGTACAGTCCCACGTGGTTGGTAAAGAGAAACCAGGTCCGCGAAGTTTCTTCAAAATAGATCGCCGCATTTTCAATTTGCTCGCGCAGGGGAACAATAGGGGCTCGCGAGAGCGTCCAGCTGCTGTCGAGGTTCATCGTGCGCGCGATGCCGATGGATCTGCGGATTCCTTCGATGTTCACAGCGGCGCTGAAAAACTGGAGGTATTCGCCGTTGTGGCGGATAATCTGGCCCGGACTCGCTGTGTGGGAATAGTAGGTGCCGGGTGTCGGCCGGAAAGGGACCACTTCAGGTTCTTTCGTCCACGGACCGCGGGGAGATGCGCTCCGGGCTTTTAGCGTCAGATACGGGAGCGCAGGAACCCGCTCCGGCGGTGGCGAAGTGAACTGCGTTCCAAGATAAAACATATGCCACGTGCTGCCGTCAAATACCGTCACGCCGTACGAAGCGCTCCGGGAGTCCTCCTCTCCCTCCTTGCCCAGCGGGAGTACCGGCCCCTCCACCGTCCAATGCTCCAGATCAGTGCTGTGTGCCCTGATGCTCAGCCACCCGAGAGGTCCTGCGCCGTCGTAATGCATGAAGTAGGTACTGTCCGCGTGGAACACCCAGACGTCGCGCGCCCCGTAGACATCGCAGCTGTCTGGTGCGGATCCGTGCCGGAAGACTACGCCCTGATCCCGGGCATCCATCCGGAGAAGCGGATAGGGGCGCTGGTCGACGTACATCTCCGCCGTGCCGCATCCCATCAGAAGTGCGAGGGGAACCGCAGCCATGACGCTCCTAATCGTCTGTTGGAAGATCTTCATGCTCGTTCTCCGTGTACGATGATGGCGGGATGCCGCGATGCCGCCTGAGTGATTCAATGTCGTTGAGAGGGCGCTCCAGCGCGCGCCGGCGCGTGGATGTCAGGATCTGAAATTCCTGCTGGGCATCGCTGATTCTCCTCCCCATTTTGTCCATGCCGGCGACAAACGCCTCCCATTGTGCTGCGAAGGTGCCGAGCAATCCGAGGATTTGCGATGCGGTCTGCTCGAGATTGAAATTGTCGACCGCCTGGCGGATGACTGCGAGGACGGCGTAGAGTGTCAACGGGGAACAGAGGATGATCTTCTGACCGAGCGCTTCGTCCATCACCACCCGATCGTGTTCATTGATGAACGCGTAGATTTGTTCATTCGGAATGAACACCAACGCATAGTCGATGGTATGTTCCGCCGGATTGATATACCCGCGTCCGGTCACTTCTTTGATACGGTTGCGGACATCCGACAGAAACTTCCGCTTGGCCACCTCGCGACCCGCCTCGGTGTCCGCCTCGACGTATGCCATATAGTTGTCCAGCGGAAATTTCACGTCCATATTCAAGCGGAGGTTCTGGGGGAGAAAGAAGGTGAAATCCGGAATTGTCGACGTCGACGAGAGGGCCTGCTGTTTGACGTAATTTACGCCTTCGACAAATCCCGCGAGCCGCAGCACGTCTTCCGCCATGCGTTGACCCCATTGTCCCCGCACATCCCGGCTGGCGAGTGCGCGCCGGAGGTGCTCGGTGGTATCCCGGAGGCGAACCGTTTCATCGGCTGTCCGCCGGAGCTGGTTTGCCACCTCTCCGAATTTCTGCTCCCTGTCTTTTTCCAGTGACGTCACGAGTTGCGTGACATCCAGCAGATCCCGGTCGATACGCCCCAGGGTGGCGTCGATCAACGCCTTCTTGCCTTCCAGGTCTTTCTGTCCTTCAAGCGTCTGGCGCGATAGGGATTCGTGTGCCAGGCGGAGGAACTCGCTGCTGTTCCGGGAAAGAGCATCCAGCGAGAGGGTGCCAAACGCGTCCCTGACACGGTCGAGGAGAAGCTGAAGTTCCCGTTCGCGCTGGCTAGTGTTGTCGGCGAGGAGCTGGTCCGCAGCGCTCCGTACGCGCCGGCGGTAGAGCATCACGGCCGTGAGGACGACCGACGCACCGAAGAAGGTGCCGAGTATCAGAGCAAGAATGTGATCCATAAATACCCGATCGCAAAATATAGGGGGAAAACCGCCGCGAAACAATAAAAACCGATTTCCGATTGACAAGGCGGCCGCCGTTTGGTATCATGCATGTTGGTCGGGAATTCCGTCCACACAAGCACAGAGGCGTCCATGGATATCCTCCAGGCATTGCTTGGACGCAGGAGCATTCGCAAGTACACTTCCGGCGTTGTGGACGACGATGCACTTGCCATGATCCTGCGGGCGGCAATGGCTGCGCCGTCTGCGGGCAACGAACGCCCCTGGCATTTTATCATTGTCAGGAACCGTGAGACGCTGCGTGCACTCAGCCAGGCACATCCGTATGCTGAAATGGCGGCCTCCGCCGCACTGGCCATCATCGTGTGTGCCGATATCGACGTCGTCAAGCACCGGGACTACTGGCCGCAGGATTGCGCTGCAGCAACCGAAAACATCCTTCTCGCATCGCACGGACTGGGACTGGGAAGCGTATGGGTCGGCGTGTATCCCCGGGAAGCGCGCGTTGCAGAGATCCGGCGCGTGATTCCTCTTCCCGACCACGTGATCCCCTTCAGCCTGCTGCCCTTGGGCGTTCCCGACGAGCAGAAATCAGCTGCCGGACGGTTTTCCGAAGACAGAATTCACGAGGAACACTGGTGACCAGCCCGCTCCCCCCGCCTACAGATGAACGGTGGATGGAATACGCCATCAAAGAGGCCGAACAGGCACTCCGCAGAAAGGAAGTTCCCATTGGCGCGGTCATCATCCACGAGAATCGTATTATCGGCCGGGGCTACAACCAGATCGAATCGTTGCAGGATCCGACGGCGCACGCCGAAATGATCGCCATTACAGCCGCTGCAACGCATATCGGGAGCCGCCGGCTTGAAGACTGCACGCTGTTTGTCACGCTTGAACCGTGCGCCATGTGCGCCGGGGCCATCGTCCTCGCGCGCGTGCCTCGCCTCGTCTTCGGCGCCTATGACCCCAAAGCGGGCTCCTGCGGCACCCTCTACAACATCGTACAGGATGCCAGACTGAATCATCGAGTGGAGTTGACGGGAGGGATCCGCGCCGAACAATGCGCGGCACTCCTGAAGGAATTCTTCGCGAACGTGCGGTCGTCCGGCATGCCGAAATTCTGATCGGCCGGATGGCCGTCAGCCGGACTCAGCTCTCCCCTTTCAGCTTCTCCGCCCGCTCCGCCACCTTGAGCTGCCCGATCAACTCGTCAAGCCGGCCGTCAATGATTTCCGCGAGATTGTACAGCGTGAGTCCGATCCGGTGATCCGTGACTCTGTTCTGCGGAAAATTATACGTCCTGATTTTCTCGCTCCGGTCTCCGGTCTTCACCATCAGCTTCCGCTGTGCGGCAACGTCGCCGACCGCCGACCGGACGGCTGCTTCGTAGAGCTTCGCGCGCAACATCTTCATTGCACGTTCACGGTTCTGGAATTGTGATCGTTCCTGGCGGCACGCGACAATGATTCCCGACGGCCGGTGGGTGATACGGACTGCCGTCTCCACCTTGTTCACATTCTGCCCGCCCTTGCCTCCCGACCGGAACGTATCGATTTGCAGGTCGACCGGGTTGATATTCACATCCACCTGTTCCACCTCAGGGAGCACCGCGACCGTCGCCGCCGACGTATGCGTGCGTCCCTGGGCTTCGGTTTCGGGGACCCGCTGCACGCGGTGGACGCCGCTCTCGAATTTCATGCTACCATAAACGTCATCCCCCGTCAGTCCGAAGGAGATTTCCTTGATTCCCCCGAGACCGGTATCGTTGATGTCCAGAACGTCCACCTTCCAATCTTTTTTTTCGGCCCACCGGGAGTACATCCGGAACAGATCCGCGGCGAACAGCGCCGCTTCGTCGCCGCCGGTTCCCGCACGGATTTCCACGATCACGTTCTTACTGTCGTTGGGATCGCGCGGGATCAGGAGCACCTTCAGCTCCTCTTCAAGTGCCGCCAATGTGGCCCGGGCCTCGTCCATCTCCCCGTAGGCCATCTGCTTCATCTCCGCGTCCCCGGATGTGTCCGCAACCTCCTTCAGCCCGAGCAAATCGGTCTTCGCTTTCACGTACCGGTGGTACACCTGGATCAGCGGGGTCAGGTCGCTGTGCTCTTTGCTCAGCTGCCGGAAACGGTCCTGGTTCGCAAGAATGTCAGGATCGCTGAGCAAACGCGTCAGTTCTTCGTATCGTGCGTGCACATGTTCCAGACGATCAAGCATCCCGTGTCATGCCTCCGCCGGAAGATCGACAGCATGCGCCGGCTCCTGTTCCCATTCGGCAGACAATGAAGCCTTGAGCGCCGTGAGGGCGACTTCGAGCTGTGACGCATCAGGCTCCCTGGTCGTTATCCGTTGGAGCCAGAGTCCGGGGGCAGCCAACCATTGCGCCCATCGGTGGCCGGAATATTTGCCGGACACCCTGATCGCTTCGTAGGAGGCTCCGGCGATGAACGGGACAAGGGGAAGATGGACAGCAAGCCGCAGCCACACGCTAATCCTCCCGGTCCACGCGAGGATGATCGAGTCCGTCACAGCGAACAGGATGATCGCGGTCAGCATCACGATGAGCAGGAAGCTCGTGCCGCAGCGCGGGTGAAACCGCGATTGCACCGCGGCGTCTTCCACCGAGAGATGGCATCCGCGTTCATAGGCAAAGACGCTCTTATGCTCTGCCCCGTGGTAGGCGAAGAGGCGCTGAATATCCTGAAGTTGCGCGATGACCGACAGATACACCAGGAAGAGCAGCATACGGATGACACCGGCGGTCTCATTGAAGAGCAGCGCCTGACGTTCGACGTCGAAGAGAAACGTCGTGATCAGCAGCGGCGCCACAAAGAACAGGAGCATTCCCAGCAGAAGCGCGAACGCCACCGCCCCGGCGAGCGCAAATGTGCCAGGTTTCCTTTCTCCCGGAGGCTTGATGCCCGTGAGGCCTTCCATGGCGACATCTGCGGAGAAGTTCAAGGCGCGGATCCCCACAAACAGCATCTCGACCATTCCGACGGCGCCGCGCAGAATCGGCAGGGAAAGGGCACGGTAGCGTGCACCCAGCGGTGCAAATTCCTCAGCGTGGACGGCAATGGTGCCGTCAGCCCGGCGGACAGCCGTCGCGATGCGTGATGGTCCTCGCATCATGACGCCGTCAAGCACCGCCTGGCCGCCCAAGAGGATGGAAGGTTCGGCGCGTTGTCCGCCGTTGTTCTGTGTCTTCATGCTTCAAGCTACCTTTTTCAATGGCAATTTGCTATTCCGGTTCCGTGGGCGCAGTCGAGCGCCCCTTGAACAGCCCGATGCTCCGTGTCAGTTGGGCCATGACCCGCAGCTCCCCCGGCACAAAGAAACGCATGACATATAATGCCACAGGGAATACTACCAGGATGCCGGTTTTCAATCCCAGTGCCAGAGGGTATTGTTGCACCAGGAGTCCGCCTGCGATCACACACCCGCCCGCAGCCGCGATCTTCGTCAGGCGCGCCCATTCATACCGTACCGGGTAAATCCGCTGGACCATGAGGAACAGCATGCCCGCCATCACCAGGTAACTGAGCAGCGTGGCTACGGCCGCCCCCATCAATCCCCATACAGGGATCAACAGGTAGTTTGCGATCACATTCACCCCTGCGCCGCTGAATGTGACCGCCGGCAGCAACGCCGTGCGTTTTTCTATATATATGCCCGCAATCAGATTGTTGTATATGCCGAGGAACAGATACGCAAGCAGGATCACCGGCACAATCTCCAACCCCGCCCAGAATTCCGGGGCAATAAGGGACCTGCCGAAGAAAATATGCCAGCGCACCGCATCGCCCAGGAACAGCGTGAGCACCACGAGCACGGCGGTCAGCACAAGAACGAAATAGGTCATCACGCGCGCGAACAAGGTGCGCGCGTCGGGATCTTTCGCGTGTGTCAGGAAAAACGGACGCCAGGCGAAATCGAACATCGACACCAGCAGCATCATGAAGATGCCCAGGCGGTAGTTCGCCTGATAGACCCCCACGGCCGCCAGACCGCTGATGGATCTCATAATGGGGCGATCGATCACCTGAATCATCATGCCCGCGATGCCCGAGGGCACGGAGGGAAGGCCGAAGCGGAGCAACGCCGGAAGCAAAGGCCGGGGCAGATGGCGTGTCAGCATGCGCAGCACAACCGGCAGCACCATCACCACTGTCGCCGCCGAGGAGATGACACCGCTCAGGAATATCCCCTGGACACCCATATGGAAGACAAACAACGAGAGGACATTCATCACGACATTCAGGGCGATGCCTGTGATCTTCACTGCGGCAAACACCCGCGCCTTCCCGTCCATGCGCAAGGCGGCAAAGGGAATCAGGGCGATACTGTCCAGCAACAGGATCACGCCGGCATACACGATGATATGCTGATGCTGCACAGGGACATCGAGCAGCTGGGCGATGGGGAGCCGGAACAGGATGATCGGCAAGGTGAACACCGAGGAGGTGAGGAGCACCGACAGGAACGGCACCGAGAACACTTGCTTTCTGTCGCCGATCTCGAGCGTGGAGACGTATTTCATGTATGCCCCCTCCATGCCGTAGCCGTAGACCACGTTCAGGAACGCGATGCAGGCATAGACATACGCGACGACGCCGAGATCCTCGCGTGACAGGGCATGCGTATAGAGCGGGGTCAGGACAAACGTGAGGAAGCGACCGAGAATCGTGCTGACGCCGTACACTGCGGTTTCCGTGCCGAGCCGCTTGATCTTATCCAGCATGGGGTGCGAGCTCGAGGGAAATATCCAGTGCTGTTACCGAATGGGTCAGGGCCCCCACGGAAATGACGTCGACACCGGTTTCGGCGAACGAACGTACGGTGGCAAGCGTGATGCCGCCCGAGGCTTCCACTTCCACGCGGTGGTTGATCATGCGCACCGCTTCGCGCATGGTCTCCGGGGTGTAGTTGTCAAGCATGATGCGGGTAATACCCGAGCAGCCGAGCGCCTCCCGCACCTCGTCAAGGGTCGTGGTTTCCACCTCGATGCCCAGCGCAAGGCCGTGCTGGGCAAGGTACGTCCTGCAACGGTCCACGGCGGTGGTGATCGTTCCTGCAGCGGCGATATGATTGTCCTTGATCAGCACCATATCGTCGAGCCCGAACCTGTGATTGATGCCGCCGCCCAGGCGCACCGCCCACTTGTCAAGGATGCGCAATCCCGGGGCGGTCTTGCGGGTGTCGGTGATGCGCGCGCCGGTGCCCGTCACCGCGTCAACGTAGCGGCGCGTGGCGGTCGCGATACCGCTCATGCGCTGGAGGAAATTCAACGCCGTGCGTTCCCCCCGGAGCAGACTCCGGGCCGCACCGTGAACGGTGGCCAGGATCTGCCCGACCCGGACGGCATCGCCATCGCGCACTTTCGGAACGAACCGGCTGTCGGGATCGCAGACCGTGAACACCAGGGCGGCGATCTCGAGTCCGGCGACCACCCCGTCGTCCTTGCACAACAACACGCCCTCCGCCATTTGGGTGTTGGGGATCGTCGCAGTGCCCGTGACATCGCCGATCCCGATATCTTCGAGAAGGGCGGACTCCACCACGCGCATGATGCGGCTGTCGTTAACGGCGGTTGTCATCGTCGTCCACCAGCATGATGGGGATGTCCTGTTTCACCTGGTACACCCTGCCGCATTTCGTGCAGGTCAGCGTGTTCTTCGCCGGCGCATACGAGAGGTCACCCTTGCACTTCGGACAGCAAAGCACTTCGAGCAGTTCTTTGGCGAGCATTATGGTTCCTCCCGGGAGGGATCCTGCATGGCATCTTCGACTAGCTCAAGGAAATGCGCCGGGGCCCGCGTCGGCTTGCCCGTTGCGGCATGAACGAAGCTGTGGACCGTATACCCTTCGGCAATCACTTCCGTCCCGGCCTCGTTCATGACCCGGTAGTCGATGCGCACCCGTGCCACAGGCTTGTCCTGCATCATCGTCACGATGTGCAGAAGATCGTCGTAGTGAGCGGGTTTCTTGTACACCGCGTGAGCCTCGATGACAGGGAGCTGGTATCCCAGCGCCTCGAACTCCGCATACGGGAGACCTATGCTGCGCATCAGATCGGCCCGCCCCTGTTCGAAATAGGCGAAGTACATCCCGTAGTAGGCATACCGCATCTGATCGGTGTCGGCATACCGCACACGCAGACTCGTTGTGTTCGTAATCATCGTGCGTCCTCCCTCCTCATCCTATGGTAACTCCCATCTTGGAAAACTTGTCGATCCGCCTCTCGACGAGACGGTCGGATTTCATTTTCATCAGCGGTTTAAGTTCCGCCAGAAGAATTTCCCGGAGGATTGTCGCGGTTTGCGCGTGATCGCGGTGCGCTCCCCCGAGCGGTTCCGGCACAATCACATCGATGATCCCTGCCTTCTTGAGATCCGGCGCCGTGAGTTGCAGCGACTCGGCGGCCTGCTCCTTGTACTCCCAGCTTCGCCACAGGATACTGGAACAGGACTCCGGCGAGATCACTGAATACCATGCGTATTCGAGCATCAGGATCCGGTCGCCGACGCCCAGCCCGAGAGCACCGCCCGAAGCCCCTTCGCCGATAATGACCACGATGATCGGGACCTTCAAACGCGCCATTTCAAAGAGATTCCTGGCAATGGCTTCTGCCTGTCCCCGCTCTTCCGCCTCCAGCCCCGGATACGCGCCGGGCGTATCCAGCAGGGTGATCACGGGCTTCCTGAACTTCTCCGCCAGCTTCATCAGGCGCAATGCCTTTCGGTACCCCTCCGGATTGGGCATGCCGAAATTCCGGTAGAGATTCGCTTTGGTGTCACGCCCCTTCTGATGGCCGATGATCATGACCGTCTGTGCATCCAGCCGTGCGAAGCCTCCCACGACGGCTTTGTCATCCTTGAATGCACGGTCTCCGTGAAGTTCCACGAAGTCTTTGGTCATCAACTGAATGAAATCCAGTGTATACGGGCGGTCGGAATGGCGTGCGAGCTGCACCTTCTGCCATCGCGTCAGCCCGGCATACACGCTTTGCTGGAGCTGCCTGACCCGTTTCTCGATCCGCGCGATTTCCTGGGAAATGTCGGGATTGTCGGCATACTTCCGCATCTCCTCGACCTTCCGCTCGAGCTCAAGAATGGGCTTCTCGAAATCCAGTACCATCTTTGCCATGGCAGGTCTCCCGTTATCCTCGGAAAGCGTTCAGGATCGTCTTGAGCAGAATCTCGATATCAAGAAGCAGCGATTGGTTCTTGGCATAATACAGCTCATACCGTTCACGCTCTTCCCGTGTCAGATCGTTTGCGTCATGCAGCTGGACGAGGCCGGTCAGGCCACGGGGGCCCAGGTAGATGCCCCGGGGGAAAAATGCTCCGGAGTCGTTCCCACCCGTCCCGCTCCCCACATCGTCGGATCTGCCGACCAGGCTCTTTTCTCCCCAGAACACCAGGGGGAGGTCATTTGTCCATCGCAATACCGGCACATCGCGGCGGAACAGCCCGAGGACCCGCAGCAGCAAAACCGTCGGATACCAAGTAAGAAGCATAAGCACGGAAACAAACAGATCGAAGGTCCGTTTGACAATCCGGTTGCGGAGGCGATGAATATTATAGTCTATTTCCACCAGGGGGAGCGTGTCCAGATCGTCGATCCGGGTCTTCCCGATGATGGACTCGAGGCTCGTCGGCACCAGGCGGAAGTTCACGCTCCGTTTGTTGCTCCGTGATATCACGGAGAGGATGGAGGTGTAGGGAATCTCGTCGGTGGAAAAAATCACATCCGTGATATGCCGCGCCTCAACGACCTTCCCGACATTCTCCATGCTGCCGACGATTTCCACTCCGGCAATCTTCTCGCCGATATGTGCGTTCGTCGTATCGATGAAGCCCATCACATCGTAGCCATCGTCGACGCGCGCGCGGAGCCGGCGCAGCACCTCCTGCCCGGCGTTACCCGTCCCCACGATCAGGGTTCGACTCCCAAAAATCCCGCGGCGGTGCGCTCCCGCGCCGGTCAACCGGAGAACGATGCGCCACCCCGGAAGTGCAAGGAAGGCGAGACATCCGGAGATCACCAGGACGGCCCGGCTGAACGCGAACGTCTTCACGAAGAACACCGTCGCGGAGAGCAGCACATAGCCGATGATCACCGCCACAGCCGACCGACGGATGCGTCCCCGGTACGTTGCGTAGACGCCGAGCGTTGCGCCGACGAGAAGCACGGTGACTGAAGGAATGATCCAGACCAGGGGGTACGCATACGCCGGGAAACGCAGCGGCCGGCCGAAGTAGATCATCTCCGCGAGAATCAGGGAACCGACGACCGCCATGCCGTCGGCGACGACCGAAGCCATGGCCGCCCCGGAGCGCGCCACGACCGCCGCAGCTCCGCGAAGAAGAATACCGAACCGCAGGAACAACCTCCCTGCCCTGGAGCGGCTGAAGTGTTTTTCGACGAACAACTCCATTGCGCGATAGAACACGCGCACTTCGTCGATGTTGCTCCTGCGCGTGCTCTCCCCCTTGAAGTGCACGATCTGCGTCGAGTGCACATAGTGTACGCTGAAGCCCGCTTGGCGCACCCGGAAACACCAGTCCAGATCCTCCCCGTACATGAAAAATGCCTCGTCGAGTCCGCCGATCTTGTCAAACGCCTCACGGGAAATCATCATGAATGATCCGCTCACAGCGTCGACTTCGTAGGAAGCGTCCGGATCCAGATACGTCAGGTTGTACCGGCCAAACAGCCGCGACCCCGGAAACATGGCACTGAGCCCGAAGACCTTCGTGAACGCAACCCAGGGAGTTGGGAAACTCCGTCTGCAGGGGAGCTGGAACGAGCCATCCGGATTGAGGATCTTGCAACCCGCGAGCCCCGCATGCGGATGTGCCCGGAAGAAATCCAGCATCACGTGGAACGTATCCTCCTGCACAATCGTATCCGGATTGATGAGGAGCAGGTACGAGCCCCGTGCATCCCTGAGCGCCATGTTGTTTGCGCACGCGAAGCCGACGTTTTCCCGGTTGGCGATCACCCGAACGGCGGGGAACTTTTCGCGCACCATATCCACGCTGCCGTCATCAGAGGCATTGTCCACCACGATCACTTCCCCCTCCAGGCCCGCCAGGGCGCGAACGATCGAAGCGAGCGCGTTCTCCAAGAACTGGCGCACATTGTAATTGACGATGATGACAGAAAGCGTCATAGCTTGCGGGCCCAGCTCAGTATCCTGAGTTTCGAGAGCATGAACAGCGCTTCGATCACGATGCCCTTGGACATCTTCGAAGAACCGGATTGCCTGTCGAGGAAGACAATCGGTATTTCCGCGAGGCGGAATTTCTTGCGCCACGCCTTGTAACTCATCTCGATTTGAAAAGCGTATCCGTTGGACTTGATGCCGTTGAGATCGATCGCTTCGAGCACCGCCCGGCGGTAACACTTGAAACCGCCCGTTGCATCATGGAGCGGCAGCCGGAGCAGGAACCGCGTATACACATTCGCAAAGTAGCTGAGGAGGAGCCGCTCGATGGGCCAGTTCAGCACCCGGACGCCGTTGGTGTACCGTGAGCCGATCACGAGGTCCGCGGTCGTGATCCGCTCCAGGAATGCGGGAATCTCGTTGGGATCGTGGGAGAAATCCGCATCCATTTCAAACACGAAGTCATAGCCGCGCTCTATCGCGAAGCGGAACCCGGCGACATACGCGGTCCCCAATCCCTGTTTTCCCTGCCGGACGATACAATGCACCCGGGGTTCCTGCTGCGCCATCGCCTGCACAAGAGCAGCCGTGCCGTCCGGGGAGCCGTCATCGACCACGAGCACGTCCAGGGGAGCCTTTCCGAGAAGCATCGGGATCAGCCGTGGGATGTTTTCCGCTTCATTAAATGTCGGTATGACGACGAGTGCTCGTCCTGCCGTGGAATCAGTGCCGGGCATAGAAGCTCTTCACGGTGTCGGTAATACACGTCAGCTGTTCTTCAGTCAATTCGGTGTGCATGGGCAACGACAGCACCTCTTCCGTGGCCTTCTCGGTCACCGGGAAATCCCCCCGTGAGCTCCCGGCCATCGCAAAGGCTTTCTGCAGGTGGAGCGGCACGGGATAGTAGACGGCGTGCGGAATGGCATTTTCTTTTAGATACGCCGCCAGTTCATCCCGGCGCGGTACGCGAAGAGTGTACTGGTGGAAGATGTGCTCGGCATGGGGCGCGATGAACGGCGGGACGACCGGCGAGCCTTCGAGCATCTTGGTGTACCGGGCGGCTGCGTGGCGCCGGGCGGCGTTCCACTGGTCCAGATATGCGCATTTGACCCCCAGGATGGCCGCCTGGATTGTGTCCAGCCGGCTGTTGATGCCGAGCACTTCATGGTAATAGCGTACCCGAGAACCATGGGCGGCGATCATGCGCATGCGCGCAGCGATCTCCTTGTCGTCGGTGACCACCATTCCCGCGTCGCCAAAGGCCCCCAGGTTTTTGCTCGGGAAGAAGCTGATGCACCCTATATCTCCGAATGTGCACACCTTCTTCCCCTTGTATGACGCTCCCAGCGCCTGTGCCGCATCCTCGATGACCTTCAGGCCGTGCTTCCGGGCGATCCCCATGATTTCCTCCATCTCCGCGGGCTGGCCGTAAAGATGCACGGGGATGATCGCGCGCGTTTTCCGCGTGATGGCCCGTTCGATGAGGCGCGGATCGATATTGTACGTGCGCGGATCGATATCCACATAGACGGGGCGTGCGCCAAGGAGTCCGATGACTTCCGCGGTCGCCACAAACGTAAACGGCGTTGTGATCACTTCATCGCCCGGGCCGATCCCCAGCGCCATCAGGGCGATCTGCAGGGCCTCGGTGCCCGATGCGCAGCCGATGGCTTCCCCAATCCCCAGATACCCGGCGATGCGGCGTTCCAGATCACCCACCTCTTTTCCCTGGATGAACTGGCCGGATTCCAGCACGGCGTGAATTGCAGCATCAACTTCGGCTTTGATTTTGTGATACTGTCCAAGAACATCAACCATGTGGAGTTTCATGTCAGTTCCTCGTTGTCAGATACAGTGTACAGGCTCGTGCGACCATCATCTCCCCCTGCCCAGAAGCATGTGCGAGACGGTGTTGAAAAGAATCTTGAAGTCCATGCGAAGCGACATATTCTCTATGTAGAAGAGGTCATACTGCACTTTCTTCCTCACATCATCCACCGACTCGTCATACGTATGTTTGACCTGGGCCCAGCCGGTGATTCCGGGACGGACTTTCAGCCGCCGCGGATAGAGAGGGATTTCGCGCGACAGCTGCTCGACAAACACGGGACGCTCGGGCCGCGGACCCACCAGGCTCATGTGGCCGGACAGCACGTTCCAGAGTTGCGGCACTTCATCCAGATGCAGCTTGCGCAGCAGCCATCCGATCCGTGTGACGCGCGGATCCCGCTTGTGGGCCCACTGCGGGCCCGCGCGTTCCGCATCGGCCACCATCGACCGAAACTTCACTATCTTGAAACGCTCCCCGTCTTTACCGACGCGTTCCTGCGTGTAGAGCGCTGGTCCGTGGGACTCAATCTTGATCGCCGCACCGATCAGCAGCCACAGCGGCAGGCCCACAAGCAGGGCAATCGACGCAACACCGACATCCATGAGCCGTTTGGCGGATTCCTCCCACGGCGGCATGATGACCGGTGAAATATCGATGAGCGGAAAGCCGTAGATCTGGTTGGTGCGCGCCTGGCCGCTGATGATGTCGTAAAGATCGGGCACGATCTTCATCCCTACCCGATGGGCGCTGCACTTGGCAATAATCTCCAGAAGACGATCGTGGTCTTTTGAGTCGAGAGCGATGAGAATCTCACGAATATTCTCGCGTTCGATGAGGAGAGAGAGATCATCGAGGTCTCCCAGGACCCGCGTTCCGTGGTCCGGGCGGCTCCCGCCCCTCTTTTCCTGCGCGTCCACCCTCACGTAGCCGACCACCCGGTACCCAAGCGCGGGATAGCGGGACACGCCTTCATGGAGTTCTCCGGATCGGACGGGGCTGCCGACGATCAGCGTGTTATGCGTTCCGATGCCGGCGATCAACATGCGCCGCTGGATGCTCCGCAGGAGCATCCGCCCCGAGCCAACAGTCACAAACATAAGGGCCCAGTAGAGGGCGATGAGCAGTCGGGAATTTGTACCCGGATGGACCCCGGCGTCATCAATGAAAATGACAAAGAACAGTATCAACGACCCAACAGTCAGGGTTTTGAACAACAGCGCCATTTCGTCCAACCGCGAGGCGGCATACCATGGGCGGTAGAGACCGACGATGAAAAAGAGGAGCAGCCAGAACAGCGTCACCACAAGCATCGGCAGGAGATAGTCCGGTTCCAGGCCGACGATCACCAGCCCGCTCCTCACACGAAAGAGATAGTACAGGCTCCATGCGACGCAGAAGCTGACGACGTCGACAAACGAGAGGACCGGTATATCGTGGCGATGGGTAATCATGGTGTTCGGTTTTCGAATGATCGCGAAGCTCGCCCGGCGGCAGCGTCAGAGTTTCCGGTCGACGCGCCACGTGGGCCCCTGCCGCCGAAAGACAAACCGCAGGAACCCGAAGAACAATGCAGCATTCATCGCCAGGAAGTAGTACGGAAACGTGATCAGACCCGATCGCACGTTCAGCTTCTCGAGAACGTAGCCGATCCCGGCCACTCCGACGAACACACCTATCGCACCCAGCACATAGTGAAAAGGCTGGCTGTACGGCACCAGGCAACATACGGAAGCAAAGACGGCAACAAGCAGGAACGGCACGCACCAGCGGATAATCTTGTGCGACCAGAGCGCAAATGCCCTGAAGCCGTACCGCGGATGCAGCAAACGCCCGATTTCCCCGATCGTATTGAAATTCTGCGCCCCGATGCGCACTTTGCGGCGGAATTCGGATCCGATAGAACCTTCTCCCCGCTCGAACGCCAGTGCCTCCCTGTCATAGTGCGTCCTGTACCCGCGCATGAGGGCACGCAGCGGAATCAGGAAATCGTCGGTCACAGCCTTGTTCGTGGGCAATGCCTCGTACAACGACCGCCGTATGGCGTACACGCCTCCGGTGGCGCCAATGATGGAATCCACCTCGCTTTCCATCTGTTTCAGCAAATTTTCGTAGTTCCAATACGATGTCTCACCAATGCCTGTTACCGTATCGGGATGCTCATCGATGCGCAGCTCGCCGGATACCGCCCCGATGGTCGGATCGCCGAAATGGCGAACGAGCTTGCGGATGGTATCTGGACGAAACATCGTGTTGGCGTCGGAGAACACGACAATCTCACCGCTCGCCGATGCCACCAGATCATTCACGACGCTGGCCTTTCCCCGCCGCCGAGGAAACTGCACGTAACGGAATCCCGGGATGAATGCGCCGGCAAGGATGGCATCGGTCTCGTCCGTGGATCCGTCGGAACCAAACAGCATCGTCAGCTTGTCCAGGGGATAATCGAGCGCCCGGATATTCTGAAGCTTGATCGGCAACACACGCGCTTCGTTGAACACAGAAACCACAAGCGTCACCGACGGTAGACTGACGGGTTCAACGGTTTCCCTCCGTTTGGTTATCCTGGTAGCAAGAAACACGATCGCCGGATACACCGTGTACGTGTACGCCACCAGGAACATCGATATCCAGAATACCAGCTCGAGCGTGATCACAAAACTCCGGCAAGGGATGTGTGTTGCTCAACGTTTCGTGAAGTGGAACAGGCCGCAGGCGTAATTCTCGTTGTCCAGCGCATGGATATTCATGTTACGTCGCAGGTTGCCACGGTCGTCGATTCCTGAAAATTCCGCCAGCGTAAGACCAGAAAAATAGCTGATGATCTGCTGCGGCGCATGAATCCGGTGGGCGTTGAAACACAGCCGCGGTTTTCCCACCGGAAGCGAAAAATAGAGATTGCCGTGTGGCGCCAGAACACGTGCGAGCTCCACGCTGGCCTTGTGTGTCCCGTGCGGATCGAGGGGATCGCCATACCTCCCGAGGCCGATATGCTCTGCAACGTGGAGGCACGACAGCGATGGCACCGTCGCATCGCCGAAAGGCAGTGCGAGAATGCTGCCTTTACGGGATTCGAAGTTCTCAAGATCAGCTTCCAGCGGACGGAGGTCGATGAACGTCACCTTGCAGATCGCTGTCAGGAATCCGACGAGGTCAATCCGCGAGCCCACGTCCACGTGAGCTTCTGCCCCTGATTGCCGGATCTTCTTGAAGGCCCAGATGTCCTGGTAGAAGTAATGCGAATCGAAGGGTGTGGTCGCAGTGTTCTCATGGAGGCGCGGATAGCTATCCGCCAGCCGCATCTTTTCCGCGCCTTCCAGAGATGCATAGCGTACGCAGTCGCGCCAGTAGGAGAAATACCGGGGAATGGCCTTCACCGCTTTCACGGGGTCTGCGATGGGTTCGACCCAACGATATGCCAGATACGCGACATTCTTGAGCGGGTTATCAAATCTTCTCATGCGTGAAGTCCAATCGCGTTAAAGATGCTCCGGAATCTCTGTTCGTACGTGTGATCCCTGTGGGCGCGGCGGTAGCCAGCCTCCCGGATTGCCTCCCGTTCTCCGTCATGCGCAAGGTAGAACCGGGCCTTTTCCATCAGATCGTCCACATTGTCGAACACCACAATTTCCTTCCCCGGGACAAAGTACTCATCAAGATTGTCGGCATGTCCGGTGAGGAGAAAGCCTCCGGAGCCGGGTATTTCGAAATTCCTCGCTTTGATCTGAGGATCGCGTGCGCCAAACAAGGCCCGCATGTGTCCCCACATTCTCGCCGGAGTGTTTGCGACAAGGCTGTCATCGGCGCGTCTATTGAGGAGGACTTTTGCGACCGGCTTCCAGGCGAAGACGACAGAGCTCTCCGTGAAGTTGAGATTGATCTTGGAGCGGGAATACATGGCCACCATTTCCTCCTGACTCAACCGCCCCGCCTCCCATCCACGGCCCCAGCACCGGATGTCGATCCCGTTGCGTGTCAGAATGCCCACTGACCGCCTGCGTCGAGAGTGAACTTGTCCGATGAACGTGACGTCGAAATCCTGCCGGACATCGGCGCGCGCGCACATGCCGGGACTGAACCCCCATTGCGTCTTGACAATATTCCTGCAGCCCAGAGCACGATACTTCTCTACCGCTCCGGAATCCGTGGTGGCGACCCAATGGAATGCCCCGGCATAGAATCTCGAGAACGAGGGAAATCGCCAGTGGTCGTCGCCAAACCAGTTCAGCGTGACAACGTCGCCGCGCTCCGATATGCCCGCAATCGTCCTCCTATCGATTTCGTCCGTGAACAGGACGAAGAAACAGAGATCGGGGGTGAGTTCCTCTACTCTGCGAACGAGCCGTTTGTTCATCTCTTCCCGGCCTGCCTCCCGCATTACGACATCGAGGGCGAAAAAATCCGCCCGCATCCCCGTCATCTGCCGGAGCGTCCCGAGGAAGTTGACGTACTCGTAGCTCAGTCCGCGCTCCTGTTGTCCGTAGTCGTACTGTAAGCCGACATACAACAACCGGAGAGGATCACCTGCCCGAGGGACGCTCAGCATGTCTGTGCCACGGCCGGTGTGCTGCCCGCCCCGCTGTTCCTGCGCTTTCGGCTCTCGGTCAGCTGAATCACGCGGCTCATCTCTTCGACCACGGCGTACCACGAATAGCGTTCGACCAGGGCTTGACGCTCGCGCGTACGTTCGGGCGATCTGTCGTGCAGTGCCTTGCCCACACACTCCACAAACTGATCGGCGTCTTCGGCCACATAGACGTACTTGCCGAATTTTCTCACTTCGGGCAGGTCCGACGACACAACGGACATGCCCATTGCCATATATTCCAGGAGCTTCAAGGGATTCATCGCCAGCGTGAGCCGGTTAATCCGGCGCGGGATCAAACCGACATCAAACTGTTCCATATACCGGGGCAGGACATCATACGGAATATGCCCCAGACACGTGATATTGGGATGCGCTGCGAGCACGGATATGTCGGTCTTCGCCTCACCGAGGACCACGAACGACACATCGGGATACGCAACAGCGCAACGCGCAATCAGTTCGAGATCGACCCACCAGGAAAGCAAACCACAATATCCCACGATCGGCCTCTTGATCCGGGCAAGCGCCGCCGGCGGCGGCCCCCCCGTCACTTTGAAATGATCCAGGTCGACCCCTTCGGGAAAGAAATGATTCTCACCGCTTTTGGGCAGCCGCGTTTTCATAAGGACGTCGGACATCGACCAGCTGGAGTCCACCTTCTGAAGGATCTCGTGCTCGCATTCGCCGAGAGAACGGAAGGCCCCTTCGTTCGCGGCATAATCGTCGATGCACAGGTAGTGGCTCGACGCTTCGCCGAGCGACCCGATGACCCCGGCCACCATGGGATTGCTGGCCAGAACGATGAAATCCCTGAACCCCAGCTTCTGCGTCGTGGCCAGCAGGAGCGAACGAAGTAACCTGTCGTTGAGCCGCCGGATCACTCCCTGGTCGTAGTACGGAATGAAAAACGGGTGCACCTCCGTCACCGGGATCGCGTCCGTATAGGTTCTCACGGATGTTGCGAGCATTTTACGCCCTTTGTCCAAGATGCGCCGGAGGTCGCGCATCCGGATTTTTGGCGAACGGATAGGGATCCCGCTCACCCAGATGACCCGGTTACGCTGTACAAAGACCTCGGTGATATGCTGAATGGCGTTGGGGCTGCGATTCCAATCGCCGCTCATCACGATCATGTCACGATGTTCGAGCACGTTGTATGTTTCTCGGCGGTGGTTACAGATACTCAGTCCAGGGTGTCACTATGCCGGCATCATTCACCCGGTAGCGCCAGTGCTGTGTCAGCAATTTGAAGAGAGCGACGCCATAGTAATATGCTTTCACAAAGAGCCGCGGCTTCAGGGTGACACATCCTGCAAGCGGATACACCACCACGCGCAACGCCGCGCCCAGATACCTCAGGTAGATGATCACGAATTTGCGGAGGCCGCTGTAATGTTTGTCGACGTACAGCTTGACACCAAAATGGAGCCATACGATGACACGCAGGTTGTACTCGGTCATGCCAGCCCAGAAATGGGTAACGGCTGCATCGGGGAAATACCAGGTCTGAAATCCGGCTTTCTTTGCCCGATGACAGAAGTCGACTTCTTCTCCGTAGATCCAGAATTGCTCATCCAGAAGACCTATCCGGTCAATGAGGCTTTTACGAATCATGAAGAACGCGCCGATCACCCAGTCGACTTCCTGGGCGCGTGTGGGATCAAAAACCGCAACGCCCTTCCCACGCATCATGTAGTTGCCGGGCAACAGCAGGTAGAGGAACGTGGCATCAAGAAACGCGCTCAGCATCGACGGGAACCCGCGCACCGAGGGCTGTTGTGTGCCGTCTCCGTACAGGAGCCTGCATCCGGCTATACTTGCCTCAGGTTTTCCCTCCATGAACGCTACGGTCTTCTGCAGCGCCCCATCGAGGATCTCGGTATCGGGATTGAGCAGGAGCACATACTCCCCCGCCGCATCCCGGATCGCACAGTTGTTGGCGGCCGCGAATCCCCTGTTGTCGTTGTTCCTGATAATCCGCACGCGCGGAAAGTTCCTTTCGACATCTTCGACGCTTCCATCTGTGGAGGCATTATCCACCAGCGTCACCTCAAATACACACTCCTGTGTCTCGCGAAATATCGAGGAGAGGCAGGTCGTGAGGACTTTTCCGGAATTATAGTTTACGATGACGATGCTGAGTTTCATAGTTTACGACACCCGGGTCACTTCCCGTGAGCGAAAGAGGATCAGCCCATGAATCACCTGTTGTTCGGTGCGGTCAAGGCAAAAGAGCCAGACGCCGGCCGCATACGCGGCGAGGGTGGCACAGGCAATCGCGAGTTGGAGAACAACCGGCGTCACAACATGCGCCACGAGCATCAGACACACAAGAAGGATCGCGTTCAAGCCGAGGCTCCTACGGAACGATGCAAACACCACGGGCGGAGACCCGAGGGTTCGATGGGCGATCCAGACAAACCACGCCGTACTCAAGATCATGCGAATGCAATAGGCCCATGCCGCTCCAACGATGCCGAACAACGGCACCAGCAAAAAACATAGCCCGACATACAACGGGATCTCGAACAGGTAATACTTGGCTGCGAGATCGGGTCTTCCCAACGCCTGCAGTGATGTGAGCGGAAGGTAGCAGATCGCCTGAACGAAGGCTGCAGCTGCGAGGATCTTGAAGACTCCGTCGCTCAGTTCCGGGAAACTCCCGCCGAGCCAGAGATGCAGGATCGGTTGGCTGAACGCAACCAGCCCGATCGCGATGGGCAGCATGACCAGGATCGTAAAATTCATCGCACGCATGTAGAGCGAGAATGATTCAGCAGGCCCGTGTATACTCTCCCTCTCGGACATCGCCGGAAAGAGCGTTGTGGAGAGACTTAAGGGGATCACCTGGACCCTGCTCATTGCTTCGAAAGGTGCTGCATAGTACGTGAACATCTTCAATGACGTATATGACACCACGAACACCCGATCGAGGTAGCGCGCCACGGGGCTGACCGCCTGGGACACCGTGAGCCAACCGCCGAATGTCAGAAGCTTGCGCACCGTCGGTCCCACGTCCTTCGGCGCTGCGAAGGAAAGCCCGGGAAAGAGCTTCACCGCAATGGCACACGCCGCCGCCGCGCCGACAACGCGAATCGCCACGGTCAACGCGACGATAGCGAACAATCCGCTTCCGCTGATCACCAGCACCAGGGATCCTCCCCACTGCAGCAATCCGCTGAGACCCTGCAGGAGATTGAACAAATCAAATCGCTGGACAGCCATCGGCACTGCACGGAATGCGCCCTGGATCATCACAAATGGCACCGCCACCGTGACCAGCAGAAAGGAGCGATGCATGTCCGCCTGAAGATGGGCAGGGACCGCGATGACGCCGCCCAGCAGCAAGGGCATGACGGCGAGCATTATTCCCGACGTGATCACCCCTAAGCCTGCACTCACCGCGACGGAAACCCATACGGTGGAATTTGCGCGGTCGACCTCACCCCGGGCGATTTCTTCCGCCAGGAATTTCACGCTGGCCTGGCCGACGCCGAGATCCAAAATGCTGAAGTACCCCACAACCATCCAGATCAGCGTGAGGAGGGCGAACACCTCCTCCCCCATTCCCCGCACGATAACCGGAATACTCAGAAACGCCAGCACGCTTACCACGATTTGCGTCAAGAAATTGTAGATCGTGTTGCGGGCGAGAACAGCACCGTTACTCCTCAGCATGGCTGGACTCCACCCTCCTCGCCCGTGGCGTGCTTCGTGCGATCGGCCTTCCTCAGGAAGTACGCCGCCTGGTCCCCCAGATTTGCCTTGTTAAGCTCCGCGGCCCGCTTTTCGAAGGCGTCAATCTCGCTCGACGTAAAAATCGACTTCCGTGGGTCCTTGAAATGCGACATGTCATTCACGAGTGGGATACCACGGGCAACCAGCTCACTTCCCCAGAACTGAAATGCCGTAGAATCATAGATCGCCCGTTCGCAGTGCAATCCGGCCCGGGCCGCGGCAAGGAGCAAACTTCTTTTCGAATGCAAGAAACAATGCCGCGGAGGATCAAGCTGACTCCAATGCGTCCGATAAAATTGCCATGCATATGATGTGACCGTAGGGATGCGGACCAGACAAACGCCTTCTGGAGCCAGGAGGCTGCTCGCCGCCGCGAGCTGTTCCGCGGGATCCGGCATATGTTCGAACGAATGATGAAACATGATCAGATCCCAAATGCCGTCCATGCCACGAAGAGAAATCTTCCGAAGCGACACACCGTTGGACGTGCGGGTATCGCACTGGAGAAACGGGTCAATCCCCACAACATTGTCGAATCCCGCTTCTTTCATATCGGTAAGGATGGCGCCTGCGCCACAGCCGACGTCAAGAATTCTGGATGCCGGCGTCAGGTTGGCCAGACCGATAAGGCGCATGGTCGTATTCGGACGCCACGTATCCAGGATCCTCCCGAGGAAATTTCTCTTCGCCAGGTAGTGTCTGTTTCTGGACCTCGCCATCAGCGCCCTCAGCCCGCTTGATGGCCGTTCACTCGGGTCGGCAAAACTGTAATAGGATGCGGGATAGTACTTCGTCAGGTCCCGTGGGATGTCCACAATCTGCAGACACTCGCACTTCGAACACTCGGAATACGCAAACTCCTCCTGCAACCCGAACATCATTTCTTTGAGGATATAGGATCTGTTGTCGGTATCATTGCCGCAAATACGGCATGCGGACCTGTTCGTTTTCTCAGACATGAGTCGTTTTGACCCGGAATCGGTCTATCCCATAGCCGAGGCCCAGCCCGAACAAGAGGCTTGCCAGCCAGTACCCCCACTGGGTGGCCATGAGCCACAGACTCAACGCCACGACTACATAAATATGGCCGAGGATCATCATGTCGACAAGCTTCTGGGTCTTCCGCGCTCTGAACAGGAACAGCGATCCAAGAAACCCCATCAGGTATGGTCCGGCAACCATTCCCGCAGTGCCAAAATCAGCATCCAGCTCCCGGAGATAGGTCCCGTTATTGGCGGTAATCGGCGTCAGGTAGAATGGTTGAACCTGAGGTATGTACGTCTCGAAGCCGAACTTCGCCAGAAGCCGCCAGAACGGCGCGAGGGTATAGGCCCCCATGACCACGTCTTCATCCCGTTTCTTGAGGTACTGATTGAGAACGCCGTAGCTGCTTGAGGCGTAGAACACAACGGAGGGTGTAATGAAGCTTCCGCCCTTGAGTTTGGTCAGGTCGGAGCCCGCTGCATTGTACTGTTCATTGATTCCCCGGCTGCTCCGCACAAACTCGATCCCCAAGACAAACAATGCGAGCGCGAGTGTGATGGTGATGATCCGGCGAGCAAGATGTGTCTGCGTGTGACGCGCGACGGTCGGGCCTTTGCCTTTGCTGACCGTGTACCCGCTCGCAAAAAGCACCCCGCCGATGATCATGGTCCCCCGGCTCATGTTCAGAACCGATTCGGCAATTGTGACAACAAGAGGCATGAGGGAAACCAACGTGATCCGGCCCTTGCGGGACGTGTACACGCCGGCGAGGAGACATGCGGCGAAACCTGCCGAACCCAGATACGGAATCATACCGGGTATCTCTTGCTTCACCCGGAGAAAGTAGAGAACGTTCGCGACCCGGTTGAAATTGGAGATTCCCCCGATGAGATCCGAAATCACACGGAAATGGTGAATTGCCTCCGCGGTAATGACGGCATTCAGAATCCAGAGCACCCAGGCAAATCTCCTCAGGGAGTCTTCCGAAGCAGGGGAACCGCTGAACTCATCGCGGGCGGAAGCGTCTGCGAGGGCAAATCGTACTGCGACCATTGAGGCAGACCCGAGGAGAAAGGCCAGCCATCCTGCAATAATCACCAGCCAGGTTTCGCTCTCAAGCGGATAATAATGGATGAGGCCCACATGAAAGAGGCCCAGCGTGGCACTCCATATCGCTCCGTAGATGCCGATATGATTGAACCACGTGCCGAGCATCCAACGGCCGAGCAGGACGGTAAGGAATCCTGCCAACACTATGAGCTCGATTGTCATGCAAGTCTGATTTTGTATCGAGCCGCAATCCACTCCACCCAGCGACGCAGTTTTTCTTCAAGAGGGCCCCGTTCTGTGTCCCGCCGGACCAGGCCGTGGAACACGAACACCAGCAGCACGCACGTGAAGAGCGAAAGCGTTCCGCAGAGGAAGATAATCAGGGTGCGCTGCGGTTTCACCTTCCGTTCCGCCCGGACGGCCTTGTCCAGCACGAGCAGCACAGGGACATCCTTCTGCTGATCCACCTTCGCCTGCTCGTACATCGGCACCAGGAATTCGAGGATCTTCTGCTGGATCATCACGTTCCGGTAGAGCCGGAGCGTTCCGATGCCGATCTCGGGAAACCGTGCGAGATTCTTCTGCAACTCCGCCAGTTCCACTTCCAGCTGACGCACTCCCGGATTATCCTCCGACATGCTTCGCCTGTAGATCGCCAATTCGATCTCTTTCTTCGCTTTCATGCCGTAGAGTTCGGCGATGGCGGAGATACCGGCGCCGCTTTCCTCGGGAGCTATGATAATGCCGCTCCGTTCCTGGTAACGCTGCAGAGAATCCTCTGCATCGTGGAGCTCTTGTCGCGCCGTGAGCACTCTCTTCTCGATGAACTCGCGGTTATTGCGCGCTTCTCTCGTCCCGAGGTCTATGCTCATGGTATTAAGAAGCTCCACGAAGTAGTTCGCCATCTCTGCGGCGCGCTGGGGATCCTTATCCAACACATCCACCGTGATATTGTCGTCTTCCTGGACTTCGAACCCGGTGTTTGCCGTCAACTCCTTTACCGCATCCTCCATGGAGCTGTCCTTGATGCCGTACACGTCACATAGGCCAAATCGTCGAACGACCTCCTCTTTCGCCGTGCGGCTCTTGAGAATGGCGAAGAAATTGTATGAATTCCCCCCCTGACCTGCACCACGCCCCGTCAGACCCTTCAGAATCGAGCTCGCGGATCCCATTGCGCCGAACACGTCCCGTTCCTTAGGGGGCAGGATTGATGCTGTCGCCTTGTACCATTTTGGCAGGAGCAGGCTGACAGCGACGGCGACGATCGTCACGACGAGAACATTACAGACAATGAAATTCTTCCAGTGGACAATAACCGAAAGCGCGTCCATGACAACGTGTGTCTGTCCTCGCATCGCCAAGCCTGCTTTGCCTTCGCCCGGTTGACCTTCGATCATAGTGCATCATTTCCGTGATTGGATAACAAGGAGGACTATGCTGACGCCGACGCTGACAATCGACGCTGTCTGGCCGATGATGTTCATGTAGTACGAAAACGGGCGCTCCGTTTCTTTGGGCACCCAGATATAGTCACCCTCTTCGATTGCCGTGGCACCGGGAGAGAGCCATTGCCGCGTTTTTGCCTTGACGATTTTCACGTCTCCTTCGCGGGCCCGGTCAGTGTAGCCGCCGGTCCTTCGTATATAGTACTCAAGTCCCTCCCCTGGTACGTAGGGGATGTGGCCCGGTGATACGATCTGGCCGAAGACATACACCGTCCTCCGGGTGGATGGGATTTGGATGAGGTCGCCCGGCTGGAGGATCACATCCTGCGTCGAGTCATGTCCGATGAACAGGAGACGGAAATCGGCATTGACGAGCTCCTTCTGGAGGCGCAAATTCGTTTCCAGATAGTAGTACGACGTGTCCTCGGAAGGGACGCCACCATGGAGGCTTTCCAGACGCTCTAATTGGATCTGATCATTTCCCACCGCATGACGGGAGATCGAAGCCTCGTTCAGCGACGCGTATTCCGTGAATCCTCCGGCCCGTTTGATGATTTCGGAAAGGCGCGTCGATCGTTTGGAGATGGGAAACTTCCCCGGATACATNNCACCTCGCCGTCAACAGTCACAACAAAATCGGCCCGCTGGTCCTGGCGCGCCCGCACAACGATCCGATCGCCTGGCAACAGGGCAATATCACCCTGCGCACCGCTGAGAATCGCGCGAAGGTTGATCATTCTCGAAACAATCCCGACATGCTCGTCAGTGAACCGGGTAAACTCGACGCTGTCCCCCAGGGCGTATGGCGTCAATCCGTAGGCGATGAGGATCGCATCCTTGACGCTGTCCCCCTCGACGAACTCGAATCGACCCGGGTTGTTCACTTCACCGTACACCGCAATGACATTCTTCCCCGGGTTGCTCTGCGGAACGACAATCACGTCGCCTTCGCGAAGATAGGGATTCCACCTGCTCTCTTTCGTCGCAAGAAACTTCGGGACATCCGCGTGTGTCACGCTGCCGTCATTATGTCGCACGGATATGTTCCGCGTGGACATTGTCATGACGTAGTACTGAGCGTCGGCAGACTCCTGGTTTGTCCGGGGAGTATTCGCTTCCTCTATCGCTTTGTTCGCGCGGTTATGCGACGCTGCAATATAGGAACCGGGGTGCATCACGTGACCCGCCACGTAGACAACAATCGGGCGCGGGGTGGCAAGCGTCGCGGTCGCACTACCGAAGACATACTTCTTCTTGATCTCCGCGGCGATGCGCTGTTTGGCATCGTTCAGGGTCAAGCCGCTTACCGCTAGCTCACCCACCGTCGGAATGATGAGGGTTCCTTCCGGGGTCACCGAGAGGAGAAAATGCAAAGGAGGGCTGATCCAGACATTGACCGAAAAGACATCCGACGGTCCGACGAAGTACGATGCCGGATCTATCGTGGATTCGAGTGCCGGACCAACGGGCAGGGCACTGCCAGGTCCTGCCGACGGAACCTCGCCTTTCGCACCTTGAAGCATCTCCTGGCCGAGGCTGGATTTCATCGATTGACTCGGCGCCAGATGTGCAGCGCACAGCAACAGACAGAAGACAAAGAGATTAGCGCCCTTCATACTGTTCCTTGTAATAGTGCTGGTATTCTCCGGTCATCACACGACGGCACCATGGTTGGTGATCAAGGTACCACGCGACGGTCTCCTTGATTCCTTCCTCAAACCTGTGCGCCGGTCTCCAGCCCAAATCTCTGCTGATCTTCGTTGCATCGATCGCATAGCGCTGATCATGGCCGGGGCGATCCTTGACGTACCGGATCAGGCTCTCGGGTTTTGCCAGGTGCTTCAGCAGGAGATGGACGACGTCGATGTTGCGCCACTCATTGTTGCCCCCAATATTGTATACCGCGCCGACTTCACCTCTCAGCAGTACTGCGTCAATTGCGCTGCAATGATCATCCACATAGAGCCAATCCCGCACGTTCAGTCCTTCTCCATACACCGGGAGTGGTTTGTCGTCCAAGGCGTTCGCGATCATCAACGGGATCAGCTTTTCTGGAAACTGATACGGCCCGTAATTGTTCGAACACCTGGTGACAATCACCGGGAGTCCGAACGTGTGCCGGTACGCGAGCGCGATCAGGTCGGAAGACGCCTTGCTTGCTGCGTACGGGCTATTGGGATGCAACGATGTCGCTTCGGTGAATTTGCCTTCCGGCCCGAGTGATCCGTACACTTCGTCGGTGGAAACATGGATAAACCGCTCCACCCCTCTTTCTTTGGCAACTTCCAGCAGCATCTGCGTTCCCAGGACATTCGTCGTCATAAATATCCCCGCCCCGAGAATACTCCTGTCGACATGCGATTCGGCGGCAAAGTGCACGACGGTATCAATCGTGTACTCCCTGAATGCGGCCTCAAGATCCGCGCGCGCGCAAATATCTCCACGAACAAACACGTGCCGCGGATCGCCTTCGATGTCTCTGAGATTCTCGAGATTTCCGGCATATGTCAGCTTGTCAAAATTGACAATGCGGACATCGGCATGCACCCGAAGGAAATACCTTATAAAATTGCTTCCGATGAAACCTGCACCGCCTGTGACCAGCACGTTTTTCATGCGTCATTCCAGGAGAAAAGGCGAATGCGGATCCGTTTCATGGCGGATCTCATCGACCGGCTGTTTTTTTTCTTTGCCTGCATACAGAGCATTGGGCAGATTGATGACCATGCCGGTCTTGCCTCCGACATTTTTGTACGCATGAACGACCCCGGGCGGAATAACGACGGTCCGTGGGATATTTTCGCCGGCATACACGATCTGCCGCACCATGTATGTGGGCGATGCCGGCCGATTGTCCCAGAGGAATATTTTGAAATCCGACGGCCCGATAAACCCGAAATAATCCGCCTGCTCGGCGTGCTCATGCGGGCCGCGGGCAACGTCGGGAAGGGTCAAGGAAATGTAGGCCATGACCGGCGCAAACTGTTCGGGAATTTCATCCTTGCGGTACAATTCCGTGAGCCACCCTCGGTCGTCGACAAACTTCGTCAACTCCCGGATGACAACGTCATGGATTTTGCCGTTTTTGAACATGCGTATCCCCTGCATTATGCGAGCATATGCTAATTATAGCAAGCTTGGAAAGGGCAAGTATCCCGAATCGCCGGGGTATAGGTCAAAAAGACAGCACTGTCTTCGGTAGCAAGGTGAGGGGAAGTGACTCCGTTCTTTGTTGAATGCACATAATTTAACAATTCTGCGCGGGAAAGTCAACGAAGTAACGACGGTAACCATTTCACATTCCGGCTCATCCACGGCCTTTGAGCGCATTTTTGCCTCGAATCCAATGCGCTTCGATCTTTTCCAATACTGTCATGCATCCAATCGCCGCAAACGGCACAATCGCCGGTTTCATCATTGTCGGGTACCGCGGCAACACGAAAAACGCGACCGCAACCAGGGTCGAGGCGAAAAGGCACAACAATGCAGGCATATGCACGCGCAACTGGGATCGGCACGTATAGACTCCCAGGGCGGCGAGAGCCAACATCCCGCTCCACGGAATGAAATACCACGGACTGTGAGAACGAGGTTCGAGCGGATTTGCACCCCACAAATAGGCCCCTTTGCGGAACAGCAGACCGATTTCCTCTCCAGGGTGATTCTGGATAGATGTGAGCGCGTGACGCCAGTACACTTCGTTCATTCGCGCCTCAAGGGTCGGGCCCACCGGAAGCCGGGAGATCTCCCGCTCGATTGATTCATCGGTCCATGCACCATACTCATCAATGTTATGACCCCGGAAAAGATTCAGCCCGGAGCTCGTCGACATCGGCACAAACTCTCCGAAGACGACGGCATTCCGCAGAATCCAGGGAAACCAGACAACGCAGAGCCCGATCGTCAGCAGCAGGGCTGCGCGCCGTCGCCGGAGGAACAGGAACCACAGTCCGCACAACACCGCACAAAGGATGAATTCTGACCGGAGAAGAACGATGGCACCTCCGAGGACGCCCGTCCCCATTGCCGTCAGCGGGCTCTCATGACGCTGCAGTTCATACACGCCGATGAGGAACAACAAAAGGCCGGTGTGGTAGAGCACGGTGGGGGTAAACGACGTCGAGGCATTGACAAATTCGGGGAGCAGCGCGAGGATGCCAGCCGCCCAGACCCCGCTTCCGACCATGTAATACCGATCAGCCAGCCAGGCGACAAGGAGAGCATTCAGCCCGCCCAGGAGCGCCTGCACGAGAAGCAGGAGGATATTGCGCACCACAACAACGTCAATGAAAAAGAAGGGGTACAAGAACCAGACATACCCGGGAGACATGAATGCAGACGGGATCGGCTGTGCCGCGGGGTCGAACCTGTAGAGCCGCTGCCCGTTCTCGACATGATAGAGCGCGTACCCTTTGCCGGCATGGAGGTTCTTGACAATCTCGCCGTATTCCCCGTAGTAGTCCCGGGAGAGATCCACGGTGATCGCCGACAGCACCAGGCGGCCGATGACGGCTGCGGCGACGATCAGCAGGAGCGCGCGCTTGCGAGAGGTCGGCATGGTTGCGGCCCGAGTAAAGGTGGGCTACATCTGTTCCGGTGCGCCGATACCGAGGATCACGAAGCCGTTCCGAAGCACCGTTTGCACGGCCCGGCAGAGAAGCATGCGTGCCGATGTCATGGCCGCGTCAGGTGTCACGACCCGATGATGGTGATAGAATGCATGGAACAGTCCGGCGACATCGTGGAGATAGTCCGCAAGCCTGTGCGG
>PMCM01000233.1 GCA_003154155.1 Ignavibacteriota bacterium | reverse complement strand
CGAGGGATTCGAACCCCCAAGTCCTTGCGGACGCCGGTTTTCAAGACCGGTGCAATAGCCGTTCTGCCAGCTCTCCCCGCATAACCTGAGTCTAAAGATACAATGATATCCCGATTTTGGCAAGAACTAATGTCCGTCTATTCACGTCTGCGAGGCAGCCTGCGAAACAAAGCATGCCACTCCTGGCCCAGCATCGCCATGTTCTTTGTCCAGGTTGTTACAAGACCGCTGAATCAGTGATGCCCGGAGACGACTCTCGCTCTCCTGTGACTCGTCCCTCAGGCGTTCTCTGATGTCCATTGTTGTGTGTGTTCGAAACCTGCCGCTGGTGAAAAGCCTTGTAACACCGCCAGCGTTTCCAGACCGAGCACCTTCTACAGGTCAAGCAGGATCAGCAGCCTGTCTTCCAGCTTTTCCAACGTCGTGATGTATTCCTCGTGCGCTCCCCCGCAATCACCGGCGCGGTTCCGTTACGTTTTTCGGGATCCGCAACACTTCCTGCACGTCACCCAGCACGAACCACACCACCTGCTTGTTCAGTTCCACCACCACAATCCGCGTGATTAATAGCCGCCGTCGCAAGGCGGTGAAGAAAAAAACGGGTAGAATTGGCAAATTCTCACTATATTGACCCGACGCAAACAACCAGAGTGTACCAATGCGGATACTCATTGTCGAAGACGACCAGGCAAGCAGGCTCGTGCTCGCCAAGTACCTCGAGTCCGTCGGGGAAGTCAGCATGGCTGAAGATGGCGAGGTGGGCCTCGAGGCATTTCGCACTGCGCTTGCTGAAAAGTCCCCCTACCAACTGGTCTGCCTTGACATCATGATGCCTAAGCTCGACGGTCAAGCGGTACTCAAAGGCATCCGGGCCCTTGAGGGTGAACATGCCGTTGCCAAAGGCAAAGAGTCCAAAGTCATCATGACCACGGCTCTGGGCGACAAGGAAAACGTGGTGGAAGCGATCCCCCGCTGCGATGCCTATCTTACCAAACCGATCGACCGCACCCAACTCATGTTTTACGTGAAGAAGTTCGGGCTTCTGAGCCAAGAGGATGCGGCGCGCATGGCGACCAAGACCCCCAAGCACCCGAACGATAAGCCGTGGGGACACAAGGATAAGGACATGCCCTGGGTGGGATAGACCGCAGTCGGGCGCGTATCAACGCATGGACACGTTGATGTTAACTGTCAGCCCGCCGATGAAGGGGACCCGCAGGTCTGCCGCCAAGGAATTCTCTGCAGAGTTTGATGCTCCCACCGATCAACACGCCTCCCATGACAGCATAGGGTATCGCAAGATAGATGCGGGGAATGCTTGTATTTCGCAGCGTGATGCCGAGCGTCATCATGAGACCGATCATGAGATATCCGTGCCATGCTGTAAACGCAAATGCGCATGCACGTTCCGGTAAATGACGAATACGCGTGATGTTCTTTACCACGAGGCGCGAAAACCAGAAGACGTACGCAATCACTGCAACCGCGAGACTGAGTGTTTCCGCAACCACCAGTGTTGCAGTGCCGATCACTTCCAACCACCCGATAGCCCGGATACAGAGGATAAGTCCGGCGAGCGCCCAGAATATGCTTGCGAGCAGGAGAAGAATATGGCGGGGGATTGCGGGTTTGAGATTCATGTCCGGCGATCGGGTTCAAGGGAAAAACGGTCCCGGAAAGCCGCCGGCATGAGGACCGGTTTGTGCTTCGCATAATCGAAAAACACAATGCCGGTCTTCACGCGCGCGATTTCCTTTGATGATGCCGAATTGACCATATGGTAGAGCAGATCGCATCCGAGTGACTGGATGTCGTCCACGGCCACGCCGATGGTCAGCACATCGCCATAGAATGCCTCCGCCCGGTACACAACCACGGCATCAGCCATGATAATGCCTACACCTCCGACATTCTGTTCGGACCACCCGAACGACCGCAGAAAACGCATCCGTGCCTCCTGCGCGAGGGAAAGCACGGCATCATTCCCTAGGTGACCGCCGTAGTTGATATCCGAAACGCGAAGCGGTATTTCGGTGGTAAAAGGAAACCGGTCCGGAAGATCGATCTTCACTCGGGGCATGGGGGTCTTCGTTTGCCGTATACTGAGCGCGCTATACGATTTTCACGACGACCATCGTCATGTCATCGTGCTGGGCAGTGTCGCCGGCGAAGGCCGATACATCGGCACACACGGCTTTGATGATCGCATGCGCGGGTTCGGTATGGTGATGCATGACCGACGCAAGAAGCCTTTCTTCGCCGTACTCTTCCTCCCGGGCATTCATAGCTTCCGTAAATCCATCGGTGTAGAACACCATCACCTGTCCGCTCTCCAGCGAAAGTTCGTCCTCTTCAAGAACCGATTCGAAGACCTTTCCCATCTCGAGTCCGAGCGCCATGCCTTTCGGGGAAATCATGGCGCTTCCGCCGCCCACCCGGTGCATCAGAATCATGGGGCATTGTCCGGCCCGGGCAAAGCGCATTGTTTTCCGTTTCATATCCAGAATCGCATAGAACATGCTGACGAAGGAATTGCGTTCTATGGACCTGTACATGAGGCTGTTCACCTTCACAAGGACATTGCGTGGGGAGACGTTGTCTTCGGCGTGGGACTGGAGGATTCCCTTGGTGAGGGTCATATAGATGGCCGCCGGAACACCTTTGCCAGACACGTCGCCAATGGTCACCCCCAGGCGTCCGTCTTCAAGCGCGACGTAGTCATAGTAGTCCCCACCCACCTCCCGGGCGGGGATGCACACGCCCGCGATATCGCATCCCGGAACGATGGGGTCGCTCTTGGGAAGGAGGCTCATCTGAACATTGCGCGCGATTTCCAATTCCTTTGCCATCCGTTCACGTTCACTTATCCGTTGGATATGCCTGGGCATTGTGGCAATGGTGAATTCAAAGCGCTGTTTGCGCATGACACCGATGACGCCGACGACGAGGGGGACCGCCATTGCGGCAAGAAACGTCCAGCGCAATTCGCCGGCGTACGCCGACGATCCGGTGAGCAGCGGCGTAGCCGTATCGACTGCCACGATCACAAAATTGGCCACGATGGCAGTGACGAGATCGAATTTGATGAACAGAAAGTTGAATGCGACACCGAACAGTGCTGCGACGACGATGGTCCCCACCGGGCCGGTCGTGCCGAGCGGAATCTCCCACGCCGCGATTGCCGTTGCGCACCAGATCAGGAGGGAAATCAGAAAGCCCGGCCATGTCTTCCCTGTTTTTTCGCGGATCACGCAGAGGAAGAAGAGGCGGAACACGACTTCACAGAAGACTGCAGTGGAGAAGCCGCGGAGGATCGGGTGCAGCGCCGGAAGAACAGCATCCGGCACACCGGCCACGCTGCTGACGTAGAGTTTCAGGCCTGTCCATTGCAGGATGAGGTACATGCCCCCCGTGAACACGCCGAACAGGAGAAGTCCCCAAGCATAGCCCTGAACGAGACCGCTGCCGAAATCGTACGTGAGATACTTGCGTAGAAGGGCACTATCCGCGCCATTCATTTTCCCCGGGTAGACGGTCCGGGAGGCGCTCTCCCCGACGCTCCACGCCGCAAAAGCCAGGACGGCGATAAAGAGCTGGATGATGAACACGTTCATCCCGAACATCACAATGCGCGTATTGAATTTGTTCAGATCCCCGATGATGGCGTACGTACCTGCCGCCTCATAGTTGTTGACCGCCTCAAGCACCGACATGCCAAAGATACCGATGAATACGAGGAATGCGGTCTGGGTACCGACTTCCCCTTCGTGGTATCTTCTTAGAAAGAGAATGACGACAAAAAAGAAGAGCAGGAACAAAGCGGCAAAAGAAAAGACGTTCAGGAACGTCATTGTTGTTGCGGTGGAGGAGAAGCCGCGCTGGACATCGCCTTCGGGCTCATTGGTCACCCGGAATGCTCCCACCCCGTCGCCCATCACTCGCACTGAAATGTGCGTATCCGCCCCATTCGCATGCCGGATCCATTCGAACTTGTGATCGACGCGGCCGGCCAGCTTGGTTTCCGCATCGTTTTCAAGAAGGAAAGAGCTGAAAACGATATTCTGGCTGCGGAGGAATCTCTCCGCCAGTGTGCGCGCGACATCATGCGGGAGCGAGGGCAGATGGGCCGAATCGGCGATTTTGCGCTCGAATCCGAGCGGGCGTCCGTACTGGCTCATCCAGACCTGGAAGGATTCACGGAACTGGCTCACCGGGAGGGATTTGTCGTACCAGGAGATCTGCCATTGGTGGGAAACCAGAGTATCGGCAAGAAACGCAGTGTTTGCGGCACGTACGCCTCCTTTCCCCTGCAGCTGGAGGTGGCTGATGCCATCGAACTGGAACACCGCATCCTGCTGGTAATCCCTCGTGTCGTACCCCAGCCCGCGAAGATAGGCATTTGCCCTGGCACGGATTTCGGCCCGTGTGAGCATGAAATCAAAGGACGCCCGGGGTGAGACATCGCGCAGCACCTGCGAAAGGATGAGTGCGCCGAAAAGTCCGCCAATAAGAAGCAGGAGGTTTTTGCGCCAGAAACTCTGTTCCATATCGTCTCGTCTATGAACGGGTGAAGCGTTCCGTGACCATCCGGTCGATGTGTTCTTTGAATCCCGGGTGATGCGCGATCACATGATCGAACGTATCCTTGCGCAGGGCATAAAGATCACAATAGCCGACCGCCCGAATGCTGGCGTTGCGCGGCTGGCCTTTCACAAGGGCAACTTCGCCGAAGAACTCGCCATCCTTGAGCGTCGCCTGTACGGTTTGCTCATCCCTCCCGAGCACTTCAACCGATCCCCTTCCAATAAAGAACATCTCGTGCCCCTGGTCGCCCGCGTGAAAGATGTAGTCCCCGGGAAGATAGACTACCGGGCGCATGGCCAGGGCGATATCGCGGATCAGTTCCGTGCTCGCACCCTTGAAGAACGGCACCTTTTCGATAACGTCCTTCTTCAAGAAGAGAGACACTTCTGCCCGCAGGGAAGGCGGGAAATCGTCCACGATCGCCGATTCATCGAACCCAAGCCGTTTTTCCCACCTGTACGCATGGTATTCGCGGATCCGTTCCTGGAGTCCCCTCGGGAGCCCCCGGTAATCCATGAACGCATTGATCCTCTCCATAGTTTCTACGTAGCGCGCGCGCGATGGATGCAGGTTGGAGATAATATGTGCGACATTTCCGATGACATAACCGAACATCCCCACCCCCAGCGCCATGACGGCGATGGCAAAGAGCATTTCGTAGTTCGTCTGCGGAGTGATGTCGCCGTACCCAACGGAGGTCAGCGTAGTGACGCAATAGTACAGCGCGCGCAGATAGGTATTCTCCCCGGAGAGCAAAGTCACGTGGGTGGATCGCAGTGCAACCCACCCGCACGCGAGGACATGGAGGAGGAGCGCAATAAAATACCCTGAATAGAGGAGGCGAAGGGAATTCCACCGGGCAATGTAGCGGTGCCACCACTGCTGCATTGTTTCGATGACGCGGGTGACCTTCACGAGCCGGAGCAGGTCGATAGGGGTACCGGGTATGAGCTGGCCGAAAGGGATCGCCGCGGTAAGATCCGCCAGGAGCCAGCGCCAGCCGTATGCCCGGAGCGATCCTGCGGACCGCCAGCGGACAATCACGTCGATCAGCAGCAGTGGGGTGAGCACCTCATCGAACAGCGGCGTACCGGCAAGAAACGATGAGCCGAGCACCAATCGGGCGGGGACACCAAGAAGCAGGAGTGTCACGAACGCAAATGCGAGGACTCCCCAGATGCGCGCGGGGGAGAGAGTCTTCATCGCTTTCCCTCCTCTTGGGTGGCTCTCATGTCCGGCTGTAGCGCCACCTTGATCACCACTTTGTGGATAGTGCCGTTTGATACAAGCGGGGCATGGGCGTCCCACGGAAAAAAGATTGCCCATGTGCCGGGATGCATGGTCAGCCAGAGAGCTGGCTCGTCGCTGAACAGGGCCAGATCTTTCTCCCGGTCATAGAGCTGCTCGGGCTCGCGACAATCGGCTGTTGCCCGCCAGCCCATTGTTTCTTTGCCGGAGAGCAAAAGGTGGATGTCGATATACTTCCTGTGCGTTTCCAGGCGGGCTTCGCTCGGCCACTTGCCCTGTTGTGCACTGACCATCGCAAAGAGGTTTGCTCCGTCGATGTCGATCTTGCCCGGCGCAAGCGACATCAGATCCCGCCCGGCGAGGAACCGGAACGCGCCTGTGAAGGAAGGATGAAGTGCGAGGTACTGTTCCCCATTAGTGAGAGTGTCGAGAATCATACGTGCTGTGACCCGCATTGTGTCAGAAATGTAGCATACGGCACGGGATGAGCCCTCAGGCTCGCGGTGGAGGCATGCCGGGACCGGGCCTACCAGCTTCCCGACGATCCGCCTCCGGAAAAACTTCCGCCGCCGCCCGAGAAACTGCTGCTACTACTGCTCGAGGACCACCCGCTGCTCCCCGACGACCACCCGCCGCCGTGTCCGGACGACGTCATGGCGAACTTCCCATACTTGCTTGCCCACGCTTTTCCCGCGGGGGTCTTCGCCAGAATGAACTTCGCGATCGGGAATCCTATCAGGTAGACCGCCAGAAACGTACCTCCGACCGCGACACCCACTGCAGCGATCGGGAAGGCCGCCCAGAACGGGATGAGGAAGCAATAGAGAAACCATGATGCGAATCCGCGGGAAAAAACCCCAACGAGGGTGAACGGCGTGACTATCAGGAGGAAGAACCCCAAGAAGAGGAGCCCCGCCCCACGGGGCTGCGCGTCTCCACCGCCTTCCGTGTCAGCTGTGTACGCCCCCCGGATGGCTGCAAGGATCGATGACACGCCGACGCGCACGCCGGCATCGTAGTCACCTTCTTTGAATCGTGGCACGATATCATTCCGGATGATGCGCCCGCATGTGAGATCGGTCAGATTCCCCTCGAGGCCCCGTCCCACTTCGATGCGCACTTTGTGATCGTCTTTTGCCACCAGAAGGAGGACGCCGTTGTCTTTTCCCTTTTTCCCCAGTTTCCAGGTATCCACAACATGAATGGAGAAGGTTTCAATATCCTCTCCTTCGAGGGACAGCACGGTGAGCACGACCACCTGGTCGGAGGTCGAATCTTCGTGGGCCTTCAGTTCACTTTCCAGTGCTGTGACCGTGGCGGACGAAAGGACGCCCGCGTTGTCATTGACATGGCCCGCCAGATAGGGAATTTCCGTCGCCCGTCCGGTGGCAATGCCGGCATACAGCAGCAGGAGGGCGTTCAGTGTGCACGATTGTACAATGCGGCGAGTTGTCATCTTTCGCTCATCCGGAGGTTATCGGGCAATTCATCCCGGTCATCCGCTTTACGCGCCACGCCGTGCTGTTCGAGCAGGAGACCGCATTTTCCTATCGCTTCCACGAGCCCGTCGGCCGGGGCACCCCGGCGGATCCCCGCAATGATGCAGCGGACGATGTCATCCCAGTCGTTATTGCCGACATGCGCATTAATGCCTGCGTCGCCGACGACCAACACCTGCCGCTCCAGCATGCTCACAAACAGGAGGATGCCGGTCCGGTCCCGTGTGTTGAACACTTCCTCGGCAATAAACGCCTCGGCAGCCCTTTGGCTGACGCGCCTGTGCATGAGCATATTCCCCGCGAGGAGGCGTTTGAGTGGCGGCAGGAAATGGGTGAGCAGCATTCCGGCGCCGAACGCCCCAAGGGTTGCGATAAGGACCACAGGCAGCGTGAACGGCAGCCAGAGATTTGAGAAGGCGTGCAGGAGGAGGAACGCGAGGACCACGGAGCCACCGAATCCAGCGGCGGCACGCCACACTGCACGTTCGTAGTCATCGCTTTGCTCGACAACATAGGGTACGATTTCACCGGAGGTTTTTTTCTCGGCCTCCTGCACGGCCTGCGTGATCCGTGCAAGATCCTGCTCGGAAAACAGTTTACGGACAGACGATGTCATGTGATCCTCATACGTGGATGCTCATGGAATGTAATCTCACGCCCGGTTTGCTGATCCCCCGTTTACACGGCCGCCGGCCCATGAAGCGCCAGCCAGATACAGACGGGATGTGAAGAAGTGGAAACCACGCGGTGCCTGCAATGCGCAGGGAGCATCAGGCTGTCGCCCGGTCCCAGCCGCACGCCGCGTCCATCCTCATACCCCACTCTCCCCTCCCCCTGCAGCACGATCACCCACTCATCATGATCCTGGTCGTACCATGATCCCTCGGGAGTCGCGTGGCCTCTCGATACGATACGTTCAATGCGGACGCCGGCGATGGTGGCGATGTCATCACACACCTCTCCGCTTTCACCTTCGCGTTCAGATATCTCAAAGATGTTCATCGGATTACTCAGAGGACGGCGGGTTCCCGCATCGTGATTTTTCCCTCTGTGGCATTCATTTCCACTTCAATGCCGATGGGAATCGTAAATTTGTTTTCGATGTGCCCGATCATCGCCCCCGCATATGCGGGAACTCCCAGCGGAGCGATCTGTTCCTGCAGGACCTCCTCGAGCGTGAGTGATCCGTACCCTTCGCCGGGACCGCAATCCGTGCATTTCCCGACGATCACTCCCGCGAGCTGGGCGGCGATGCCGGCGATGCGTAACTGGGTGATCATCCGGTCGACCCGGTACACATGTTCGCCATCGTCCTCAATGAAAAGGATGACGTTTTTCCATGAAGGGAGGTACGGCGATCCCACCATTGCGGTAAGGACAGAGAGATTGCCCCCGACGATGACGCCGCGGGCCGTACCTGGGGTAATGGTGTTGATCCGGTCTTTAGTCTGTATAAGATTATCCCCTTTCGATGCGGGGTTTTCAAATGTCACCATCTCGGCATCGAAGAGCACGCGCTTGAAGTAGGACGTGGAAAACTGGTTCCATGTGGATGTGCCGA
>PMCM01000305.1 GCA_003154155.1 Ignavibacteriota bacterium | reverse complement strand
CGGCTCGTCTTCTCCGGCAGCCCGCGGGGTGACGGAAGCAGCCCCGCTGCGCCAAACAGCACCGCCATCATGGTGGATGTGTCCTCCAGCGGCCACCGGCGAAGCTGTGTGAGCGGAATGTTCTGCGCGAGATGCAGAAAAGATGTCTTGTTCTTCCGGTATCCCATCCCCTCCAGAATCCCTTCGTAGAGCAGCTGGTCCCATGCCGCGGACCGGCATGACAACATGCCGCCTGTGAGGGATTCCTCGCGAAAGAGTTCCTCCAAACGAAGCGCGAGGTTGGTGACCCGCCGCTCGATTCTCATCCAGCCGAGTCTGTGCAGCACATGTGCCGCAGCGGCCGCAGCATCCGCGCGGCGGGAGGAGGCGCCCCTCCAGCGGAGAGCGCACGCATCCGGATCCTGACAAGACCCGCATCGACCGGCCGCTGACATGCTTGAGGCAGGCCCGGCGCCGAGAATGAGAGTGGGAATCTCCCGGTGTCCGCTGGTCAGCGTCCGGTACATCGTGTGCGTGCGGACGCCGACAACATGGAGGATCACTCTGTTGTAATGGGGATCGATGTGGTGCCGGTGTGCCCGCCAGTCGTTCTGACGGACATGAATCTCCACATCACCGCGGTAGTTCCGTCCGTCCAGCCGTATCAGCGCGTCGAGATAATCCGGCCCGGCGTCGGAGTTCGATATGCCGGGAGAGATGATGCGGAGCGGCCGGTTGTCGAGGGTATGAAGGAGCGATGCGGGAGAGAGTTGTTCCCAGAGGCGGCGGAGGGAAGCCTCCGATGGTCCGTCCATGATCGCACGGGGCGGGGAATTACCTCTGCGGGCTTCTGACTTGGTTGATCTGGTCGCGCATCGTCGTGGCGGCTTGGCGCGCAGCCTCGGCGAAATCGGTTCCGCCGGATGCGTAGATCACGTTTCTTCCCGCATTGATGATTGCCAGAAGACCTTCCCGGTTGCATCCGTTGAGCACGGCACGCTTGAGATCGCCTCCCTGCGCGCCGACACCGGGGATGAGCAACGGAAGCTGGGGGGCCAGGGAGCGGATTCGTTTCAATTGCGCTGGACGCGTCGCCCCGGCCACCAGGCCGAGATTATGGTTCGTGTTCCACCGCTTGACCCTCGCGATTACCGCTTCATACAGCGGTTTGCCCCCGGTTTTCAGATACTGCAGATCCCGCGCTCCGGTGTTCGATGTGAGGGTGAGCACGAACACCCCGTGCCCGGGCGAACGGAAAAACGGTTCGAGCGAATCACGCCCCATGTACGGATGCACCGTAGAGGCGTCGAAGGCCAGCTCCTGTACCAGCGAACGGGCGTACAATTCCGAAGAACTGCCGATGTCGCCCCGTTTGCCGTCGGCAATCGCGATGACCGATGCCGGCAGATGACGCCGCGTCGCATTGAGTACGGACCACCCCTGTTCACCAAGCGCCTCATAGAAAGCGAGATTGAGCTTGTACGCGCAGGCGAGATCGTGCGTCGCATCGATGATCCGTTTATTGAATTCCAGGACACCTTCGGGCGTGCGGGGCAGGTGGGAAGGGAGTCTGGTGACATCGGTATCAAGACCGATGCACAGGAGGGACTGCCGGGCGAGTTGCACGGAACGGAGCCGGTCGGTAAACGGGGTCATGGAGTCTCCTGGTGTAAATGTGGGGTCAGATGCCTTCCCTCCGGATGCCCTCCCGCATAATTACTACACGGAATTCAGTTTTTTTCCGACATACTGTTCTTTTTCCGCTTCGGTCAGNNGTAAAGCCGAGCTGCTTGAGACGATCCACCAGCGTGCTGCGAAAGGTCTGTTCGACAAGGCGCGGGATCTCGGCCGGGTCCACCTCCACACGTGCGGTGTTCGTATCATGGAAGCGGACGCGAAACCGCCGGAAGCCATTGTCGCGTAGAAACGACTCGGCGGCATCGACGCGGCTGAGGTTTTCCCGGAGAATCGGCGTGCCGTAAGGAAAGCGTGACGAGAGACATGCGAATGAGGGTTTGTCCCACGTGGGCAACTCAAGATGGTGTGACAGCTCGCGGACATCGGCCTTGGAAAAGCCCGCTTCCAGAAGGGGTGACCGCACCTCCCGTTCCGTACGTGCACGCATGCCCGGCCGGAAGTCGCCGAGATCGTCGGTAATGGTCCCGTCGGCGATCCATGGTATGCCTTCCCGGGCGGCGATCTCCTGCAGTTTGCCGAACAGTTCCGTTTTGCAGTAATAGCAGCGGTCGGGAGGGTTTTCCTGAAACTTCAATTCATCGGTTTCTTCCGTGCGCACGATTTCGTAGCGCNNGATCCAAGACAATCCACGGCGACTTTCAACAACAGCGTGCTGTCCACCCCTCCCGAATACCCGATCGCCAGGCTTCCCATTTCCGTCAGAATCTGGCGGAGCTTCGAGTATTTTTCCTCCACACCGGCACTGAGCATATGTTCCCCGTCTTTGCTGAACAAAAACGACCTCGCCCCACCACAAGCGGAGCGAGGTCGGCGTGCGACGCCATCGCGCCGCCTACTTCCGCAACAGGTTCTTGAATTCCTTCATCGTCTTGACGCCCGGAAATTCGCGCTCAAAGTCCTTGCGCATGTCGGGGTTCAGACGGAATGAGCTTTTCAACGATTCCACAGCCTCGAAATTCCGGTTCAAAACCATCAGCACCTTGGCCCGGAGATAGTAGGATTCAGCCGACTTGGGGTCGACGTCGACGGACTGGTCGAACGCCTTCAGGGCCTGCCGGTAGTATCCCAGCTCGAACAGCGTTTCCCCGTAGTCCAGCCACGCCTCATGGTTGCGCGGGTCGAGTCGTGTCACCATCCGGTAGCTGACCAGCGATTCGCGCAATTTTCCCATATTATAGAGAAGGTCCGCCTTGGCGTACCAGAGCTCGGGGTAAGCCTTGCACAGCTCGATGGCGGTGTTATAATCCGCCAGGGCTTTGCGGAATTCCTCCTGGGCATCGTAGCAGCTGCCCCGGCCGAAATACGATTCGTAGTGTTTCGCGTCGATCTTGATGGATTGCGTGAAGCAGTTGATCGCTTCGGCGTAGTCCGCCAGCTCCTCGTACGCATTGCCGAGGTTATG
>PMCM01000003.1 GCA_003154155.1 Ignavibacteriota bacterium | reverse complement strand
CGGTACTCGATGCCGACGATCGGCATGATGGACACGCGGAAGCGGATCATGTGGTCGTCGATGAGCCGCTGGATGAAGCCGTCCTGCGACATTTCGCGTTCGAACCGGTCGACATTCTTGGAGCGGTCTTTGACCACGGCGGCGACTGCTTCGGGGAGAGATTTCTCCTGGCAATGCCAGAGTTTCAGGCCGCCGTCGACGCGAAACCAGAATTCCGTCCGGTTCCCTTCCTTCGCGACGATGTGGATATCGCTCGCCCCCTGCCGCACGGATTCCACGAGGGCTCCTTCGACGAGGTTGACGAGGGCGCTCTTGCTGATTTCCGCTTCGAGCGCTTCTTCGTCCAGGGGATTGTCGTCCTCGTCTTCCTTCACCTGGATGCCGACCTGGCTGTCTTCAAGGAGCTTGAGGAACTCGTTTTCGGGAGGAATGACCTGCTCGAGCAGGGCCTGCAGGTCCTTCAGCCTGCAATACGCGACTTCGTATTTCTTGGCGCCGAATTCCCGCGCAATCAGCGGAATCCGGCGGTCGGTGGGATCCGAAGCAACAATGATCAGCTTGTCGGCTTGTTTCTCATCGTACTTCAGCGGCAGCATCTTCGTCTGCACAACCATGTCGCGGATGTTCTGCGGCAGCGCATCCACGAATTTCTTGACGAAATCGATCCGGCTGCGGTCCGTTTTCTCGTCAGCGAGATAGATTTCGCGGAACGCGTACAAATCCGCCACCTCGCGGAACACGGCATCATGATCCGCACCGAAGTCGTTGACCAGAATCTGCCCGAGATTCCGCCGGTTCTTTTTGTCTTCGGAATCCTTGACCTTCAGGGACTTTTCCAGCGTCTCATAATCGATGACGCCCTTCTTCAGGAGGGCGAAACCGATCTTGTCCGTGATATCGATGGGCGCCATGGTCGTCACGTCCTGTTATGCCAGGGGTTTCTCAACCTGAAGTTCCATGACCTGGCCCGCTGCCGGGTTCTTCGGCCTGATGGTCGCCGTCTCCGAAGAGACGATGGTCAGGGCCGTCAGCACCACCATGATGACCATGGAAATCCAGAGCTGAATGAACTCGATGACGTTGCGCATTTTATAGGTCGTTTCTTTTTCGTAGTACTCCGCCAGCTGCAGCGCGGTGTTCTTCACCGTNNATCATCATCGGGATGGCGATGGTCTTGACCCGCATTTCCATGAATTTGTTGCCGCAGGCTTCCGCCGCCATTCTGATGACTTCGATATTTTCCCCGGAACCGCTGTACAGGGCGTAGAACACGCGGCAGAAGATCTCAATGCTGGTCTTCTGCAGCAGCGAGCCGATCACCGGAATAGTCCAGATATACTGATCGCGGAGCAACCGGCCCCGTTCCGTGGTGAGGAATCTGACGAACAGGACTGTAGGTATCGCAATCGCCAGGAAGATCAGGAACATGTTCGCCACGAGGAAGTCGCTCATGGCGAGCGTGGCTTTGGTCATCGGGGGCAGGTCGATTTTGAATTTGACAAACAACTTCGCCGTTGCGGGGAAGATGTAGGCGACGTAATACACGACTGCGCCGAAGAGCACCACGAGGGTGATGATGGGCGTGATAAGGGCGCTTTTCAGATTCTTCTTGAATTCGGCCTGCCGCTCGAGGAATTTTGCCGTGCTTTCATAGATCTCGGCCATATTACCGCTCTTGGAGGCAAGGCCGAGCATGTGCGCGGCGAAGCGTCCCAGCGTCGCTTCGTGCTTGACGAAGGTCTTTTCGCTGTCCTTCCCCTGTTTCAACTCCATGTTGATGTCTTTGACCGCCTCGCGCAACGTCCGGTTCTCGAGGTCGTTGACGAGCAGCTGCAGGATTTCGTTGAACGGCAGCTTCTGGCGGATCAGGTCGGCGCTCACGCGCACGAACGTGACGATTTCCGCTGCAGGCGGTTTCGACTTAAAATTGAAGAGTCTCTTTTGAATACGGATGACGCGGTAGCCCATTTTCTGGAGTGCGTCATCGACCTCCGCGCGGGTGAAGGCCTTCTGTTCACCGATGATCGGTTTGTCGGTGCCGCGCTGCACTTTGTACTGCCAGGTGGCGCGCGGTATCACGTGCAACAGCTTGAACTTCCGCTGGGTTGCAAGCTGCGAGGCCTTGGTCCGGGCCGAGTGGAGCGATTCGGCCTCGAGGAGGCCCTGAACCGGCTTGCCGGCGACGGTGATGCCTTCAATCCTGAACTCTGCCATAGTCCTACCCCAATGCTAGTGACCCGCAAAATGCAAACAGGGCATCATTCCCCCCTTATTGGTCCGGCCCCCGTCACCTGACGATCCCCCGATCCCCAGGTGCCCGAACCAACAAGAGAGAGAACATCCCCTGTACGACTCCCCTGTTGTAACTCCCCTAATTCAGTTCGGCGACTGAAATGGTGTCCGCCGAAACAGTAATCGCTACCTTGACCGGGTTACTTCGGTCGAACCCGAGCTCATGCCCGATCCCTTCGATCGTGATCAGTGTGCCTGTCGACGAAGAGACCGAAAACGTACCGTTATTGTTCGTTGTGCTGCCGTACGACAACCGGAAGCCTTGAAAGGAGCCACCGCCGCCGCCGATGCACTTCGGGCGCTTCTGGTACACCTGCGCGCGCGACGCGTGAGCGGCGAGATCGTTTGCTATGGCATCCCTGTTCGACGCGGAGGCATTGTCGCCAAACATCGTGATCCCGATGGCGATCATCAGACCGACCATCAGGACACCCACGATGATGAGCAACATTTGCTGGCTACCCATGACGCACTTGCTCCGCGAGGTGGAAACGAGAGGCCCCCGGCCATTCCGGGGGCCTGTTCAGCCCACGGACCGATCAGTGGATAATCACCACACTGTCAGCCTTGTCGTTGAAGACGTGGATTTCCATGGTCACGAAGTTCGTCGCGTCGGCATGTTCGGTACCGATCCCTTGGATCGTCACACCCGTCGTCGTACCGGCGGACGTGATGGAGTACGCACCGTTCGCATTGCTGGCACGGTTGGTCAGCTTGCGAAGACCAACATCATCGGCGGTCAGGCCGACGAAGGAATTTCCGCCGCCGCCGAGAGCCGTCGGACGACGATAGAACTGCTGGGCGCGCGCAGCCAGGTTCACCAGGTCGTTGGTGACCGCATCACGGTTCGCGTTCACAGCGTTGTCCGTAAACATCGTAATGCCGACCGCAACGGCGATCCCAACCACAATCACGCCGAGGATGATGAGCAAGAGTTGCTGCTGTCCCATGGTGTAGCT
>PMCM01000301.1 GCA_003154155.1 Ignavibacteriota bacterium | reverse complement strand
CATCCTGGAAAATGACCGCGCCTCCGTATCTCACTCTCAGCGATATCACCGAGATGGGAATGGTCAAGGGCGGGTTCGACACCGATCAGGACGGCTGGGGAGAGATCCTCTGCACCTGGACCGATCTGGACACGAATGCGATCTGTATGTATGAGGCGACAGGCACCGACAAATACAAACAAGTCTGGTCGTTGGTGTATCCCATTGCTGCCAACACATTTGCGGGCATTGCCGTCGGAGACATCAACAACAACGGTCTCGTGGATATTATCACCACGCTCCCTTCTGTTGTCGGGACCGACCCCAATCCGCTGCGCGTCTGGGCTTTTGAATGGAGCGGCGTCGTCGGACAGCATGCGTACGGCTTCTATAACAGCACAACGCACACCTATGATCCATCCGGAGGATGGAATTTCGATGCAGCCCCCAACTATGACATCCGTCCATACAGTCTGACCATCGAGGACATCGACGGTGACGGCAAAAACGAACTCATAGTAGGAGTCCGCATCGCAGGAGCATCCAACCGCGAGGTCTACGTTTGCTCTGTCGACGGCGATTTTGGCGGCTTTGCAGTCTGGAACATGGATTGGAAATTCTCCCAGTCCTTCGGCGGATCCAATTATTCCACCACCACCGGAGACCTTGACAACAACGGGAAAAAAGAGATATACATGTTTGTCTGGGACACTTTTACGATGCGGATTTTCGAATGCACCGGCAAGAAACAGTTCAAACAAGTGGTAGCCATAGACAATCTCTACGCATCACAGGGCATTGACTACGGAGCGCTCGACGCTGTGCGTGTGGCCGATGTCAACCATGACGGCATCAATGAAATGTACATTGCCGGAACCGAAACCACGAACAAGATCTTCATCGTCACGGGCATAACCGATATAAGCAAGATGACGGGAGCGGATGTCAAGGAACTGTACACAATTCCCGTGACGGGAGGCGGGAAACTCCGTTCGATGTATATCGGCGATCCCGATCATAACGGCAAAGCAGACCTGATGATAGCGGGTGAAACCAACGGTCAGATTTTTGACCTTGAATACAAAGGCACAGGAAACCCCGCAGACTCTTCGAGCTGGACACTGAAGGTCATCTTCGACATTTTCAAAGAGAGCGGTCATACCGACATCTCTCCCCGACTGTTCTATGGCTGCCCGGTGGGCGATCTGGACAAGGACGGGAAGGATGAATATGCATTCGTGAATTACAGCCCGGACTACGACGTCTGGGCCGATGACTCGCCTCTCTGGATTATCAAGATGAAGTCCACCACAGGCGTCCAGACCCCGGCACCCGGGGTGCCGGACAATGCGCTCCTGCTGCAGAATTTCCCGAATCCTTTCAATCCCTCGACGACAATCCCCTATCTGCTCTCTGTCAGGAGCAGGGTCCGGCTCGAGGTCTTCGACGTGTATGGCCAACGCGTTTCCACACTGGTCGATGCAGACCGCGAGGCAGGCACGTATCAGGCACGATGGACACCCAGGGTGCCAAGCGGCACCTATTTCTACCGGCTGCTCGTGGAACCGCTGGATGGCAAAGGCTCCAGGTTTAGCGACGTGAAGAAAATGGTTCTGGTGCGCTAACAGGCACAAACCGCCATTATCACCGAGCCCCATCCCCACAGGATGGGGCTCGTGTTTCAGAGCTGCTCCCCTTCCCGGCATCTGGGACTCCGCACCCGCCCGGGCGCAGGTACTCAAGCCCAGGGCTCTTTCCCACAGCAGTGGACGCGCTGACTCGCTGTTTCCCCGGCCTGATATCAGGATCCTTTTTCGCCCCAACGCTGTTCTTACCGTATGACTATCCTCGTTCCGTACCTCAAAGCCTACTGGAAACTGATCGCGATCGCGCTTTTCCTTGCAACGATCAATCAGGTCTTCTCTCTGCTCGATCCTCTGATCTTCCGCCACGTCATCGACGAATATGCGATGCGGTTTCGGCAATACTCCTCGGGAGACTTCTTCCGCGGGGTGAGTCTGCTGCTTCTCGCCGCAGTCGGCGTGGCATTTATCTCCCGCGTTGCAAAGAACTTCCAGGATTTTGTCATCAATATGGTCACCCAGCGGCTTGGTGCCCGGATCTACTCCGACGGCCTTCGCCACTCTCTCGAGCTCCCGTATCAGGTGTTCGAAGATCAGCGAAGCGGCGAAACGCTGGGAAAACTCCAGCGCGTGCGGTCCGACGTGGAAAAGCTCATTTCCGCAGCCATTAATATACTCTTCACGACCCTGGTGGGCGTTGTCTTTGTGATGATCTACGCCTTTACCGTCCATTGGCTGATCGCCCCGGTCTACTTCTCCACGGTCCCGCTGCTCGGGTTCCTGAGCTCCACAATGAGCCGGAAGATCAAGGTGATTCAGAAGTCCATCGTGGCTGAAACGACCGCTCTCGCGGGAGCAACAACCGAGTCCCTCAGGAATATCGAACTGGTCAAGAGCCTCGGCCTTGCCCAGCAGGAAATCACGAGGCTGAACGCCGCCACAGACAAGATTCTCCACCTCGAACTTAAGAAAATCAGGTATATCCGCAGTCTCAGCTTCATACAAGGGACCTCGGTGAATTTTCTTCGCACGACGATTCTCTTCCTCATGCTGTACCTGATATTCCTGCAGCAGATAAGCGTCGGACAATTCTTTTCCCTTTGGATCTACTCTTTCTTTATCTTCGGTCCGCTCCAGGAACTCGGCGGGGTGATCAATATCTATCGTGAGACGGAGGTTTCTCTCAAGAATTTCAAAGACATCCTGAATATGCCCGCCGAGGTGAAGCCTGTCGCACCGACGCCACTTTCCACGATCCAAACGCTGGGGTTCGAGCATGTGAGTTTCAAGCATCTTTCGGGTGCGGCAAACGCGGTGAACGGGATCACCTTCGAAGTCAAGCGGGGCGAAACGGTGGCGTTCGTCGGACCGTCGGGTGCGGGCAAGACAACGCTGGTAAAACTGCTCGTGGGCCTCTATCGCCCCACGGCCGGCCGGGTGCTGTACAATGCGACACCCGGCACCGACGTGGATCTCGACGGCCTCCGTGAACGGATTGGCTTTGTCACGCAGGATACGCAACTCTTCTCGGGAACCATCCGGGAGAACCTGCTCTTTGTGAAACAGGGAGCCTCCGACAGCGAAATGCTGGATGTCCTCGAACAGGCCGCATGTCAGGGATTGCTTGCGCGCGCCGGGAGCGGACTGGACACGATGATCGGAGAGTCCGGCGTCAAAGTGTCAGGCGGTGAAAAGCAACGCCTCTCGATCGCGCGGGCGCTGCTGCGCCAACCGGACATTCTGGTTTTCGATGAGGCAACATCTTCTCTCGACTCGCTGACCGAAGAGGAAATCAACGAAACCATCCGTGCTGTGAGCCGCAACAGGGAAATGATCAGCATTCTGATCGCGCACAGGCTGTCGACGGTGTTGCATGCCGACCGGATCTATGTGCTCGAACGGGGAGGCATTGTGGAATCAGGCTCGCACGCATCGCTCGTGAGTCAGAAGGGGCTCTATTATGCCATGTGGAGACAACAGGTGGGCGAGAGGGCTCTGCCATCGAACCCGGGTCTTGTCCCCCAAAGCGTCAGCGTGACAACCAATTAAACGAATGGCGCCGACCGCACGGTGACGGGCCTGTTACACAGCAGGTACTTCCTCGCCCATGGCCTTGATGTCTCTGACTTCCAGCACGTGGCCGGAGTACCCCCGCAACGTCACGTTGATCATCGCTAGACCCAGCTCCCTTTGTGTCGAAAGCGAATTCGGCATAACCACCCGGAGCACAGGAATCAGCCACGCGAGGTATTTGTACATCGTAAGGGTGTTTTTCAGCCCTTTGGTGGCCTGTAAGACGCCGACGCGGAAGTTGCATACTTGCTTGAACGGCAATTTCTGCAAATCATTCTCGGTCTTTCCTTTGACGCGCGCCCACATGATGCGGCCGTGTTCGGTGCTGTCGGTTCCGGCACCCGACACGTAGCAAAACGTCATTCCGGGATTGACCGCTGCCAGCATCGTCGCAAACGCCATGGTCAGCGTGTAGGTGATTTTTGTGTATTCTGCTTCACTCATGCCAACGGACGACACGCCGGCGCAGAAATAGCATGCNNCCGGTGATGATCGCCTTGATTTTCATCTTTGCCCTGACATCCTATGGAAGAATGGAGAACCCTCTCAATGATTGAGCAACAGGTCTTTTTGTTTCGATGAAATTGGTGGTGCCCGGGTGTATCCTCACTCCTCCTGCAGACGCCGGTTCACCACATCTTCAATGCTAAGGTGCAGATCCCCCGCCTGTTCGAGCACGATCCGGTCACCCGGCTTCACAACCCCTTCTTCGACCACGGTGAAATAGAACCCCGACTTCTTACTGTGCAGAAAATGCTTGATGATATCTGCACTATCGAATCGTGCAGCCAGCTTGTAACACGGAAACCGCGGCGCCGTTACTCGGAGCAGCGCATTCCCGATCCGGTAGACCGCTCCGATGTCGGTTACGCCTTCATACATACCATCGGTCGTGATATTCTCTCCGAACATCCCCCAGGACATCGGAACGGACGGATATGCAGCGCGCCAGAAGTCATAATGCTCGTTGGGATACCCGTAGACGGCTTTGTCCTCACCGCCGTGGATCTTGGAATCCATCACATGGTCTCCCTCGACGAAGAACTTGCGTATCCTAATCTCATCGACCGGCTCTTTATATATGCCGGTCATGATAGGTTTTCCATGACGCAAAAGCTCCCTTGGTTGTCCGATATTCGTTGAAATGACTTTCATGGCTTTCCAGGGAGTCTGCGTGGCGGTTTCCGGTACTTCCTCATATAGGTCCGTTTCTTGAATTGGTTCTCTCGCAGGGGAGAGTCCACCAAAAGACCAGACACAACGGATGAATCGCAATTGTCCCCGGTCACCTCAAACTCCGGCTACCGAAGAAGCACCAACTTGCGCGACTGCACGAGTCGTCCCTCGGAGATGCCGGCATTCGGGGGGAAGAACATTAGGCGGCACACATAGACCCCGCTTGCCATCCCCACGGGGTTCCACGTTACGGAGTGCCTTCCCGGCACCTGTGGCTCATTGACAAGCACCGCCACCTCACGCCCGAGCACGTCGTACACGCTGAGCCGCACCCACCCAGACCCGAGCCCACGGATCCCAGACCCTGTTTCTCCGGCCCCCGGGCCCCAGTCCACGGACGATATCGCATACCCTATCGTCGTGCTGGGATTGAACGGATTGGGGTAGTTCTGGTCGAGCCCTGCTTGTGTAGGAAGGGCTGGAGACTCCTTGTCGACCGAAGTTGTCCCTCCACTTGATGCATATTGAAATACCACAGGGGTTGTTGTGCTCGTATTCATGACGACGAACGTCACGGTGGAGTAGGTCGTGCCGAATTCCGGCTCATTGAATTCCACACCCGGAGTCACCGGGAGGACCCGTTTTCCGCCAGGTCCCGTTTCTGCCGCTTTGATCACCAGCGCGACGGAAGACGAGCTAAAGGTCACATGCAGTCCGCTCCCCCCTGTGAAGGCGAGATATCTCCCCGCCAGGTCTTGAACTGTATCGGTCGTTGTTGCCACGTTGGGACTCGCCAAAACCTTGGGCACGGCCTTTAGAAGCGAGGGATACTGGTACCCGTAGCGCGGATCGACACCGGTGTCATCGAGAGCGTTCGCCACAAGCCAATCCTGAAATACGCCGGCAAATCGGCGGGATGTCGAAGGAACCAGCGCAGACAAGCCCTGGTCGATACCCGCAATGCCGTGCGCAGTGCTCTGGACGATCGGTTTGAAGACACCGGGACCGAACTGGTCCCGGAGATAGAGCGCGAATCTCGAAGCTCGGGAATAATCACGGAGCACGAGCGTGTTGTCGTTCCCCCGCCAGTCAAACAGGTAGTGATTCGTTTCGTTGACGTAGCCGCTTTGATCCCGCAGCGGATAACCACAGATCACTTCGGCCACCTCCGAAAGACCCTCATTCACAAATGTGATTTCTGTCGGATCGTAATTGAAGTGGATCATATGCTGGAATTCATGTGCGGTCGTAGCAAGTCCGTTCCGCAAGCCGCCCGGTGTCGTCAGGTTTGCAGGGTTGACATCGAGGAAATAGATTTCCGCTTGGTTGCTCGTGGAGTACCCCGGAGTGGTCTTAGGTACTTCATTGAAGGAGGTAAAGTATCCCGCGATATACCCCCCGGTGCCGGTGAAGCCGTCAATGATGTCCAGCATGAGGACGATGATCCTGGAATCGTGATCGATGTCCGGAGGGTTGCCAAACGTTGCGATATCCGTTTGGAAAATTCCCGCAGAGGGATTGGCAGGGGTTGCCGCATCAAGTGCCCGTACGACCGAGTCCACCACAGCCTGGTTCACCCTGCCGTTGGCCCAGCTGGTATCCTCCACGAAAAGATAGCAGCTCGTGCCCACGGCCCGGCAGGTGGATGGGACCTGATACCGGGTGCTATTGGTAAACCGATCCGCATACCACGTAGCCTGCGAACCGACCGAGAAAGCCCAAGTGGTGGTCTTACCCAAAGCTGTTGTCAGCTCAGGATGGAGCGCAAACAACCTGCCGACCTCCTCTTCCCGCTCCTTCAACAGGTGTGATCCGGCGATGGGGAAGATCCGGGATGTATCCAGTGCATCGTAACCCGGTTGCACCGTCTGCTGGGCAGGAGCCTGCGACCACCAGAATGAGACGGCAACAACCGCCGCAACTCTCCATCGATAATGCATAGAAGCTCTCCTTCCCGATCCATCGGCCGTCTGGGAGGCCTTAATGCTGCGGTGGTGTCTCCGGCAGCGGTACCTCTTCCGCGCGTATCGCCCTCAATGCCGGCCCTTCCGGCACCGGATCGATGCCTTCAAAAAACACTCTCATTCTGTGTCCCTGATTCCGTCGCAGGACGGTGTCGAGCTGCGCTGGGGCAAGCAGCGGGAACATGTCGCCCGGCGCTGACTCAAGGCCCACGCGGGTCATGGGTTCATTCCCGATCGTGAAGACCCGTCCTTCGATCATCCCTGAAGCTTTGCCTGAATCTCCGTGCAAGAGCGCATCAACAAGCGCGTTACGGTTCTGCAGCCATGCGTCATCTGCCCCGACGGGCGGCAGTTCCAGGGTGATCATAGGTATGTGCCGTTCCACTCCTGCGTAGGTGCCGAGCGAGCCCGGGGTAGCATACCCGATGCTGCCGCTGACCCGATAGCCATTCCACGAGCCCATGCGATCTGCAATGGCCTGGGCCGGTCCGTCGTAGTTCACAACATGGAGTGGTGCATGGAGTGATATGATCAGGCGCGGGGCGAACCGGGCAAGGAGACTCAGCACGAGTCGCGTTTCAGGTTCGGAAGCTGGCGCAGGGCCGGGAGGATAATGACTCTGTGTGGGTATGGGGTCCCAGTTTCGGGTCGGGAAGTTCCTGTTAATATCCACACCGTGTGCGTTGGTTCTCTTGTGATTCGCCACACCATCGGGATTGAGGAACGGCACGAAGAGCAGTGTTCGCCCGATTGGCGTGATCCCCTCACTACTTATCCATTCTGCAAGTCTGACCACCACCTGCCCGGTGACCGCTTCATCTCCATGGATGCTACCAAGAACAAGGACGGCAGAATCCCCCGTTCCGTGCTCATGGGCATAAATCGGCCGGCCATCCGCTGAAGTGTCGATCACATGCCAGAAGTCAGGATGACGCGACAACGCAGCGGCGGTATCCGGAGGTGTCTCCGGGGGCGGATGACAAGCGGCAAGAGTCAACATCAGTGCGAAGCACATCCGCACCATCATCGACGCTCGATTGACCGCGCACGGGAATATATTCATGCGTATCTGAGTCCTGTGGGCTTCCTGCCCGTCCACGGCGGCTCAAGCGATTGCCGGCAGCCGGAGGCGGGCTCCATCATCATGATAAGGAATAATCCGTCTACTGCCAATCAGGAACTGAGTGCGCAGTGACGCCGGGGCTGTGCGCGTGGAACTGCACGGTCATGCAGAGGCAACCACTATGGGGAACTCCCGCGTGTCGGGACTGTTTATATACTTGAGCCCACCAGCAATGCCATACGGAGCGCCCACACCCATGAAAGAATTCATGCTGCTTGTCCGCAATGGGATCGACCACCAGGCGGGTTGGTCGCCCGAAAGGCACCAGCAATTCCTGGCACAGTGCGAGGATTACATCGGAAGTCTGAAAGGGGGTGGAAACCTGGTATCTGCCCAGCCGCTGCAACGAACCGGCAGCATGGTGTCCAGACCACAGGGAGCCTGGATCGCAGCGCCTTTCAGTGATTCGAATGAAGTGATTGTTGGCTACTACCATATTCTCGCCAGAGACATGGAGGACGCCGTGGAGATAGCCAGACGCAATCCTGAGTTTAGTTTCGGAACCACGGCCAGAATCGAGGTACGACCGGTGAAAGCGAACGAAGAAAGCACGGGCTTCGTCTACCCACAAAGGCAAAATGCGTCTGAAAAATGAATCACGGTGAGACTTTCCACTCCCCATGTTCCTTCACGAGCTTGATAGTCGTGGTTTCCAGCGATTCTTTGCTTCCCTGTTCCAGCGTAACCTCCGCATTTTCGCCATTGACGTCAACACGTGTGATTTTTGCGTTAGCCGGATCGGGGCCCTTTTTCATCATTTCGATGATGTCTTTGCCCATCGGACCTTCCAGATCCGCGATACTGCTTGCCACGACCGCCTTCTTCAGGGCGGCGACGTTTCCCGTATGGCCGGCCTTCAGAAACGCGAGCGCCGCTTTCCCCTGGGGACTACTGGTCGCGGCGGCACCGCTGTATGTGGGCGCAGGCTCTTTCCAGACCGGCGCAGTGACCGTCGCATCATAGGTGAATGCCACACCATCGAACTCGCCCGGTGTGTTCCGATAAAACCTGCCGGCGATCGTGTTCTTGTCCCCCTTCCCCTTTTCAAAACGGTCTTCCGTCGATCCCCCGCCGCCGTTCGTCGTGAATGCCTTGTGACGGATTGAGACTGAAATGGGAGTCAGCTTGGCATCAAGGACCACTTCCACCAGATGGAGATCCCCTCCTTCAGCCCTGTGAATGCGTTCAAAGACATCCTTAAGCTCTTTGTCAGATAGCGGCTGATCGCTCAGTATCACGAGCATTTCGTCATTGCGCTGGGGCACTGCATAAGAATACTCAAGGGGAGTGCTTTTTCCCGCTACTTCCAGAGCTCCATGGGCAGTCTTTCCGGGAGCGGTATTCTGTGCCGGGCTAAACCCTCCGGTGGGGAGAATGAGCATCCCTAGCGTCAGAACAGATGTGATACAGGAAAGACACCGAAGCGATCGTGGTTTCACAGGGGCCTCTCGATTGGGTGGGAAAGGAACCTCATGGCTCAAGTGCATGGTGAACTTGCACGAGAGATGTCGGTATAACCCATTCACCAAACTCAAAGTTCCCTCACACGGGCACGGGGGGGCCGACGGACTGCTCCTCGCGACGTCGACGTCGCCGAACTATTTAAGGTGACGGCACGAGGAACGATTGCATGCTCAACGATGTTATGGCAGTGGGAGGAAGCATGATTTGTACAGGAGCATCTGTGGATCACCCGATGGCCAGCTCCACCACACGTTCCGCCGCGGCGGTTTCTGGGGACAATTCCGTTCTCGTATCACCCCGAATTCGTGACTGCGGACGGGTACGAAACAGCGGATCACACGTCTCCCCTCTCCCGACGTATCCCATGCGTCCCAATTGCACCTCACCTACGCGACCCCACGGAGGTAAGAAATGATCCAGTCTAAGGCATGAGGTACCGCTTGCTTTTCCCATCCGTGGGGAGAATGACCTGGATTCCAGAACTTCGGGAGCTCCAGACTTCCCCGGGAGCTCCGCACAGTTTCCTCAATCACACAAGGCAAAATTTATGCGTCACAAAATCTTGTCCTCAGCGATCGTGCTGATGGTGATCGCCGCATCTTTACAGGCGCAAGAAACCCTGTCAACCACGCGTCTTGAAGCGCAGCACAAGCCCCCCGCCGGTATGGGGAAGCAGTTGGCGCAGCATGAAGCGAATCTCCTTAAGACACTTGAAGACGAGAATCCGACCATGCAGGCGCAAGCGGTGCAGACTCTGCGGAACCTGGAACAGATGTTTCCGAGCTACACGTTCGAGGCATCTCTTAAACCCCTTGAGAAGAAACTCAAAGATGAAGACGCCGACCGCATTGTGCGGAGGTTGGCGGCACTTGCTCTGGACGAGCTTCACTCTGATGCCGGCGATGCCGTCATCAAAGACGTAGCCGAGTCGTCCAAAGACAAAGGGCTGCAGACGTTGTGCAGTGCGCTCCTCGTCAGAATCCAGTACAAGTAGCAGGCCGGCAATTTCGTCTGACCGGTCCGCTGATGCAGGGCCCGCCAATCGCCTGGGGGCTTCACCAACAACAATCATCGAGGAGGTTCAGCATGTGGAAACAATCATTGCTCTTGGCTTTCGCCTTGTCCTTCGCACTCACGGGTGCTTTAGCGCAGGAAATGAAAAAAGAGATGAAGCACGAAGGAAAGGTGACCGTCATTGTATCGCATGAAGTCAAGGACTACGCCGTGTGGAGAAAGGGGTACGATGCCGATGAGACAAATCGGAAGAAGGCCGGTTTCAAGGTGTCGGGAGTCTACACCGACCTGAAGAACCCCAACGTGGTGGTCATCATCGGAGAGTTTGCGGGAACCGCCGCAGCGGATGCGTTCTTTGGGAATCCGATGCTGAAGGAAGTGATGGAGAAAGCAGGCGTGGTGGGGAATCCAACCATCACCATGTTGACCACCGGGGGAAAGTAGCAGTTCTTCTGTTGGGCCCTGGAATATGAAACCCACGCGTCCGCTCCGGAGTCGTCCGGCGCGGATGCGTCGTATTTCTACCAATCTTCCGGGGTCACCACCGTGCGCTCATGATCTGTGACCATTCGCCCATCGGCCTCATGACGTGATTTTGCAGCATTGTATGAGACATCCCCTTCTGCCGGGTGACCTTGCGGGACTTTAGCACCCCGGATCGTTAAACGCCTTTCCGTGTGCCTGTGTCTAACCGGTATCACAGTATGAGATCCTTCCTCCGCCGCACAGCCGGGTTCTGTGCCATCATGACGCTTCTCGCATCCGTGGCTGCTTCGCAGCAGGGGACTGTCCGCGGGAAAGTCATCGATGAGAATCGCGCCGCGTTCAACGGCGCGCATATTCGTCTCGTCAGCCCCGACGACACGCTGCGGACGTATGTCGCCGAATCGGCCATCGACGGGTCGTTCCATATTGATCACATCGTGCCCGGACACTACCGACTTGAAATCACTGCTGTCGGCTCCCGGAAGACGACCAGAACAATCACCGTCTCCGACCTCGCATTCGACGCAGGCACCATTCTGTTGACCGACCGGCCCATCACCGTCGGCGAAGTCATCATCGAAGCGCGCATTCCAACCGCAGAACAGCGGGGAGATACGACGGAGTACCTCGCCCGGGCCTTTAAAACCAACAAGGACGCTACGGCCGAGGATCTCATCACGAAGATGCCCGGTATCACCGTGGTGAACGGCAGCGTGAGCGCCGGAGGAGAGAGCGTCCAACGGGTCCTGGTGGACGGAAAACCTTACTTCGGCGACGACCCTACCCTTGCCCTTCGCAACCTACCGGCGGAAGTGATCGACAAGATCCAGGTGTTCGATCAGATGAGCGATCAGGCCCAGTTCACCGGTTTCGACGACGGACAATCCGTGCGGGCACTCAACATCATGACCCGCCGTGAACGGCGGGACATGAACTTCGGCAAGCTGACAGCGGGCTACGGCGACGAGGGGCGGTACGAGGCGGGAGGAAACTACAATAGCTTCCAGGGAGATCAGCGCTTGTCGGTCCTCGGTCTCTCAAATGATATTAACGAGCAGAATTTTACTTCGCAAGACCTCCTGGGCGTCGTCTCGGGGAGCAGTCAAGTCCGGTCTGCGGGTCAGGGGACCGTTCGGAGGGGTAACGGTGGGACAGGACAGCGGCGCCAGGGAACAACCGGGCAGGCAGGCGCCGGGGGGCCGAACCCTTACGCCGTCGGACAACTCCAGGGAATCAACACCACGCATATGTTCGGAACGAACGCTTCCGACAGTCTGGCAGGGGATCTCTTCGCTCAGGGAAGTTATTTCTTCAACCGCACCGATAACGAGAATCAACAATCCCTCGATAGGACGTATCTTTTGGGCGGAGACTCAACGAGTCTCTACAACCAGAATACCGACGCCTCCAGTAGGAACTTCAATCACCGCCTTAACGCACGGGTCGTGTATACTCCGGACGACGCGAACTCGTTCATCATGACCCCTCAGGTCTACGTTCAGTCCAATCGCTCGGACAATGCGGTTGCGGCGGCAACAGTGCAGAGGACGGCCGCAACGGAATCCCGGTCAACGACATCTGCGCTGAACGCGGGCTACGATCTCGGCGGCCATCTCGTATTCCGGCACAAATTCGACCTCCCGGGACGTACTGCGTCACTCGATGTCGGTCTGGACAATACGCGCAAGAAGACTGACGGGCAACTCGCCTCGCTCACGCAAGCGTCCGGGCTTCCGCCAACCCTGAACGATACGGCAGATCAGCAATCACACTATCTCTCCACCGGGCGCAGCATCACGGCAAATCTCGTATTCACGGAGCCTGCGGGGGTGAACAGCTTGCTGCAATTGTCTTATGCCCCCTCATTCACTCAAAACAACGCGGAGAAATCGACATTCGATCTTCTTCCGGGAACGCAATCATATCTGGTACCTGATCTCCCCCTCTCCAGCGTGTATGCCAACACGTACCTGACCCAGAACGCCGGACTCGGGTACCGGATCCGCACAACGGAGCTGAATATGATGGCCGGCCTCTCCTACCAGCTTTCGCGCTTGCGTGGCAATCAATCTGCGGTTCCTGGAGCCGACGTCGATCGATCGTTTGCGACTCTCCTTCCGAATTTCATGCTGTTGTACACGATGCCGGACCACAGGAGCCTCCGCATCACCTACCGGGCATCTACACGCCCCCCGGGGATTGCTCAATTGCAGCATGTTATCGACAATACCAACCCGTTACTCCTCTCGACGGGCAACCCTGCCCTGGATGAATCGCACTCACATGCGCTCGTCACCAGGTATTCGCTGACCGCTCCCGAGCATGCGCGCAGCATGTTCATCCTCTTTTCCGCGACAATGACCAATCACTATATCGCCAATTCGACGGTCATACCGGCGAAAGACACCGTCCTCCCCGACGGGACGCCCCTCGCAGCGGGCACACAACTTTCGAGCCCGGTCAATTTGAATGGCTACTGGAATCTTCGGTCGTTTCTCACCTATGGCTTCCCCTTCGATCTTCTCAGCAGCAGTCTGAATCTGAACACCGGGGTCACGTTCACGCGCACGCCGGGCCTTGTGAACGCCCTCCGCAACCTGGCAAATGCATGGTCGCTCAGCGAAGGCTTTGTGCTCGGGAGCAACATCAGCCAGGATTTTGACTTCACGGTGTCATACACGGGAAACTTCACGCTGGCACGAAACACCCTTCAGGCTGACGCGAATTCCAACTATTACTCGCACACGGCGGCCCTGAAATGGACATGGACGTTTTGGGAGGGGATTGTCCTGAGGAATGAGCTGAACAACACGCTCACGACCGGTCAAACAACCGGATATAATCAGAATATCATACTCTGGAACATCAGTTTGGCGAAGAAACTGTTCAGGGATGAGCTGGGAGAGGTCAAGATCGGCGTCGCAGATCTCCTCGGACAGAACAAAAACGTCAGCCGCACAGTCACCGAAACGTACCTTGAAGATACCAGAAACGAAGCGCTCACCCGTTACGTCATGGCGAGTTTCACCTATACGTTTCGATGAGCCTGGACCAGCCCACGGCGAAAAGGCAGACCGTGAGGACGCCTTCCCCCGACGCCGTCAAAGCACCGGCACGCCCACCCCATTCCCCGTCATGAAAGGGGACGGGGGGAGTCCTTCGTGTGCCGTGGATCGCGTGAAGAGCGCGATTCGCTGACAAGCGATGCGATAACCGCAACCGCAAGAACAACGGTGACGACCAAAAGCGAGAGACCAATCGGGATCCGGAGGAAATCGGCGACGAGCATCTTCAGTCCGATAAAGATCAGGACAACCGACAGTCCGTGGCTGAGGTACTTGAAGGTGCGGAGGATGCCCGCCAGCAAGAAGTAGCTCGCCCGCAGGCCGAGGATGGCAAAGANNGAATCCACGGCGAACACGATGTCCGTTGTTTCGATGGTAATGAGCACGAGAAAAATGGGTGTGATATACAGAATGCCGTTCCTCCGCATGAGGAACTTTCCGGTGCTGGTATCCGTGGACACAGGGAATATTTTCCTCGCGGCACGGATGACCAGGTTCTTGTCCGGGTGTACTTCGACACTGTCTCCCCTGAGCATTTTCCAACCGCTATAGATCAGCACAGCCCCGAAGAAATACAGAACCCACTCAAATCGCGTGATAAGGGCGACGCCGGCAGCGATAAAGAGTGCACGGGTGATGAGTGCTCCGACGATGCCCCAGAACAGTACGCGATGGTGAAATCTGTTCGGCAGACCGAAATAGGAGAAGATAAGAACGAACACGAACAGATTGTCGAACGAAAGTGCCCGTTCGATGAAGTAACCCGTGAAGAATTCGAGGCCGTGGGTTGGCCCGTCGTACAGGACGATCGCACCATTGAATAGCAGCGCTGCGACGGTCCAGACGATGCTCCAGAGAAGCGCTTCTTTCAAACCTATCTCATGGGCCTTCCGGTTGAATACACCCAGGTCAACAGCCATCATGATGAGCACGACAACCGCAAACCCGATCGACAAGAGGGTTTCGCCGTTCACCGGCTCCTCCCGCCCTGTATCTTCACCTTGACGACGGCATCATTGAGATGAGGATTTCTGAAATGCACAGCCATATTCCTCTGAATTCCGATATCAATATACGAATTGAATGTATCTGAAGTGAGCATCATTGTGCACTTTTCTGTACGGGACATCGGGTTGTTTCGTGACAAGACAAACCAGTTCGTCTTCATCAGTTCAGCCTCTGCCTATCAGAAGCCCCCTGTCCATCCCGTCATCACGGAATCGACCCCTCTCTGCAACCCCTTCTGGGAGTACTCGCGCAACAAGATCGCTTGCGAGGAACGGCTGATCCACGCGTACCGCGACGAGAGATTTCCGGTAACAATCGTGAGGCCATCGTTGACCTACGATACGGTGATCCCCGTCGCCATTGGAGGCTGGACGGAATACACTGTGATCGATCGGATGAAAAAGGGGCTGCAGATCATCGTCCACGGAGACGGGGCATCGCTCTGGACTGTGACGCACGCCGAGGATTTTGCCAAGGGATTTATTGGCCTTCTCGGACATCCGCAGGCCATCGGGGAAGCATTCACCATCACGTCGGATGAGATTCTCACCTGGGACCAGATCTACCGGACCATTGCACACGCCGCAGGTTGCGAAGCACATCTGGTCCATATTGCTTCCGATTTCATTGTCGCATGTGAAGAGACCCTCAGAGGGGGGTTGTTGGGGGACAAGTCCTGCAGTGTGATCTTTGACAACAGCACGATCAGGCGGATTGTCCCGGATTTCCACGCGACGATCCCGCTTCGTGTCGGCATACGCAAAACCCTGGAGTGGTTTGATGCCGACCCCGCACGAAAGATCGTGAGACGAGAAACGCATGAGATGATGGACAGGATACTCCATGCATATCTGGGATAGATCACCGGGATCCACAACACCCACGGGGACTCATTGCGCAACATCTCCGTCGGCGGACGAACATGAAAGGAAGAGCGGCATTGGCATTCGCGTCCGGCGGGTCTTGCGGCTTCACTCCGGTCGCTTGTGCGGAGAACCGTGACACTGGGCCCCCAATATCTGCTGGCACTTTCTTGAAAGTGCCCCCCGTCCGGGGTCTTTCAACGGTCTTGCCCGTTGCCTGGCCGCTGGTCCGTCCGCAATGGATCGACAAGCGAGAATTGCAGAAGATGGTGGTAGCAGTGCTTAAAATGGGAGCGTTGCCATTCCGCGGCTCCGAGCGGGCCGAATATGGGGTGGATGTGGATCGCTCCCGGGCGTTCTAAGAAGTACGTGCCAAAGCGCATAACTGATTGCTGCAACGCATCCTTCGCGTCTGCGAAACTCCGGAACCGATGCGGCAGCGGATCTTCACCGAGCAATGGATTCTTAAATTCCCGGGGTGTCGGCCTGTTGTCATACAGAAATCGCTTGGTCCGTTCCAGCAGGTTCGCCGGGATACGACAGGTCACCTCAACCGCTCCGGTGGAACATTCAAATGCCCACAGCAGATGCTCGAGCATATTCTGCGGAGTCATTTTCCCCCAGCGTGCTCGCGCGTCCTCGGTGAGACCGGCAACGCAAGTGCAGAAGACGTGATCGAAGAATGCCTGACGCTGCGCGTCATCGTTCACGTCAAAAGGGATGGCGACCATTCCCAGCCTCAGGTATTATTTGAGGGCGAAGGCCGGTCGGGACGCGAAGAGGCATCTTGTTGTAGATCGCATGCCTCCCACCACCGTGCGCAGGTGCAGGAATTCCGCTCGATGGCGTTCTGTTCCCTTCCCGCCGGCTCTCTCATGGTACGGCGTGATTTCCGCATAATCAACCAGCCACCCCGAGAAGCTGCAACGTGAACTGCATCAGTTGGGCCGGACCGCACCTCTTCCGCAGGAGGATTGCCTGCCTGCGGATGTGTTGTACGTGGCGCTGATGAGTCTGTTAGCGGTTC
>PMCM01000142.1 GCA_003154155.1 Ignavibacteriota bacterium | reverse complement strand
TGGTTGAACATCAACTCGCTGTTGATGTTGAGGCGTGAGAGGGCGGCGGGGTTCCAGTAGATTGCCGAGATGTCGCCGGTGACGCCGACCTGCGCGCTTCCCATGCCGATGGCGCGGGCACCCACGCCGATCTTCAGGAACTGCGCAGCCGTCGTGCCCACCTTCGCCGTGCTGCGGAACAACTGGGCCTGTGCGGGAAGCGCAAGGGCGATGATCAACACCGCCACCAGCAACCCCGGCATCGCGACCCGGCTGCGATGATGGATCTTCATAAAACCTCCGAATGCATGATCATAGTCGTCGTCGTTCATTATTTGATTAACGCGAACCGCCCGATCTTCTCTCCGACGCCCGGCACCTCCACGTGGTAGAGGTAGACCCCGTACGCCAGCCGCTGCCCCTCGTAGGAGAGCAGGTGCCATTCGGCGTAGCTGGTGGCGTCGCTCTTCACGATCGTATCCACGAGTTCGCCGATCATCGTGTAGATACGTATCGTGCATTGCGGCGGAAGATTGCGGAACTGCAGCGTCGGCTGACCCCGCTTGACTGCGGTTGGACCGGGCTGCTCGAGCGAACTGTAGGCGACGTACGGATTGGGCACGACGCAGATCCGGTCAAGCGAATTGCTCGCTTTGCCGGCGTCAAACTTCGAGGCCGTTGTCGTGAAGGAGAACTCGTCGCCGGCGGAGAACGGCTTTGTCGTCAGGGCGGTGTAGATGTCACCATCGGACGGCAGAATTGTCGCCACGCCGTTCTTGGGCGCCGTGAACATCACCGAGAGCAGCACGGGGATCGGCGTTTGCGGCGCGTACTTGGGAGGCGTCACAATCACGATCTCCCGCCCCGGCCGCCACATGCTGTCGGCCGTCGCTTTGTCGACCAGCACCCGGATCTTGGAGGTGTCGGTCACATTGACCACGCGGAAGGGGCAGATGACCACCTTGCGTCCGCTGTTGTTCAACAGCGTGTCGCCCGGGTGCGCCCACTTGCCATTTGCCAGCGTGTCGGTCCTGTTCCATATGACCTGGAAGTCGAGCGGCGCAGGACGGAACGGATTGACGGAAAGCGCCACCGTTCTCATCGTCACTCCGACCAGGTTGGTATTGCCGACCTTCGTCCACCCGCTCCGGGTTGAATCGATGCCCAGCGGCTGGTCCTGAACGTACAGACGGATGCCGTCGAACACCGGGTTGTCATCTTCGGAATTCAGGAGGTTGCTGCCAGCGATTGCCAGATACTTGTACGAGATGGTGTAGGTTGCGTTGCTGACAAGGTTGCCCGGCAATGTGCCGCGAATGCGCCCGACGACCGGGTCAACCCGGTACAGTGCAGGGGCCACGGTCGCGCCCGAGGCGTCTTTCACCACGATCGTGCTGGCGATCTGGTTCTTTTTCGACAGGGGCACATACAGCGTGTCGCGCGAGGTGAATGTCTCCGTTGTCGTGTTGTCCGACTGGACGTCGTAAACGACTTTGCTGCTGGCCGTGCGGAAGTCGATGTTGTACTTCGCACCGTCGACCACTGAGTAGTCCTCAAGCACCTTGACACTCATGCTGCCGGTACAGATACCGGTCACCCGCTGCGGGGCGAAGTTGTTGCTGACCAGTGCGGGGTTCTGCCCGTTGGGCAGCGGTCCGGGTATGACGCCCACGGTATTCTGGTCGTATTTCAACTCGCTGGTGATCGGGTCTTTGGTAATGGCGATTTGGCACTCTGACGGCGGCAACGCCACCCCCAGGCTGTCAAACCCGTGATCGTACGACGCCACGGCGTAGTAGTACGTGATGCCGTTCGTCACGGTGGAGTCGACGTATTGGTGCACGAGCCCCGAGTTGTTGCCGAGGTAGAACTTCACACCGCGGCCCTGAAACTCCACCGGATGCAGTCCGGACCACGAATTCACGAGATCCCACTGCGCCTTCTGTCCGTTCTTGCCGACAAGCGGTGTCGGCAGGAATGCGGAGCCATTGGCATCGGTGATGGTGTAGATGTCGCTGAACGTGTAGTCCTGGCTCCGGTACACCTTATAGCCTTCAAAGTCCTGTGTGTTCGTGAGCGGGTCGGTCGTCTTTTCGGCCAGATCGTCCCAGTACAGGGTCACTCTCCCATCGCCGGGGATCGCTTTGACGACCGGTTTGGGCGGCGGCTGGGCGAAGAGGTAGTTGGCCTCAAGCACCCGCTGCGCGGTTTCGGCGTTCAAGAGCAGGTCGGCGAGATTCTCGCCCATCATGAGCGCGATCGAAAATCGCTGTGTTGCGCTGGGCTGGAGGTCGAAAGGTCCCGATCCGTACAGGAATTCATTGTCACCGGGGGTGGAGAAGAACGTCTGATCGATGGCGATGCTGTCGGAGGAGAGCTCCTGCGTGAAGAGCGCGTCGTTGCTCGGGAAATTGGGCGAGGCCGCGGCCTGAGCATTGAAGCTTGTCAGACCGATCTGGTCCGACTCATTGACATCGCGGATGCCGAAGTTCGGCTCGGCGGTAAGGTTGCCGTTGGCATCGTAGCCGATATCCGGTTTGCCATTCCCTTCACCGAAGTCGCCGGTACCCGGGATGCCGTCCAGACCGACGTCATCTTTGTCCGGACGCCAGTTGCCGTTTTCGTCACCCGACCAGCGGGGTTTCGGCCGGCCGTAAATTTTGGTATACTTGGCCGTGTCGGCGATGCCGTAGGTCAGCGGGGTCGTGATGCCGTCGATATAGAAGCCGGCATCGTTGAACGGGCTTTCGTCGATGATACCGTCATCATCGTCGTCTTTGCCGTTTGTGGAGTTCGTGGGGGATTCCAGGAACTTGAAGCCGAAATACCCGGGGACGAGTCCGCCGTCACCGATGCCGTTGGCATCCCAGGCATACACCATGCTGCGTGCGCGCTGGTCGAACGGATCGGCAAGCGGGCCCTTGGGCGGGATGAAGTAGGCCAGGTCATCCGCGTAATCGTTCGCGCCCCCGATATGCGGGTCGCCGAACATGCCGAAGTACACTTTCGGCAGAGTCTTCGGGCTCCGGTTGGTCACCCGGTAGACCAGGAAGATGATGTCTTCAGCCAGAGGATTGTTGAACTGGAAGAAGCGGCATTCCAGATCGAGGCCGAGGCCCATTCTCGTGGTGTCGTTGTCGAAAGGATGGTAGCGGTCTTTCCATTTGTAATTTGTTGCGTCGTCGCACACGAAGTAGACCTCTTCGTCGGGTGACGTGGCATCGTTACCGAGGTACGCCGGCCACACGTACCTTCCGAGCGACGCGTTGTACCACGACTCGGGCCAGCTGTGCGGTTTGCGTGTCAGGTCGCCGCCGACATCCGAGCGGGCGCTCCAGGCGGCGATATCCGCCTGGCCAGGCGCGGCATAGCCGGCCTTCGGCAGCCAGCCCCACTTCAGGGAGCCGTCCGGGGCGTACGCGCCCTCGCTGGGCGTATACATGCCGTCGTCCAGCATCCAGATGGAATCGCCCTGGATGCTTTTCACCTTTGCGGCGACGAGCGGGTCGAATTCGTAGCCGTAGCCGAGGCGGTTCCAGACCAGGTCGGCAACGTTGCTCAGCGTATTCGGGCGCGTGATGTTGCCGTAGTTATACACAACAGTGGTGATTTTGTTGCCGTGAATGATCAGACTGCGGATTTCGGACATAAGCCCGTTGGTCTTGCCCAGCGAGGTTTTTGCCTGGTGATCCAGGAAATCCACAAGTCTCTGCCATTCCTCCGGCGTCGCCTTCTTAGGGTCGAGCCGCAGCAGATCATTCTCCTGGGCACGCGTTGCCGCGAAGGGCAGGAGCAATGCTGCGACGATCAGGAGGTGGAGAAGCGTTGTTTTCATACAGATTCCCATCATGGCTATGATATGATTAGAACAGTATCGATGCGCCGACGCGGACGAGCCGCGGGGTGCTGATGTTCGCTGGATTGGCGTAGTAGTTATCCGCGCCGTTCAATGGAATCATGCCCGGATCGCCCCGCGCGATGCGGTTGTGCAGATCGGCGAGCAGCTCCGGTTGCAGGGTCTGTGAGATGTTGTACAGCGCGCGGCCCGAGTTGGCATAGACGGCGATTTCGTTTTCGACGTCAAAGAGGTTGTCGACCAGGACAAAGACCGACAGGTCCAGCCCCGCAAACTTGAAGAATTTCTCCAGTTTCAGATCGACATTCCATTGCAGCGGCTGACGGTCGCTGTTCTGCGTAAAGGTGATGGGTACGACATTCGACGGGAACGCGGGCGTATAGGGTGTCCCTGTGCGCAGGTAGCCGATCATGCTGACCGACCAGTCGTTCGGTTCGGATAGCATAACCGTTGTTGTCAGCGTGTGGCTTCGGTCGAAACTGAGCGGCACAAGGTACGTTTCACTCAACCGTCCCTGCTGTTCGTTGAAGAAGACATCTTCCGTCGGTTCCGTGCGGTTGCCCTCGGTGACCTGGAACGTGTAGTCCAGCGTCGCTGAGAGGAGGCTTCCCGGTGCGCGCCGCTTCACCAGCGAGACGCTGATCCCGCGGGTGTTTGCGTAACTCAGGTTGGTGAGCAGGGAGTATTGCTTGTCGCCCCGCGGCGTGATGATCGTCTGCTGGTAAATATAGTCGCGTACATCTTTGTAATAGCCCGTGATCTCGATCTTCATGTCTTCCGTGAATCCCTGCTGGAGGCCCATTTCATACTGGACGCTTCTCTGCGGGTTCACATCGGCGTTCCCGAAGCTCAGGGTGGCGCCGGAGGGTGCACGGAAGTCGGGATTGCTGTAGAGGCTGGAGAGCGAGCCGATCTGATAGAAGTGGCCGTAGGAAAAGCGGATCGTGCCCTGGTCTGTGATCGGGTACGAGACGCTCACACGCGGACTCACCATGTTCTTCTTTGAGGCCTTGACCAGGTGGCCCTGGAGGAAGATCGACTGCTGCAGCAACAATTCCGAGCTGATGGAGTCGTTGTATTGGGCGGCCGGATCGAAATATTCATACCGGACACCGAGATTCAGGATGATCGATTTGAACAGCTCGATCTTGTCCTGCACGTACGCCGCCATCTGCAGCGGCCGGCGATCGTAGTAGGCATATCCGCCTGCGGCATCAGGAACGTATGGCAGGAAGTGATAGTTGCCGCTCAAGGCGTTTGAAAAACTGGGGTTGGTGTTGGGGGAGTTGGGATCCCTGAACTGCAGCGTGTAGGATTCCACGGTCAGCTTGTGTTTGCGCACTTCCACACCGATTTTGATCTCGTGGGAATTGAACATCTGCGACACGAGATCGATCTTACCCGCCAACGTCGTGGTTTTCCGGCTGAGCCGGTCGTTATACGTTCCGCCGGTCCAATAGACGGTGTTGGGGAAGAGCTGCGTATAGAAGTCGGGGAGGTAGCGCGGATCGGTCGGGCTGTCATATGCCCACGTATGGGCCTTGTCGGTGACCATCGATCCCTTGATCGTATAGAACATCTTGTCGTTCACGGAGTGCGTGAATTCGATCGAATGCACCGTGCCTTCGCTGCCGGTGAGGGCGTTCCCATCCGGTTTGTACCTGAGCGCACGGGTGGAATAGTCCGTGTAATCCGGTTCCTCGCTGAAGTTATACACAAACTCATACTTCAGTTTCATGTTCGATGTCAGATGCCAGCTCACATTCCCCTGGAGGTTGTACGATCTGCTCCAATCCTGGGAGAATGGCGAACCGTCGCCGCTGGCGCCGCCGACATGGTTGGCGGTATCGTGCGACAGGGGGGCGAAATAATACGGGTCGCTGGGGGATCCGCGGCGCGGGTCGCCCGTGGGGAACCCTTCGCGCGACAGGTACGCGTCCGTCGGGGCGTAGATCCGCTGGCCGTACAGGTGTCCGCCGTTCCAATTGTACACGCCCGATGCGAAGAACGTGAGGTTGTCGCCCGCGATGGGCCCGCCGATGGTAGCCTCGGTGCGGTTCACGTGCGAGGGGTCAATCTTCTTGATATTGTAGAAGAGATCGCTATGCGCGCTTGCGTAGTCGCCGGTGTAGTATTTCATGCTCCCGCTCAGCTTCGGTCCGCCGTCGCGCGTGACATAGTTGACCACGCCGCTGAGTGCGCTGCCGTATTCCGCGCTGAACGTGCCGCTGGAAACGGAGACTTCGCGCACGGCGTTCGTTGCCACGCCGACGGAGCTTCTGTTGCCGTACGGGTTGTTGATGTTGATGCCGTTCAGCGTATAGGCGATTTCATTGCCCAGGCCGCCGCGGATATGGATCGTGCCGTCATCATCCACCGTTACGCCGGCCTGCAGGCCGATCACTTCGCTGATGTCGGTGATGGGGAGTGCTTCGATGCTCTCGGAGGAAATCGAGGCGACGGGGTTCGTCAGATCCTGCCGGATCAGGGGGGTTCTCTCGGCTTGAATCACGACGGCGTCAAGTTCGACGCTCCCCTCGACCATTTCAATGTCGAGTGTCGTCGTGAAATCGGTGGCGATCTGAACGTCGTTCACTTCAAACCGGCGATAGCCGATGAATGAGGCCAGAACCTTGCAGCGACCGGGGGTGACATTCAGGATGACGTACCGTCCGCTGACATCTGACGACGCGCCGAGGCTCGTTCCCTGGACAACAACATTAACGCCGGGGAGCGGCTCTTTCGTGCGCGAGTCGCGGACAACACCGGAGATCTTACCGGTACTGCCGGCCCAGAGCGCGGAGACGCCCAGAGCCAGGCAGAGTACGCCCGTCGCAAATCGTATAGCGATGCGCATAGGGTACCTTTAGGATGATGATGAGTGACTCATAGAATCCGGGATAACTCGGGAGGACGTGACAGGGTTCTTCCCTTCGACTCCATGTATACGGCAGAGGGTGCGCGATGACCGTGTAGGAAGTAATATAGAGAAAGCTCACGGCTTAGTCAAGGCAACTCTGCTTGACTTTTGATGAGAAGTTCTCGATTTTCAGGTGGAACCACTTTCCTCTTCCCGGTGTCTTCCAATCAGGTTCCAGACGCGCATAGCCAAGAAACTTCCACGTCCTGTCCTGTCACGGCCTCCATTACAACATGCAGGAGTAATTATGACGCGATTGTCACAAGTTTTCTTTGTTCTCCTCCTTCTCTTTGCTGTAGGGACGGCGGATGCCCAGTGGCGTTGCCTCTACGCCACGTACGATGACAATGCCGACGGCAATGCCGTCGGAGCCCAGGCTGCAAGTGTCGGGGTCATCAAAGACAATACCTTTATCGTGCTCGTCTCCGCGAGCACAAATTGCTTCATGCTGCCGTACGTCAATGCGGATTCTGCGACAGGCCGGAAGTACGGCTACGGGTACGATCCGAGCGATGTGTACCAGGTCTGGACCGACGGCGGATTTGACCAGGTCATCATGGGGGGCGCCTGGAAGATCAAGGCGATGCCTGATAGTCTCATCTACGTTGCCAATAACGATGCCGATCACAACATCCTGGTATTCAAATTTACCGGCGACACCATCACGACGGTTGCTGTGAAAAGCACCGGCGTGTTCCCGCGCGAGCAGACCGGCACGACAGCACTCAATGGGATTGATGTTGACGCAAACGGCTACGTGTACGTGTGCGTGGACTCCACCAAGGGTGGAACCAAAGACATCATGGTGTATAAACCGATTTCCCAGTGGACAGTGAGCCATACCGACGCACCCGCATGCACCGTGGATCTGCCGGACGGCGAGTACCAGGGCATCGCGGTGAGCCCCGACGGTAAGATGATCTTTGTGACCGACTATACCCACCGCAAGGTGCTGAAGTACAAGGGAACGCCGGCCACGGGATACACCGCTGATACCGGGTTCAATTTTGCCTTATCCGCGGGAGATACACTTTCATCCGGTCTCACCGGCGGACCTGTCGGAGCCGGATATCTCTCGCCGAACAATATTCTGGCCGTTGCCTGCGCGCGTCTGTTTACGCTCGGAGCGGGCTATTCGTACAGCCGCATCTATATGGTGAATCCGAACAATGGGAATCTGATCTCCCCCGATACCACCGTCAACTACATCAACACCGCGTTGTGGAATTTCGTCAACACGGGCAGCTACCAATCACGCAGCGGCGGGACCGTCCCGGGTAACGCATCCGGATATACGTCCACGTATGATGTCAAGTGGGAGGCGACAACCAAAAATCTGTACACACAGTCGTATTATGGCTGGACGGTCGACAAGTGGCAGCACACTGGCACATTGCCCACCATCACCCTGACCGGCGTGGAGGAGATCGGCGGCACGCTGCCGGCCGGCTACGCCCTGCAGCAAAACTATCCCAATCCGTTCAACCCTTCGACCACGATCGAGTTCACATTGCCTGCATCCGGCTTCACGTCGTTGAAGGTCTACGATCTTCTGGGGCGCGAGGTCATGACGCTTGTGAATGAACAGAAGGCTGCGGGTACGTATCGCGCCACGTTCACAGCAACACAATTGCCGAGCGGAACGTATTTCTATGCCCTGAAGACGGGGTCGTTCAGCGACGTCAGAAAAATGATGTTGGTGAAGTAATACCGGGGCCGGACCGGGAAACCGGTCCGGCGTCCAAACTAGTGCCCATCCAACTAAATGATTCAAGACAACACAGGGCACAGTGCGCGTTCCAACTATGATAAAAAGCCCTGAGTGTTCAAAGAATTAGTTGGAACGGCACTCGTTCAGATTGGCACAACATGGGGTTCACGGTGTACTCTTGTATCAACCATCTGGAGGATCGATGAGAGCACTCGTTCGGATGTCGCTTCTTTTCGTCTTGCTGAGCACTGTCGCGACACTCGCTGGCGCGCAGTGGCTTTGCCAATATGTCACGCTGGATGCTTCGTTGAATGGAACGGGAGACCGGACCATCGGCGTCGGCCTGATCAAAGAAAATACGTTCGTTGCACTCTGCACGAGGCCGAACACCTACAGCTATATGATTCCCTACGTCAACGCGGATTCCATCCAGGGAAGGAAGAACTTCTTCGGGTACAGCACGTCCGGCGTGTACACGACATGGACAGACGGCGGCTTTGACCAGGTGATCATGAACAATGTGTGGTCCATCGCCGCGCGGCCGGACAGCACGGTCTATGTCGCCAGCAACGATGCGGATCACAACGTCCTGGTGTTCAAATTCATCAACGACACCATGGCGATTGTTCCACCGTACCCGCGGCAACAAACGGGCACAAACACCATTTATGGCGTCACGGTGGACAACAATGGTTACGTATATGTCTGCAATGACACCACAACGGGCCAGACCGCCGATCTGAAGATCTATGCACCAATCGCAACCTGGACAGTGGGCGGCCACAACGATGCACCGGTGAAGAGTATCGATCTCCCCGACGGCGTGTACAAAGGGATCGCGGTGACCCCGACCGGCAGTGCGATCTTCATTTGCGACTATAAAAACCGCAAGGTCATCAAATATACCGGTACGCCGACCACTGGATACACGCTGGCCGCCGGCTTCTCCTTCCATCTGACTGCAAAAGACACCATCACGAATTCCGTGGTGGGGAATCCCCCGACGAATGCAGGACCCATCGGTCTGGGGTACAATGCTGCAAAGAACATCCTCGCCGTGGCCTGCGATTCACTGCTCAAAGCCGCCAACGAAGCGTGCTACAGCTATGGCCGCATTTATTTGCTGAACGGCAATACTGGCGCACCGATATCGACTGACACCAGCATGGCGATCATCGACCAGGCCCGCTGGAACTTCAACCAGTCCGGAGATTTTTCCACGCAGGGCTCGGGCACCTCGTCAGGCTACGCATCGACCATGGATGTGAAGTGGGATGCGAACAATAACATCTACAGCCAGTCGATGTACGGATGGACGGTAGAAAAATGGAAGTACAACGGCACGCTGCCCAGCTTCACGACCAGCGTGGAACAGGTCGGCAATACGCTGCCCGACGGGTATACACTGTCGCAGAACTTCCCGAACCCGTTTAACCCGACCACCAACATCGACTTCAGCCTCCCGGCTGCCGGATCGGTGTCGTTGAAGGTCTATGATCTGCTCGGGCGCGAAATCATGACGCTGGTGAACGAGCAGAAACCCGCCGGCACCTACCGTGCGACATTTGACGGAGCGAACCTCCCGAGCGGCACATATTTCTACGTGCTGCGCGCGGGATCGTACAGCGAATCGAAGAAGATGTTGCTCGTGAAATAATTGACTACCTCACCTGCGAGGCCCTTAGGGGCCTCGCAGGTTATGAGGCCCTTAAGGACCACGCAGGTTAATTCTCCATCTCAGATATCTCCGCAATGCTGCGCTGCTTGTGATGTTCCTTCTGATTGTGCACATATCTGATCACCCTCTGTAAATCAGTTTCTGAGATCGAGATAACCCAATACCCTGTTTGCCATCTGATCTTCCATTCCATTGAATATCAGACGCATTTCCCGTAGCTTGAAGGTGTTCCGCCTCATCTCGATTTCTTCGGAGTGTGTATGCATCGCATGGTTCTTGCCTTCTCGATGTTCCTTCTCGCCAATCCAGTTCTCAATGCTCAAACCGCAGACGATTATCTCCCCCTGTTTGATGCCGCCGCACGCGAATGGAACGTGCCGTCGCCGGTGCTGCAGGCGGTTGCGTATGTAGAAACCCGGTGGACGCATATCGTGCCCAATGTGACCCGGCGCGACGACGAACGCCATATGCCGCCTGCGTACGGCATGATGGCCCTCCGGGACGATGCGTGGTTCGGTCACAGCCTCGTGAACGGAGCGGCCCTCCTCCGCGAAGATGTCGCTGCGGTGCAGCGCGTGCCTTCGACGAATATCCGGGCCGCCGCTGCGCTGCTCGCCTCACTGTTCCGCGCCGGAAGCTCCGGCGCCGATCCGGAAAAAATCCTCAACTGGAGCGGCGCGCTTGCCGCATACTGCGGGATCCCCCAGCGCGATCTGCAGGAAGAGTATGTCCGCGAAATCTACCAGGTCCTGCAACAGGGTGTCGCAGCCGGCGTTGTGCGCATCGCTCCCCAGCCCATCAGCGCCGATGATGTCGCCTCTGCGCTCGTGCGGGAATTCGGCATGCACAAGACCGCATCGGTGATGTCCGACGACTATCCCCCCGCCGTCTGGAGCCCCAGCCAGAACTTCAGCTCGCGTGCCGGATCTCCGATCACCCACATTATTATTCATGATACCGAGGGTTCCTTTGCCGGCTCCGTGTCCTGGCTGCAAGACCCGGTTGCGCAGGCGAGCGCGCATTACGTGATCAGAAGCTCCGACGGCTACATCGTGCAGCTGGTTCGTGAAGCGGACAAAGCCTGGCACGTGGTCTGCTGGAACGCCTGGACGCTCGGCGTGGAACATGAGGGTTATGTCGCCCAGCCCGCCTACTTCACGCTGGCGATGTACCAGGCATCCGCAAAGCTGGTGCGCCATTTCTGCAACACCTACGGCATCAATGCGGACCGTCTGCACATCGTCGGACACAACGTCTGGCAGGATCCGGTGATTTTTCCCCAGCTCGGCTGGGAAAGCTGCAACACCCACACCGATCCGGGCCAGTACTGGAATTGGCCGTACTATTTTTCTCTGGTCGCTCCCGATTCTGTGCCGCCGTCTCTCGTCGGACATTTTCCCGCCGACCAGCAAAAGAACATTCCCGTCTACAAGAGCATCTCGCTTTCCTTCGACAGGCCGATGGATGTGACGCTGACATCGGCGGCTACAACCGTGACGCCCGCGATTCCGGTCTCGATCCAATGGTCCGCCGACACCCGCACACTCACGCTTGTGCCCACCGGCAACTTGGCAAACAATACATGGTACAAGGTCGATGTGAGTGCCGGAGCGAAGTCTGTCGGCGGAGCCGCGCTGCGCACGCCGGTCTCGTTCCAATTCCTCACGGGTGACGTGGACACCACGGGACCTGCGATCGTGCGCTCCTACCCTGTTGCAGCAGGGAGCAACATCGGTGTGTGGCCGGGATTCCAGGTGTATTTTGACGAACCGGTGGTCTACGGGACGTTCGCCAGCAGGGTCAAGCTCGTGGATCTCGCGGATTCCACCGTGAGCCTCGCGGTTGCAGGCGTCTCCTATGCAGACCTCACCGTTGGATCGGTCGTGATGTTCAATCCGGCCGCAGGCCTGAAGTACAACCACTCGTACAGACTTTCGTTCCTGCCCGGACTGAAGGATCCGCTGGGCAACCTTTCCACCCGTGAACAGCGCATCACATTCACCACGACGTCCGTGGTCGACCCCTCCGGAACCGTGACGGAGCCTTTTGAATCCAATGTTCCGCTATGGCAACAGCCCCGGGGCGGGTCCGGGAGTGCGCATCTTGATTCCGCGCTGACATCGTTCGGGATCAGTGCGACGAGAAGGAAGAGCGGATCGTATTCCGGGAAGCTGGAGTACGGGTTTGCGGATTCGCTCGGCGGCGTGTGCCGTCTTGAAGCACTGGCGCCCCCCATCATTTCACCTGCCGCAACGTGGGCCGGTCTCTGGGTCTGGGGTGACAACAGTATGAATCAAATCGACGTGGAGTTTTCCGGACCAGGCGGGAGCGTAGTGGCAATCCGGGACACGCTCGACTGGTTCGGCTGGAAATTGCTGAGCGCGCCGGCGGGAAGCGGTGCTGGATCGCCTGCCGGACTCGCTGCCGTTATTGTGCGCCAGCTCCCGGGGGCTGCGGCATCCGGGACCATCTATCTGGACGATTGGCAGGAAGCACTGCCGACAGGTGTGGCAGCCGGTCCTGGCGGACTCGCGGGGACGTTCTCCTTGTTGCAGAACTATCCGAACCCGTTCAACCCGACCACCAACATTCTGTTTGTGTTGGAGCGTCCGGACTATGTGCGATTGGTCGTGTACAACGCGCTCGGCCAGGAGGTTGCCCGGCTTCTTGACGGCCCGAAGGAAGCGGGTCGTTTCCGCTTTGAATTCCAGGGCCGTTCCGATGCGGGGGGATTACTCCCGAGCGGAGTCTATTTCTACCGGTTGCAGACGAGTGCGGGGTCGCAACAGAGGTCCATGGTATTGTTGAAATGAAATGAGTATCAAAATCAGAACAGTGGAATTATCAAACTAAGAACGGTAGTTCTGGTTGTTCCATTTGTACTTCCAATATCGGATGGCTGTAAGTTATTGATTTATATGAATTTTCTCGTTTTTTCTTGACAGTTACGCATCCGTTTGCTATGTTTCATTACTGATAGTCTGCGTCAGCCACGGCTTTGCACATTCCTTCCCGCAGACAGTTTATCACTTCTCAGTTCTTTCTGCGGTCATTTCGTTAGGATCCTACCATCTCAGGAGCGTCTATGAGGGTGTTCGTTACTCTGTGTGCCGCTGCCCTGGTCCTTCTCACTGCGATTGCATATTCCGGCACCACCGGCAAGATTGCCGGCACAGTGAAGGATGCCAAGACTGGCGAACCGCTGCCCAGCGTGAACGTTCTCGTTGAGGGGACGACCAATGGGTCGGCAACCAATGCCGACGGGTACTTCGCCATTATCAATGTATCGCCGGGCCGCTACAAGGTTCTTGCGACCCTTGTCGGCTACAAGCCGACAACCACCATTGACGTGCGGGTCGATATAGACCAGACCACCGAGGTCAATCTCCGCCTTGCTGAAGAAGCTATCGCAGGCGAAGAGGTGACGATTGTTGCCACGCGTCCGGTTGTGCAAAAGGACGTTGCGGCGAGCCGTGCGAACATCGAGATCGCGGAAGTCGAAAAACTCCCTGTGGTCTCTGTGACCGCCGCCCTGGGTTTGCAGGCCGGCGTGCAGGGGGGCCTGGTTATCCGCGGCGGTTTGCCCAGCGAGACGGCCTTCATGGTGAACGGCATGATGCTGCGCGATGAGCGCACTAATGCCCCGTACTCCTCGGTCTCCCTCCTTTCCGTGCAGGATATTCAGGTCCAAACAGGCGGCTTCAGCGCGGAGTATGGCAACGTCCGGTCGGGCCTGGTCAACGTCATCACCAAGGAAGGGGGCAAGTCGGGCTACACCTTCGGCGCCCAGCTGCGTGGCAGCAATGCGCAGCCCAAGCACTTCGGTGCTTCCATCTACGACAAGAACTCCTACTGGATCCGTCCATACCTCGATGATGCGGTCGCATGGCTCGGCACCTCGGCGGTCAACTCGTCGACTGGCCAGCCAATCTGGGATTCCTACACGCAGAAACAGTACCCATCATTCGAAGGCTGGAATTCCCTTTCCGCAAAGAGCGTCGGGACGGCAACAGAACTTTCGCCCCAGGCGATGCAGCGCCTCTTCCTCTGGCAGTATCGCAGGCAGGCGGAAATCAACGATGCGGACTACAACATCGATTTGACGTTTGGCGGCCCCGTGCCGTTTGTCGGCGAACAGCTGGGTAATCTCCGCTTCTTCGCCGCGTTCCAGAAACAACAGAGCATGTATCTGATTCCCCTCTCGGACAACGCATGGCGTGATTACAGCGGGTCCGTGAAAGTGACCTCGGACATCTCCACCACGATGAAGTTGAACGTTGAAGGACGGATGGGGAGGACGAGCGGCACGAACACGAACAACGGCGGCTTCCCCGGGATTGTCCAGACCACGGACGATGTGGGGTCGATGATCAGCGGCGCAAGCGGCGCGAGCTACATCGATACACGCATTTTCGCCACCGACTACTGGTGCCCGACCTATACCAATTACTATTCCGCAAACGCCAAGCTGTCTCATACCCTCAGCACCACCACCTACTATGAAGCCAGTCTGGGCATGTTCCGTGCCGAGTACAATACCAATCCGGGCCGGTTGCGGGACACCAGCAAGATCTATGAATTCGGCAATGGCTATTACGTCGATGAAGCACCCTTCGGGTTCTTCCCGGAACCGAATCCGGCGGCCGGACTGGGGAATATCCGGTTTGGGATCGGGTTCAGCAACACGCGCGACACCAGCGCGGTCACGTCCTACACCGGGAAATTTGATATCACGAGCCAGCTTGACAAGTACAATCAGTTCAAGGCGGGTTTTGAGTTCGGCTATACCGACCAGAATATCAATTATGGCCTGTTCGATGCGAAGCTGAAAGACAATACCTACCAGGCCGGGTACCATCGCTTCCCGATCAAGGGTGCCCTGTACGTGCGTGACAAGCTGGAATTCGAAGGGATGATCGCGGATCTTGGCCTGCGCATGGACTATCTGAATCCGCAGGGCGAGTGGTGGGACTACTCACCGTACACCAATGCGTTTTCGTCGCTCAACAGCGCCGGGATCGATACTATTCTCGTGCTCTCACCTGTCAAGAAACAGGTCTTGATCAGCCCGCGACTGGGCGTTTCGTTCCCGATCTCCGAAGATGCCAAGCTGTACTTCAACTACGGACACTTCTTCCAGCAGCCGTGGCCGGACAACATGTATCTGCTGCGGCAATCAGGCTTTGACCAGTCGATCCGCCGTGTCGCGGATCCCAACGCACCGCTGCCGCGCACAGTGCAGTATGAGCTCGGCTATGAACACAGCATCGCAGAGGAATACCTGCTGCGCGTGGCGGGCTACTACAAGGATATCAGCGCCGAATCTCTGATGGTCGGATTTACGAACCGCAAGGGCACGACGGACTATTTGCAGGTCACCAGCAATGCCTATCGTGACATCCGGGGATTTGAAGTCAGCGTCTACAAGAACAGGGGCAACTGGGTCCAGGGGTTCGTCAACTATACGTATGACGTCCGCACGAGCGGCTATTTCGGCGTCAGCCACTACTTCGAGAACCAGATCGATCAGGCGAAGTATGAGCTGGCGAATGTCCCCCAGACGAGGCCCATCCCCCGACCATACGCGCGTCTGAATCTTGATTTGTTCACGCCGGCGCAGTTCGGTCCGTCCTTGGGGGGTGTATCGCTCCTCGGCGATTGGCGGGTGAACTTCGTCAGTTCGTGGCAGGCAGGGTATTACTTCACCTGGGCGAACGGCGGGAGTATTCCCGGTGTGGAGAACAATCTGCAGTGGTCCGATTTCTGGAACACGGACATGCGGATCACGAAGAACTTCCAGTTCGGCCGTGTGAACCTGCAGCTGTTTGCCGATATTTCGAACCTGTTCAACTTCAGGTACATGACGACCTATGGCTTCGCGACGGCGGATGACTACAACAGCTACATCCGGTCGCTGCATCAGCCTGCGTTTGGCGAAACGTTTGAAACGCAAGCCGGGTTTGTGAATATCGTCGGCAGCGATCATCCGGGGATGTATCGGAAGGACGGCGTTGACTTCCAGCCGATTGAAGCATACCGGCACCTCTCCGACATCAAGGGCCTGGCGCATCCCCAGACGCGTCCGTTCTATTATGCGGTGGACGCGGACCAGTATCTCCAGTATGTGAACGGTGCCTGGCAGCCGGTGGACAAGGGTCACCTGCAGCAGGTCATTGACGACAAGGCATACATCGATATGCCCAACATGGACACGTTCACATTTCTGAATCCGCGGCGGATTTTCTTCGGCCTCCGCCTGTCGCTCGATATCTGAAGCATTCCAGCCGAATGACTGGAGAAGCTACCAAGACTCTGTTATCGTGAGGAAACACATGAAGCATGCGCGCAGTACACACTACATTGCCCGATGGATTGCCCTCCTCATACTTCTGACGGTTGTTGGCGGCGCGAATGCCCCGGCGCAGCAGGTTGTGAAATGGCTGGCCGCCGGCTCGCTCAACAACTGGTTCTCGAGTATGGGATGCGAGATCGAAGTCGGCCGCTCGGCCAGCGCAGACCAGCAGGACGGATTGCAGTGGCCGGCATGGTACAATTATCAGGATGCCCAGGCTGCCAAGGGTTTCTGGATCGGCACCACAAACTTCACCGATGCCCAGGGAACGAACTATCCGTACAAGGTCGTGCACGTCGGACCGCGCGTCCGGGGAACGGGCGAGTTCGTCCCGGTGAAGTTCGAGATGGTCAGCAAGTATGCGCCGCCGGAGATCAGCGTCGACGGTTCTCCCACGGAAGGGAAGACGGTTGACAACGACCGTGTGGACCCGACCCAGGCCGCGGACCGGATGATCGTCAACGTGGTCAACACATCCATCGGCATCACCATGACCCGGAAGATCATGCAGTTCAGTCAGCAATATCACGACAACTACATGATCTATGACATGACGTTCACCAACACCGGCAACACGAACGCCGATCCGGCGATCGAGTTCCCCACCAAGACGCTCACCGGTGTCTACTTCTACTGGCAATACCGCTACGCCCCCTGTGCCGATACGCGGTACGTGATCGGCAATGGCACGAGCTGGGGCATGAACTCCATGAACGACGTGCGCGGCGACGGATTCATCCTCCCCACCACGGGCCAGACGGATGCCGATGACGCCGTGAATATTCCGGGCGTGTATACCGCGCCGCACCTGCGTGCTGGCTTTGTCTGGCATGGCAAGTTTCCTTCCTTCACGACGTATGACAATCTCGGCGGGCCGATCTGGGTCCCGTACTATGACAAGACTGACACCACAGGCAGGATCGGCGCCCCGCAATTTGTGGGCCATGTGACCATCCATGCCGACAAGTCGGCCACCGATTCGACGGACGACTTCTCGCAGCCCAGCACGACTTCATTTGAAGGATCGGACGAGGATAACACCTCAGGGAACAGCGAGTTCAACCAGACCAAGTGTCAGAGCGAATACACGACCTGGATTCAGCGCGGCCATTATGCCCGTCACGCCTGGGTTGTGGAACCGACGGGTTCTTTTGACCTCCCGACGGGAAATCCCTCGTTTAACGATGCGCATGCCAAGAGCGGTTCCGGCGGCGGATTCTCCAATGCGGAAGGCTTCGGACCCTACACGCTTGCCCCGGGACAGAGCATCCATATCGTGGTGGCAGAAGCGGCCGCGGGCTTGAGCCGCGAGCGGTGCATTGCGATCGGCCGTGCGTGGAAAGCCGGGCAGCTTGGTCCGACGGCCCCCGGACAGGCGAAACAGAAGAACGACTCGGTCTTGACCGGCAAGGATTCTCTCTTCCAGACGTTCCGCCGTGCGATCGCCAACTACAAATCGGGTCTGAAGATTCCCGCTTCGCCGATTCCGCCGAGCTCTTTCTCGGTCACGAGCGGCGACCCGATCACGTTGAACTGGGAAGTGGCAAACGCCGGCGATCCGAACATGCGCGGATTCAGGATCTACCGGACCACCGGGCTGTACTATCACGATTACTCGCTGATCTATACCGCAGGGCCCACGGAGAGATCGTTTAAGGATACATCCGCCGCGCGTGGAGAAGCAAACTTCTACTATATTGTCACGCTCGGTGATCCTGCCCTCAACACCGGGACCGGATTGACGCCGGGGGGGACTCTCGTCAGCAACAGAATCTACACACAGACATATGCGGCCGCCTATTTCAAGGCCAAGTATCCTGCGGGCCAGTCGATGGATTCCATCCGGATCGTTCCGAATCCCTTTGTGCTTTCGTCCAACTCCACGGCCCTCCGTTTCAATGGCGAGCCGGACAAGATCGCCTTTTACAATATTCCGGGCAGGTGCCACATCAGCATCTACACGGAGCTGGGCGAGTTGATCTATCAATTTGACCATACGGACGGCAGCGGCGACGAGTACTGGAAATCCGTCACGTCGTCACGCCAGATTGTCGTCAGCGGCATCTACATCGTGGTGTTCCAGAATATGGATACCGGTGACCGTCGAATCCGCAAACTCGCGGTTATTCGCTAATATGAATTACCACAGGATTGGGACTATCATGCGAAGACTATTGACTTTCGTGCCGGTCCTCGTTGCGGGCCTCTGTCTCCTGGCTGTCACCGCATTCGGCCAGCAGAAGCTTGCGCAGACAGGCATGAAATTTCTGAACGTCAGCCTCGATGCACGGGCGACAGCCCTGGGCGAGGCGTTGACCGCTATTGAGGGCGGCGCATCATCCATGTTCTACAATCCCGCCGGCATGTCGCGGATGACAGGGTTGGCGGATGTGGCGCTCGGCCAGGTCCAGTGGATCGCCGATATCAAGCATAACTACGCCGCGGTGTCCCTCAGCCCGTTCGACGGCGAATTCGGCGTGCTTGGCCTCATGATCCAGACCGTGGACTACGGAGACCTGCAGGGGACGATCCTCGATTTTTCCACCGCCAAGGGGTACGACGACATCGGTACCTTCAATCCGAAGGCGACCATGATCGGCCTGGGGTACGCCCGCGCACTGAGCGACAAGTTCTCTGTCGGCGGTGCGGTCAAGTGGATGCACCAGAATCTTGGCTCGGGCGTCATTGCACTGGGAGCGGGAGGTGACCAAATCACCCGGTCGGATATCGCCGAGGTTCTTGCGTTCGACTTCGGCATGGATTATAAGACCGGTTACAAGAGCCTTCAGTTCGGCGTGGTCATCAAGAACTTCTCGAAAGAGGCGCGCTACATCGACGAAGGGTTCCAGCTTCCGCTGGTCTTCCGTCTGGGCGTCAGCATGAATGTGGCCGACTATTTCACGTCGGACAAGGACATGCATCAGCTCCTGGTGTCGATCGAGGCGGAGCATCCCCGGGATTATCCCGAGCGGGTGAAAATGGGCGCAGAGTACACGTTCATGCGTATGCTCTCGCTCCGTGCCGGCTTCATCTCCCTTGCCGATGAGCAGAAATTCTCGTACGGCGTCGGCCTCCAGAAGACGATCGGCCCGGTCGGCCTCGGCGTGGACTACGCCTACACGCCGTTCGGCGTGTTCGACAAGGTCCACACATTCGCACTGAGATTCTCATTTTGAGAAATCATTCACTTTCTGACTTTGCAACGGGATTTCACATGATAACAAGAGCTACTGTTCTGCTACTGGCCGTGCTCCTGATCGCGGGCGCCTGGATGGGCTGCAAGGAAAATCCTCCGGCAAGCCTCTACGACCCCAGCTATGTGAGCGGACCACAGCCGAAAGTCACGGGGATCGCGCCCGCCACGGGCGCACTCGCGGGGGTGACCACCCTCACGATCACCGGTCAGAACTTCTCAACGGACCCGGCAAGCAATCTGGTCTTCTTCGACAAATCGCTGGCGACCGTGCTTTCGGCCACCGCTACGCAGCTGCAGTTGAAGGCGCCCCAGCTTGCCAAGGATTCCATCAAGGTCAAGGTGGCGGTGTACAAGTCGGATCTGTTCAGCGATCCGTATCTCTTCAAACTCGACACTGCGACGTTCGACAAGTACGCCTCCTTTGGTGCGGGGGAAGAGGGACTTGGCATCGAATGCGATGCTGCCGGGAATCTCTACGTTTCGATGATCAATGCCTCCGGCGGGATCGGCGTGAAGAAGTTCACCGCAACGGGCGTCAGGTCGGACTACTCTCCGGCGTTCTCCTCGACGGTCCCCAGCTGGAAGAGCATGAAGTTCGGCCCCGGCGGCGCGTTGTACTGTTTCAATGCCGGGCGGACCATCATCTTCAGCATCCCGGCCGGCGGCGGGACGGCGGCGGTGTGGAAGAATGCCGGCGGTCTGGGATTGATGGGAGACCTGGATTTCGATGCCGACGGCAATATCTGGGCTGCCGGGTCAACAGGCAACATCTACAAAGTCACTCCGGCCAAGGTCGTGTCGGTCTTCCCCTGCGTGGGAACGCTTCGCGCGATCCGCGTCTACAACGGCGCAGTGTACGTTGGCGGCAAGCGCGATTCCCTCGAGAAAGTCTGGAAGTACCCCCTCATCGGTGCGGACAGCCTCGACGCGGAACAGGACTACTTCAATCTTTCAACCGTCTATGGAGCAAATTCCTCCGGCGTGTATGCCCTGACGTTTTCGTCTGACGGCGACCTCTTCATTGGCACCGACAATGCCGAAAGCATCCGTGTCGTGCACCCGAGCAAAGCCAGTGAAGCGTACTATGCCGGTCTCCTTAAGGGCGGAACGGTGTCGATGTGCTGGGGTAAAGGGACCGATCTGTTCCAGAGCCGCAGCTCCGTGCCGGGACCTGCCGCTGCCATCAGGATCAATACGCAGAAAACGGGAGCGCCGTATTACGGCAGGCAATAACCGGCCGGCGCCGTGACAAAATTGGAGCGGGGCGTGATGACAGCCATCACTACCGGCTTCAAATATTGCAGTTGCTGTTGCATTTGTGTACTCGTGCCACTACAATACACTCTTGCTTGAATGCAGGGGCACAGTGCACGTCCCAACAATGTTTAGCTGAGATCGTTGTTAGCAAAAGATAGTTGGGACGGTACCAGTTCACCTTTTCCACACACAAGGAGGTTGCAATGAAGAAAGCTTTTACCGTTGCTCTCATCTTGACCATCTGCTGCTCGATGGCAGGCATCGCCGCCACGAAGTGGCAGTTCGTCAAGGTGTTCCCCGATACGACCATTTCGTGGGGCGTCGGCGTGCATGGTATCGCCGTTGACAAAGCAGGAAAGATCTGGATCTGTCCGTTCGGCCGGACGAACAATGACTCCATCCCGGGCGTCGGTGGTGTCGTCGCCGTGTATATCTACAATGCCGATGGAACGGAAACACCGCTTTCACGCATTAAGTTGATCACCACGGGCACGAGGAAAGACACGCTGTATTCCAGCGGCAGCATCCGCGGTGCGCGAACGGATGCTGATGGCAACGTCGTGGTGGATGGCTACATGAATACGGGCGGTGACGGCGCAAGCAAAGGCCACATGTGGAAGTTGAACTATCAGACAGGCGTCGGTATGGCGCATGTCGGCATTACGGGAAGCCAGGGAGCACCGGCTTTCACGAGCGCCAATGAAATGTTCACGACCAACGTCGCCCCCGGCAACCCCGTCCGGATCTGGGCAGGCAGCGATTTCTCGACCCTCGGCAACGCCGTTGATGCAGTATCCGGCTATGCCAGAACCATCGAAGTGTCCAAAGACGGCAACGACATCTACCAGTGCGGCTACTCACTGGGTCTGATGTACAAGTACCACAGCGACAACGGTACCCTCGGGCCGTACGCGCTGAAAGACAGCCTTGCCATCGGTTGCGAAGTGGAATCCATCGGTTGGAACACCAAGGACGGCTATCTGTATTTCAGTTCAGGTCCGATCGACACCATCGACTATTCACCTGTGAAGGCCCCCTGGACCCACACGACGTGGTATGCGATGGATGCCGCCACGAAGGCAATCAAAGACAGCATCTCCTGGAACTGGGGTGCATATCCGTACAACCTGACGACCGTTGATCAGGGCCCGCGTCCCCGCGGCATCGCCTTCTCCAACAGCGGCGATACGGCATACGTGGCCTGCTACAACCACGGCAAAGCGGCTGTGCAGATGTTCAAACGCACGCTGACCAGCGTTGAGCCGATCAATGACAACGTCCCGAGCAACTACACGCTGTCGCAGAACTACCCGAACCCCTTCAACCCGTCGACCGAAATTCAGTTCACGCTGAACAAGGGCGGTTTCACGACGTTGAAGGTGTATGACATGCTCGGCAAGGAAGTCGCCACGCTTGTGAACGAAAACCTGGCCCCGGGCACCTTCAAGACGAAGTTCGACGCAGCACGCTATGCCTCCGGCATGTACGTGTATACGCTGACCTCGAATGGCGTCCGCTTGACGAACAAGATGTTGCTCATGAAGTAATCACGGAGTCTCACGCAAACGTGTTTTCGTGTCCTGTGTGAGGTACCTGGCAGAGGCATCCGGCGATTCCGTCGGATGCCTCTGTCGTATTTAAGAGCAGAACCTCGTATATTCCAGACATATCTTCGACGACCCAAACGCAGTCAGGGGAAAAAGGAACTACCGCAATGAAGCTGTGTTACCGCGCTTGTCTGTCCCTACTGATCTTCGCCGTTACTCACTATGGTGCATCCCAAACAGTCCCGAAGCGTGAGTTCCGCGCCGCCTGGGTGGCAACCGTCGCAAACCTCGACTGGCCGACATCGCCGGGCGGGGGAACCACGGCACAGAAAACGCAGCTGACGGACATGCTGAACGCCCTGCAGGCCGCAGGCATCAACGTCGTTGTCTTCCAGGTCCGTCCCGAATGCGACGCGCTGTACGCCTCGCCGTATGAACCCTGGTCGTACTATCTCACCGGTCAGCAAGGGACTGCCCCGGCGGGCGGGTTCGACCCGCTCCAGTTTGCCGTCGAGGAGGCCCACAAGCGGGGCATGGAACTGCACGCGTGGATCAACCCCTACCGTGCCGTGCGCGTTATCGGCCTCTTTACGATCGCGCCGACGCATGTCTCCGTCCAGCATCCCGACTGGATCCTCACATTCCCCACGACGAAGTTAGAGATCCTGGATCCGGGACTCCCAGCCGTTCGTACCTGGGTCTCCATGATCGTTGCCGATATCGTCCGCCGCTACGACATCGACGGTATACATGCCGACGACTATTTCTATCCTTACGACCCGATCATTTCCACAGAGGACGCGGCGACGTTTGCGGCCTATCCGCGCGGCATCACCAACATCGGCGACTGGCGGCGTGATAACGTGAATCTGCTGATAAAGATGATTTCCGACAGCATTCACGCCATCAAACCGTACGTGAAGTTCGGGATGAGCCCGTTCGGCATCTGGAAGAACGGCGTCCCGCCGGGGATCACCGGTCTGGATGCGTATAACGAGATCTTCGGTGACGCGATCGCCTGGCTGCATCAGCGCACCATCGACTATCTCACCCCGCAACTCTACTGGAAAATTGGCGGCAGTCAGGATTACACAAAGCTTATGGCCTGGTGGGCCGACTCATGTTTTGCCAATAACCGCCACTTCTACCCCGGACAGATCTTCGGCTCATACACCAATGCGGAGCTGCCCAATCAGCTCAAACTTGACCGGGCCAATCCGAAGGTAGGCGGACAGGTGATCTTCCGCGCAGCGCAGCTGGTCGCGGATCAGCTCGGGTATGCGGATTCTCTGAGGAATTCGTATTACGCGTATCCTTCGTTGCTGCCCACGATGGCGTGGAAGGATGTCGTGCCGCCGTACATGCCGCGCAATATCCGCTATGAAAAACTCTCGCCGACAGGCCCTGCCGCGCTCCGGTGGGATCTGCCGATTACCGCGCCTGACGGCGACAGCGCATCCCGNNCAGTACGTTCCGCCCACGCCGCCGCCGGGAGGACCCTGGTCGTATGTGGTCACCGCACTTGACCGGAACTACAACGAGAGCGAACCGAGCAGTGTGCTGCCGCTGGGTGCTCCCGGCGTTCCGGTGCTGGCGTACCCCGCCAATGGTGCGACCGCAATTCCCGAAAGCGTGCAGGTTAAGTGGAAGAGCGCACTCCTCGCCTCCTCCTATCACCTCCAGGCATCCACCGACTCGACCTTTGCCGGCGGACTGTTCGTGAACGACTCGACAATCACTGACACGGTCAGGATCATCCGTGGATATCCCGGGCAGGTCCGTGCCTATTGGCGCGTGCGTTCGACGAACGCGGCGGGGAAATCGGTATTTTCTGCAGCATATACGTTTGTCTCCGGTGTGCCTGTCATTGCCACACTCGTGTTTCCGCCCAATGTCACGACCAACCAGCCGGTGAACCTCGCTTTGAGTTGGGGAAGAACCCCGGCCGCGTCGTCCTACAGGGTGCAACTGGCAAACAACGCGTCGTTCAGTCCNNATCTACTTCTGGCGGGTGAAGGCGAAGAACAGCATAGGCGAAGCGGACTGGGCGACGTACTTCCGTTTCCGCACGGTGCAGGTCAGCTCGGTGGAGAAGGAGCCGGATGTGCCGACCGCGTTCGCGCTGTCGCAGAACTATCCCAATCCGTTCAATCCCGCCACCACAATCCGTTTTTCGGTGCCGCAGGCCGGAAGGGTTGCGATAAAGGTCTACGACGTCCTGGGCCAGGAACAGGCGACCCTGGTGGATGACACCTATGCACCCGGTGTCTACACCGTCTCCTGGAATGCCGGCCGGGTCGCGAGCGGCGTGTACTTCTGCCGGATGACGGCGGGGGAATTTGCGGCAACGAAGCGCATGTTGCTTGTCAGGTAGGGTTACATCCACACAGGAATCGCGAACACATGCATCACTCATGGAACATACTCCGGCCGCTCATCGGAACTCTCGTTGTCCCCATGCTCTGCCTGGTGACAGCGGCCGCACAAACAGACGGAACCACAATGATTGCCGATGTGCTGAAAGAAGCCCGCCGCACCCTTGCGCCCGACAGGCGGGTGGCGGTGTTCGATGTCCAGGGCGAAGTCCGGGGGGATGAGGCTGTCCTCACGGGGGAGATTCACAGCGCCGATATGAAACGGGCACTGCTCGGCTACCTCAAGGAGCACGGTGTCACGAAGGTGGTGGACAGCATCGTCGCGCTGCCGCAGGCATCACTGGGCGAGAAGACACGCGGTGTCGTGAGCCTGAGTGTTGCCAATATCCGGTACAAGCCCGACCATCCCGCAGAGATGGCGACGCAGGCGTTGCTCGGCACGCCGGTGCGCGTGCTGAAGAGGGAACATGGATGGCTCTACGTGCAGACCCCGGACGACTATCTCGGGTATACGGATGACAATATCGTGCTGATGACGCAGGCGGAGTATACGGCATGGGCCGGCCAGCCGAAGATCATCGTGACCGCCGAAATGTCCACCGTGCGCGAGTCGACGGATCCCCAGAGCCAGCAGGTCGGCGACATCGTCGCAGGATGCATCCTTGCCCTGAAGGCCGATGCCGGCACGCACTTCGAAGTGCTCTATCCCGACGGGCGGACAGGTTTTGTGCGGAAGGAGGATGCGGAGCCGCTGGACGCATATGTTGCGCATGCGCGGGCGACACCGGAGACGATTGTGGCGACCGCCAAACGGTTCTTCGGAGTTCCGTATTTTTGGGGTGGCACCTCCGCCAAGGCGCTGGACTGCTCCGGCTTTACCAAGACCGTTTACTTCCTCAACGGGATCGTTCTTCCGCGGGACGCCAGCCAGCAGGCATTGGTCGGCGAAGTGGTCGACACATCCAACGGCGTCAACCTCCAGCCCGGTGATCTCCTCTTTTTCGGCGCGAAGGCGAAGGGAGACCGGCGCGAACGTGTGACCCACACAGCGATTTCGATCGGCGGCAAACGGTTCATCCACGCCTCCGGCGAGGTTCGCTACAACAGCCTGGATCCCAAAGATCCCGACTTCAGCAGCGGTCGCGAACAGTCGTTTCTCCGGGCGCGGAGGATTATCGGGGCTCCGGAGAGTACAGGACTACGTTTCCTCAACAATAATCCCTACTACACCGGCAAACCATGAGCATCAATCGTCGGTCGTTTTTGCGCAACGCCGCGCTTGCTGGCGCGGCCGCGGCCTTTGCGCCGCACAGGCTCTTTTCCCATCCGAACCATTACCTGGTGAACGACATGAAACTTCGGTTCTATCCCTATACTCTTGAACTCAAACATACATTTACCATCGCCAACTTCTCCCGGACCACGACACCCGACATGATGGTGGAAGTGGAGAAGGACGGCATTATCGGCTACGGCGAGGCGTCGATGCCGCCCTATCTCGGCGAAAGCCAGGAAACGGCCTCCGCATTCCTCGGCAAGGTCGATCTGTCGAAATTCCCCGATCCCTTCCAGTTCGAAGAAATCATGCCGGCCATCGATGCGATCGCGCCCGGAAATCCCGCGGCAAAAGCGGCGGTGGATATCGCGTTGCACGACTGGGCCGGCAAAAAGATGGGCCAGCCCTGGTACCGCATTTGGGGCCTGAATCCCGCCAAGACGCCCGTCACGTCGTTCACGATCGGCATCGACACCGAAGACGTGGTGCGGCAGAAGACAAAGGAAGCCGATATCTACAAAATCCTGAAGGTGAAACTGGGCCGCGACACGGACAAGATGATGATCGAAACGATCCGGCAGGTAACGGACAAGCCGATCACCACCGACGCCAATCAGGGCTGGAAGAACCGGGATGAAGCGCTCAAGATGATCGAGTGGCTCGCCACGAAGGGCGTGGTGTTTGTGGAGCAACCCATGCCCAAGGAGCAGCTCGACGACATCGCCTGGCTGCACGAACGAAGCCCGCTCCCCCTTATGGGCGACGAGAGCGTCCAACGCCTCGCCGACGTTAAGAAGGTGCAGGGCGTATTTGACGGTATCAACATCAAGCTGATGAAATGCACCGGTATCCGCGAGGCCTACAAGATGATCATTCTGGCCCGCGCACTCGGCATGAAGGTGATGCTCGGCTGCATGACGGAAACTTCGTGCGCCATCTCTGCCGCCGCCCAGCTTTCACCGCTGGTCGACTGGGCCGATCTGGACGGCGCGGTCCTGATCAAGAATGACCTGTTCGACGGATCGACCATCGTGGATGGTAAAGTGACACTCAACGACCGCCCGGGTATCGGCGTGATCAAGAAAAAATAGGGTTGAGGATTTGTGGCGTGGGACACCAGCAGGTAACTAAGGACTGACATATGAGCGCATCTCCTTCAGGTCAGCAGCGGCTTCTGTCACTCGACGCCTTCCGCGGAGCGACGATTGCCGGCATGATCATGGTGAACAACCCCGGCAGCTGGAGCACCATCTATCCCCAGCTTGAGCATGCGTCGTGGAATGGCTGGACGTTCACCGATTTCATTTTTCCGTTCTTTCTCTGGATCGTCGGGGTCGCCATGACCCTGTCATTCGCCAAACGCGTGGAACAGGGGGCCAACAAAGTCCAGCTGATGGGGCACGTCGTTCGCCGCGCCGTCATCATTTTCGGGCTTGGTCTCTTCCTGGCCGCCTTCCCCTTCGGGCTTCTGTTCGGGCATCAGTTCTCCCTTGCGAACCTCCGCATCCCGGGCGTCCTCCAGCGCATTGCCGTCTGTTACCTGATTGCCAGCGCAATCTTCCTCTGGTCCAACGTGCGCGGACAGATTGCATGGATTGTCGGACTGCTTGCGTCATACTGGCTGATGGTCATGTTGATTCCGGTGCCCGGTTTCGGCGCCGGTGTGGTGAACCAGCCGACCGGCAGCCTCTGCTGGTGGATCGACTCCAACCTGCTGGCGGGGCATACGTGGCGCGGCGCGCCGGTACCCGGCTTCGATCCGGAGGGGATCCTCAGCACGATCCCGGCGATCGCGACAACACTCCTGGGAGTGCTCACGGGGCACTGGCTCCGCACTGCGCGCAGCCAGGAAGAAAAAACCGTCTGGATGTTCGTGGCGGGTGAATTCATGATGCTCCTCGGCGCCATCCTCGATATGTGGCTGCCTATCAATAAGAACATGTGGACCAGCAGCTACGTCATCTTCATGGCCGGCTGGGCCCTGGTGATCTTCGCCATGTTCTACTGGCTGATCGATGTGAAAGGGTACAAGAAATGGGCGTTGCCCTTCCAGATCTACGGCATGAACGCCATCACCGTCTTCGTGCTGTCGGGTCTGATTGCCAAGACACTCGGGCTGATCAAGGTTGCGGGAGCTGACGGCACGATGATGTCGCTGCAGCATCTGATCTACACGAGCGTCTTTGTCCCCATCGCCAGTCCGTTGAACGCATCGCTGCTCTTTGCCATCTGTTTCATCTGCGTGATGTTCCTGGTGGTGTGGGGGATGTGGAAGATGAAATGGTTTGTCAAGATTTGACCAACGTGGGGCTTAAGCCTCGCGTGAGATAGGTCGGGCGAGGCCCCGCCTTGGCACAGCGGGAAAAAAACCCTCACGACTACAATGCACCACATGATTATCCGCTTCCATGGCGGGGCTGATGCCAAGCCAGGATCGCGGCGGAGCCTAACGACGTATGAAACTTCTCCCATTGCTCATCTGCCTGCCTATGATGCTGACCACAGCTTTTTCAGAATCCCCGCAAACCGCTCTCCTCACCGAGATCCAGCGGTTGGAACGTGAATACGGCGGCCACCTCGGCGTGATGGCCAAGAACCTCCGGACCGGCGAAGTGGTGCAGTACAACGCCGCGGAGCGGTTTCCCACGGCAAGCCTCATCAAACTTCCCGTGATGGTGGCCTACTACCAGATGGTCCACCAAAACCTGCTCGATCCGAAGATGAAGGTCGTGCTCACCGCCGCCGACAAGAAAAGCGATTCGGGCGTTCTCAAAGGGCTCACCGATGGGGCGACGATCACCCTCCAGGATGCGGTGGATCTGATGATCACGCTGAGCGACAACACGGCAACGAACATGGTGCTCGACAGGATGGGGACGTCGCACAAGGAGCGTCTTGCCCGCGTCAATGACCTGATGGTCGCCATCGGCCTGAAGAACACCCGGTTGTTGAACCGGCTCTATTCCTGGGACACCAAGCAGCGGACGCCCGAAGGGGTCCGCTACGGCATCGGGGTTTCGACGCCCGAAGACATGGTGACGCTCTGTGAGGCGTTGTACAACAAAAAGCTCGTCGATGCCAAATCCTCCGAGGCGATGATTGACGTGCTGAAGGGGCAGTTCTACGACGACATGCTCCCGCGCCTGCTCCCGGCATCCGAATGCACGACATTCGCGGTGGCGCACAAATCAGGGTCCGTCGCCGAATCGAAGACCGATGCGGGGCTGGTGTTGTCGGACAAACTCGACATGGCCATAGGCATTTTTATTGACAAACAGCCGGATCACATCGAGGGGACCAGCAATTCCGGTGTTCTTCTTGGCGCGATGGTGAGCAGGGCCATCTGGAATCACTTCACCGGGTCGACCGGGTACAACCCGGGCGTCCCGAATGCCGCAAACGTGGATTGGAACATGATCCCCGGCGGCAAATGGGGCATCTGGCGTTCATCCGCGGCGCCCTTCCCCCATCCCGACCGGGCCAACGGGTTCACACGCACCGATACGGTGTACCCCCGGTACCCGCACTACGTCGATAGCAGCATCGTGGTGTTCGTCCCTACCGGATTGAAGGAATCTTCCGACGGCGTGAACATGATCGTGCACTTCCATGGTCACAACAATGACAACATGGGAGTGCTGGAAAGGTACATGCTCACCCAGTCGATGGACGACGAGCACATCAACGCGATCCTGGTGATCCCGCAGGGTCCCTACCGGGCCCGGGACTCGTTCGGCGGGAAGATGGAGGACAAGGACGGTTTGAAATACCTCGTGGACGACGTGCTTGCGACTATGAAGCGCGAAGGAGTGATTGCGGAGGCGAAAGTGAACCATATGGTCATCACCGCCCACAGCGGCGGCTACCATCCTGCCGCTTTTGTGGTGGATCGCGGCGGCATGAACGGCCATATCACCCATCTCTTCCTCTTCGACGCGTTTTACGGAAACCAGGAGTACTTCAAGAACTGGTTGGTCTCGGGGAAGGGGATCATTGAAGCGGCATATACCGAACATCTGAAGAAGGAGCATATGGAATTTGCCGCCGGTCTCGATTCCGCAACGGCAACGCGGTTCCACATGCGCCCGTCGACGGTCGAACACGACGAAGTGCCTCAAGCCTACATGCGGCCGTGGCTGCACACGCTGCCTGAAGAGTGGAAGACCAGTGCCGCACAAATCAAATAATCTTCCGCAATGAGCGGCACGGTGCACGTTCCTCCGAAGGAGTCCCTTCGGGACAACCATGAACGACCGAACGTGTTGCCGTTGGATGACGTTGGAACGGGATTATTGCAATCACATTAACCGGACATCTGCAGGGAAGAACGTGACGACATACGACGCATACTCATCAGTAGAGGCATTTGAGCTCCAGAAGACCGGCCGGCAGTTCCTGTACCCCCCGACCGAGAAGATCAAAATCATTGAAGTCGAGAATTTCCCGCTCCTGGGAAAGCTGACTGCGTTCCGGTTTATAGAGTGGGTGATGAAAAATCCCGGGGGGGTCATCTCCCTGCCCACCGGTAAAACCCCCGAGCATTTCATCAAGTGGGTCGGNNATGGAGAGCCTGCATTTTGTGCAGATCGACGAATTCTACCCCATGGACGCGACGCAGCTGAACAGCTTTTTCTGGTATGTCAACGAGTACTATATCCGGGGATTCGGTCTGCGTCAGGAACATGCGCAGCTGATCGACGCCACCAACCTGGGCGTCCCCGAGGGGTTGACGATGGCCGACGTATTCCCGAACAACATCGTGGACCTTTCTCTCCGTGTGCGGCAGACGCGCACCAATCTGGAACGGCGTCAGAAGGAAACGATCAACCGGGTGGATGAGTTCTGCAGCCAGTACGAGCGCAACATTCACGATCTGGGCGGCATCGGATTCTTCCTCGGCGGCATCGGTCCCGACGGCCACATTGCATTCAACGTCCGCGGGTCAAGCGTCTATTCGGTCACGCGTCTCACGGGCACCAACTATGAGACCCAGGCTGCCGCGGCGACGGATCTGGGCGGCATCGAGATTTCCCGGAGCCGCCTCGTGATCACGATCGGTCTTGCCACCATCACGAACAACCCGACAGCCACCGCCATCGTGATCGCCGCAGGCGATGCCAAGGCCCCGATCGTGGCCGATGCGGTGCAAAAAAACAAGAGCCCGCAGTATCCCGCATCGGTGCTTCAGGATCTTGACGGCGGCCGGATGTACCTCACCAAAGGCGCGGCCAGCCACCTGATCGAACGGCGTCTCGAAGATTTCTGCCGGAAAGAGACCCTCACCGAGGCGGACATCGAAGACGTGGTCATCCCCATTGCGCTGGAGCATCATACACCGCTCACAAAACTCACTGCGAAGGATCTGGACGCCGACCGGTTCGGACACGAGATGCTGAAGAAGACGGGGGTGGCGGCCGCGGAGCTCGTCGAACAGTCGCGCCTGTGCCTCGTGAAAAAAATCGACAGAGGCCTCTCCCCGGTGACGGGATGCGTCTTCCTGCACACCGAACCGCACCACGACGATATCATGCTCGGCTATCTCGCACATATCTACCACCTCGTGCGCGATCCAAGCAACAAGCACTATTTCGCCAATCTGACCTCCGGCTTCACGGCTGTGTCCAATACTTTCTGCCTCACCGTCATCCAGAACCTGGAGAAATTCGTCGAAACGGCGACCTTCCAGCGCCTTTTGAAGGAGGGATACTTCAATCCGAAGAGCAGTGCGAACAGGATGGAAGACGTTTTCCTCTACCTCGACGGCGTGGCCGGCAACAGCGACGAAAAGAAGAGCGAGGGGGAGGCCCGGCGGATGCTGCGCAATCTGGTGGAAGTGTATCATACCAGCGACATGCGCGTGCTGCGGCTGCGCGTGAAAGAGCTCCACGAGTATTTCGTGACCCAGTATCCCGGTGCGAAAGACCCGCCGGATATTCAGGTTCTCAAAGGCACGATCCGCGAATGGGAGGTGGAGCTTCTCTGGGCCTACTTCGGCATCGAGAGTTCCGCCATTTCGGCGCTCCGGCTCGGGTTCTACAAGGGGGATGTCTTCTCCGAGGAACCGGAAGTGGACCGTGACGTGATCCCCATTTATCAACTCATCAAGCGGGTCAAACCGAACGTGCTCTCCGTGGCGTTTGATCCGGAGGGGAGCGGACCGGACACGCACTACAAGGCGTTGCAGGCGGTTGCCGAAGCGCTCCGCATGTATCAGAAGGAAAGCGGCGACACGACGATCAAAGTCTGGGGCTACCGCAATGTCTGGTACCGGTTCCGTCCGTCGGAAGCCGACCTCATGGTGCCTGTCTCGTTGAACTCCCTCTCCCTGCTCCATACGGCGTTCATGAACTGCTTCGGCTCGCAGAGTGCGGCGTCGTTCCCGAGCTATGAGTACGACGGTCCGTTCTCCGAACTCGCGCAGCAGATCCAGGTGGGTCAATACGATATGATCAAAACCTGTCTTGGCAACGACTTCTTCCAGCGGCATGCCCATCCCCGGCTCCGTTCCGCCCGAGGGATGATCTTCCTCAAGGAGATGGACCTGCAGGAGTTCTACGAAAAAGTCCGGGAGCTGAAGAAGATCACGGAAGCAAGGGAGTAATACTATGCGTGGTGTGTGTCTTGCGATTCTTCTGGCCGGGAGCAGCATCCTCGCTACCGGCCAGATTCATGTTACCGGTATGCAACAGCTGCCGTTGCCTGCGGGCGAAGGCTGGATGTGTCCCGGCTGGGCTCCCGACGGCCGGGCGATCTTTCTCACCGCCGCACAGTACCGCGGATTGTACCGCTACGATGTCGCCACCGGCACCCTGGCGCAGATCACCGACGCGTCTGGCGCAGGCTACGGCTGGGCCGTCTCGCCTGACGGATCCCAGATCGCGTACAGGAAAACCCTCGACGGGTCCATTCCCGGCGAACGCACACAGGAAATCGTCCGTCAAAATCTTGTGAGCGGATTATCCTCGGTCATGGCCCGCGGGACTTCCGTGGACCTTCCCGTGTTTGCAGGCAACGCCCTCGTCACGAACGATGCCGGGAGGGGCTACATGCCGCTCGCGGATAACGACGTACCCGCCGTCCATGCCTCGGTACTCGGGATTGAGAACACAAAGATCGTCCTGCTGCTCGACGGCGTCAAGAAACTGCTCGATCCCTTCGGCAACGGCAGCTATGTCTGGCCGGCACTTTCCCCTGATCGCACCCGCCTCGTTGCGTACGACATGGCCCGCGGTGCGTTTGTGTGCGATGTGCAGGGGAACGGCGTGGTGCGCCTGGGACGCATCGACGCTCCTGCCTGGACCCGCAGCGGGGCGTGGATTATTGCGATGCATGAACAGAACGACGGGCATGCGATTACCGGATCCGATCTTGTGGCCACGAGCCCCGACGGGCGCGTGTCCGTGCAGCTGACCCATGCCCCGGTTGTAGCGCTGGCCCCGGCCTGCTCACCCGTGGACAACCGGATCGTCTGTGCGACCACCGATGGCACCGTGCTGATACTGACCTATGAGGAGACCGGCCGATGAAAAAGCTGCCGATACTCCTCCTCGTCCTCCTCTGGTGCGCTACGCCGCTGCACGCACAGCGTGCGGACCTTTCGGGCCTGAAATTCTGCATCGATCCCGGACATGGCGGGCACAACCCTGCAACCGACCGTTATGTCGTGCCCGATCCCGGAACCGATTTCTGGGAATCCGAAAGCAACTTCCAGAAAGCCATGCGGCTTGACACGCTCCTCCGGGCCCGCGGCGCATGGGTGATTCTGACGCGCTATACCAACGACTACCCGACCGACGATGAACCGTCCCTCACAGCGCGGTGGCAATTGGCCAATGCCAACAACGTCAACTGGTTCCACTCCATTCACAGCAATGCCTCCGGACTTGCTTCCAACACGTCGGTGAACTATACGCTTGTGCTGGTGAAAGAAGTGATCTCCACACGCCAGCCGGCGTTTCCCGAAGACGTGACCATGGGCAACCTCGTCGGCCCGTCGATTCAATCCAAACTCCGGGACCAGCCACGCTCCACGTGGACCTACCTCGACTACACGTTTTACGGCGGCACGTCGGGTGGATATAATCTTGGCGTGCTGAGCGGCCTGACCATGCCCGGCGAGCTGTCGGAAGGGTCGTTTCATGATTACTTTCCGGAGACCCGCCGGCTGATGAACAACCTTTACCTCAAGATGGAGGCGTACGCCATCCGGAATGCGTTCATGCAGTATTTCGGCGTCCCGGCGGATACGCTCGGCATCATCGCCGGCATCCAGTCGGACCTTGCCACATCAAAGAACATCAACCTTTCCCGGGTCCGCCTCCTGCCGGTCAACAGGGTGGTGACGGGCGACAGCTACAACAACGGCTTTTACATGTTCGACAGTCTTCCGGCGGGCACATACACCATGCGGTTTGAAACGCCGGGGTATTCTCCCGATTCCATCCAGGTGATTCTGGGGAGGGGTGCCACGACCTTCGTCGACCGCTCCCTGATTGCACAGGCAAACCCCACCGTGCTGTTGACGAGTCCGGTCAACAATGACACGACGGTGGTCGTGACACAACCCGTGGTGATCACGTTTTCCAAGCCCATGGATACGGCTTCGGTCCGTACGGCGTTCTCCGTCACGCCATCCGTTGCGGGTACGCTGCAATGGGGGAATGCCAACTCGCAGCTGACGTTCACTCCGGCAGCGTACCTTGATGCGGCGGTTGCGTATCAGGTGCGCATCGACACCGCGGCCCGGTCGGCATCGGGCCAGAGCTTCGACGGCAACGGCGACGGCACGGGCGGCGATCCCTTCGTGCTGAAGTTCACCACGAAGTACTTCGATGTCTTTCCACCGGTCATCGCAGCATCTTTCCCCGGCAGCCTTGTGCAGCTCCCGGCCCCCACGCCGGTGGTGAACATGACCTTCAATGAACCGCTCAACCAGACCACCGTCAATGCATCGAATTTTGTCATCCAGCAGGTGGGCGGATCGCAGCAAGCCCGCACGCTTGAATACCAGGAAGCAAACGGCAAGGGCGGCGTGACCATGTATCTCCCTTCAGGAATCGTCGCGGGGAACAGCTACCGGGTACGCGTCAGTCGTGTCGCCGATCTCCTGGGCAACACGTTGCCGACGACGACGTCGTATGTGTGGGACTTCTCCGTCGCTCCGGGCATCTACAGCACCACGGTCATTGATTCTGCGAATCCCGGTACCACCGGTTGTATCGCACCCACTGCGCCTGCCGATCGCCTGGGCGTCGATTCTCTCACCGTGGGGGCCACCTCTGCGCGGGGGGTCGGCTCCGTCGCAGGGAACCCTGGCTCGCTCAACGTCTCGTGCAGTTGGGATACAACGCAGTCTGTGACGTCGCTGCGTATCCCGCTCGACACCGCGTCTGCCGGAGGACATCTCCGTTTCCGGAAGTCGGGAACGGTGCTGCGTGCCTACGTGTATGGCGACGCAGGAAATGCGCAGGTCTGTTTTGTGGTGAATGACAGCGTGGATGCGTTTCCTTCCGGACCTCCGGCCCGCACCGAACAGAGCCGGTGGGTTTCGATCGACTGGGTCGGTTGGAGGGCGCTCCATTGGGATCTCGAGGCCGACACGGCGGGAACGGGCACCGGCAACGGGCAGCTTGAAGGGCTTATGCGGTTTGCGGGAATGAAGTTCCGTTATGTCCCGGCCGTGAGCAAGCGGACGCTGCAATTGTCCATTGATCAGATTGAGGTCATTCAGCGGGGAACGACGGGTGTGGCGGACGGGCCGCAGGAAATGCCGCTTGCCTTCGCCCTCTATCCCGCATATCCGAATCCGTTCAATCCTTCGACGACGATAGGGTTCACAATTCCAGGGGCAGGATCTGTGCGTGGGGCGACAAATTCAGAATTCAGATATCAGAATTCAGAAATC
>PMCM01000162.1 GCA_003154155.1 Ignavibacteriota bacterium | reverse complement strand
GTGAACACGATTTTGTGGCGGTAATCGGGCTGGAGTGCCAGGCGAAACTGAAAATCCTGAAATGAGGGAAGGACGACGTTGCCGGATGCGAGGCCGGCGGATTTGACGATCGGGCCTGCCACAAGGTCGTAATATGTTCTCCGTGTCGAAGCAAGCCAGGATCCATTCCAGGGGGGCGCGTCTTCAGTATAATAGAGATCGGTGCGTGCAGTGTCATCCTCGCGGGTTTCGAGGAGGAAAGCTCCTTCGGCGACGATGTTCATGTTTGTCAGGCTCAGATTCGCCCGGGCCTGAAAGGGGCCCAGGCTCATGGAGCCGTCGCGGTTTGTCACGTCCAGAACGGCGGAGAGCCTGTCCGAGTATTTTGCGGGGAACCCCCCGGTCATGATATCAACCCGCTCGACAGTCTGCGGGTTGAACATCGACACGACGCCGTAGAGTCTGTAGGGATTGAAGATCTCGATGCCATCCATCACAATCAGGTTTTCGTCCGCGCTCGATCCGCGGATGATCAGCTGGGTGGAAAAATCCGTCGGCGATGAAACTCCCGGATACGATTGCAGGGAACGAAGTACGTCTTCAGCTCCTCCCGCCTTGGACTGCACTTCGCGGGGGGGGAGTGAAGAGAGCTCGTAGGCATCGTGCTGATCGGTGGCGGCGGTTTGCGTGGCGGTGACATCGACACCCTGGAGCTGATAGACTTCGGGGTGAAGGACGATGGTCTGCTCGAGGGAATCGCGGGGAAACTCGATGACAGCCCGTGCATGGTGATAACCCACCAGGCTGATCTCGAGCGTGAGGTTCGCTTGGGGCAGATCCCGCAGCAGGAACCGGCCGTACACGTTGCTGAACGTCTGGAGCGGGGTGCCAGTCACGGCGATGTGAGCTCCGGAGACGACACGTCCGTCGGTGTCGACCAGACGTGCCCGGAGCGTGCATTGGCCGTTGGCCGCCGCAAAGCACACGACCAAGGCGAACGACAGGGACGCGGCGCGTGTGCGGAGGTCGCCGGCGTATGAGTGCCGCAGGAAGGAGAATAGCGATACTGAGGATTAAAGTACGGGAGATGCGCATAAGTCCTCCTGCGAAAAAAAAGCCTCGTTCAGGGTCTCCTGCCGGAGGTGCGCTGAAGAGGCGTGTCGAGAACGGGAGTAACATCACCGCAACATCTACAGCATGCCGCAACTTCCGGTCAGACGGCCCGGGAGGTTAACGCTAATAGAAATTCTTATCCCATGCCTGCTGCCGCAGACGTGCGATCATGCCGGGTGAAAGAGCCTTTCCGTCTGAGACGGCGCAGTTGTGTTCCACATGGGCGGTGGTGCGCATGCCGGGAATCACCGTTGAGACTGCCTGTGGGTGAAGGCAGAACCGCAGGGCAAGCTCCGGCAGGGTGCGGGCTTCACCGTCAAGCAACGGCTTCAGCCGTCCGACCCTCTCTGCGACGAGCTGTTTCCGGTCACCGCGAAAATACCGGTTGCGGAAGTCACCAGTGGGGAACGTTGTCTCCGGCGTAATCGCGCCGGTCAGGGCTCCCTCGTCAAACGGTACGCGGACGATGACACCCACATTGTACTGCTGACAAACGGGAAAAAGCGATTGTTCCGCCATCTGGTCGAAGATGTTATAGATCACCTGGACAGTGTCGATTTTGCCGGACCGGACGACCCGGACGGCATTATCGGGCTGGTGATCATTGATCGAAATGCCGGCATACCGGATCTTCCCCTCGGCCTTCAGCGTGGTGATCGCTTCATACCACTCCGTGATTTCGGTCCAATCATCTTGCCAGACATGGAGCTGTTGCAGATCGATCGCATCGACCCCCAGGCGCTGGAGGCTTTCCTCGGTGCACTTGATCACATGTTCGTAAGGGAATGCTTCCGATAGGCGGGTTCCGGGTTTTGCCGGCCAAACCTTGTTTTTCGGGGGGATTTTCGTGGCCACAAAGACTTTTTCCCGGTGTTCACGCAGGAATTTGCCCACAAGCTGTTCACTGTGCCCATCCCCGTACACATACGCCGTATCGATGAAATTCACCCCCAGATCGGCTGAATGGTGGAGGGCGCGAAGCGATTCATCGTCTTTGGCCCCCAGCCACATGGCGCCGCCGATACCCCAGGCGCCAAACCCGATTTCAGACACCTGCATGTCAGTAGTGCCGAGGGAACGGTATTTCATTGCATGCTCTGCCCGGATCGTGGTAGCTACGTTCACTCTGAAGTATAGCAAGGGCAGGAGAGAAATACAAGCATTGTACTTGAGGATTGGGAATCCGTTTTGTACATTGGCTCAATGGACCAGCCTCGCTCAAACCCACTGAGCTCCGTCGTCCGTCCCGTAATCCATGTCACGCTCATTCGCGACGGTGTGCCCGAGCTTACCCTGAAGTTCCGCGATCGTTTCCGCATTGGCAATTCCGATGAGTGCGACGTGCTGCTCGAAGATACCGATGTGAGCGCCGTCCATGCCGAAGTCTTTTTCGAGAAAGGCAGTTGGTGGCTCAAAGACCTGAGCGGCAAGGGGGAGACCTATATCAACGGCCAGCCTATCGACATTGCAGAGCTGGACGGTGAAACTCAGGTGCTCTTCGGGATGGGGGGACAGGTGCTGGTGCTCGACGTCCGCGCCATGCCGCACCATGTCCTCACGAAGGCGGTACGTCAGGCATTTCGCGCAAACGGGTATGTACCCGTCGGCGAGTATCGGATGGCGACGCACCGCCTGCTGCATCGCTTTCTCCATCAGCAGGCCAAGAAATACGGGTGGATTATCGGCGTCCTGGTCATCTTCGGTGCGGGGGCGGCGGGGTATGCGTATATCAAGCACCAGCAGGTGGCGAAACTGCAGGGCCTGGCTCAGGATGTTTTCTATCAGATGAAGGACTACGAACTCGAGCTCGCGCGGCTCGAGCAGCAGAATGCCGCGCGCGGCGATACGTCCTCCAACGCGACTCTGCAGAATTCGCGGTCGAAGCTTTCAGAGCTGAACGCCAGCTACGATAAATACATCGGCGAGCTGGGTGTCTACAAAGAGGGGATGGATGAAGGCGACCGGACGATTCTGCACGTGGCCAGAGTGTTCGGCGAATGTGAGCTCACCATGCCCCCGGATTTTGTGGGGGAGGTCAAGCGGTATATCGGTCTTTGGAAGCTCTCCAATCGGCTGACCCGTTCTCTCGAACGGGCCGAAACCCTCGGGTTCACCCGTCGCATCGCGCGCGCCCTGGAGGATGAACACATGCCGCCGCAGTTCTTCTTCCTCGCGCTGCAGGAAAGCGAATTCGACAGCAACGCCATCGGACCGGAAACCCAATTCGGGATCGCCAAAGGCATGTGGCAATTCATTCCGTCAACGGCGGTGGAATACGGCCTCCGGACCGGTCCGCTGAAGGAATTTCCGCGTGCCGATCCCCGGGACGAGCGTCACAGGGTGGACAAGGCCAACCAGGCGGCTGCGAAGTATATCCGCGATATCTACAACACCGAAGCGCAAGCGTCCGGACTTCTGGTCATGGCCTCCTATAACTGGGGTCACAACGCGGTCAGGAAGCTCGTGCGACAGCTCCCCGAAAATCCCCGCGAGAGAAATTTCTGGAAATTCCTCACGGCATTCCGGGGTAAAATCCCGAAACAAACCTATGATTATGTCTTCATGATTTTCTCGGCCGCGTGCATCGGAGAGAACCCCGAGGTGTTCGGCTTCTCCTTCCCCAAACCCCTGCGCAACTCCGCAGAATGATCACAGAGGAGGCGGGCAACCGCCTCCACCCGCAATGGCACCTGCACCACTGAATATTCTCAGCTTTGATTTTGGAGCGAGCAGCGGTCGCGCGATCCTCGGCCGCTTCGACGGCCAACGCCTCTCCGTTCATACCGTCCACCAATTTCCGAACGGCCCGGTGTTTGCGGGCAAACGGATGCACTGGGATGTGCTCAGGTTCGTAGCCGAAATATGCGACGGGATCCGCAAGGCCATGCGTGAGGCTGACGGGCCTATTGCCTCCATGGGCATTGATACCTGGGGGGTCGATTTTGGATTGCTGGACAAGCGTGGGGAGCTGCTGGGCAATCCGTACCACTACCGTGATCCCCGTACGGAAGGAATGTTCGCCGAAGCCTTCCGTCGCATGAGCAGGGAAGAGATTTTTGCGCGGACCGGCGTTGCCTTCCAGCCATTTAACACCCTCTATCAGCTGCTGGCGACGCGGCTCGAGGCCCCCGGCATCCTGGATGCAGCCGCGGACGTGTTGCTGATGCCCGATCTCCTCGCATACCTCCTGACCGGAGAAAAGGGCACGGAGTACACGGATGCGAGCACCACGCAAATGCTTGATGCGGCATCACGCACCTGGAGCACGCAAATTCTCGACGCCATGGATCTTCCCGGACATCTCTTCGGCACGCCGGTACCGCCGGGATCTGTCAGAGGGATGCTCTCCCGCGCCCTCGCAACAGATCTGGGCATCGCACCTTTCCCGATCATCGCTGTTGCAGGGCACGATACTGCCTCCGCCGTCGTTGCTTCACCCCTGAGCACTCCTGCCAGCGCCTACCTCAGCAGCGGCACCTGGTCTCTTCTGGGAACGGAAGTTGCGTTGCCCTGCCTCGCGCCCGAAGCATTGAAGCGGAATTTTACGAATGAGGGGGGAGCGGACGGGACATACCGTCTCTTGAAGAACGTGATGGGACTCTGGATTCTGCAGGAGTGTAAGAGGTCGTGGGATGCGGTTCATCCGGGACTTGCCTACGAGACGCTCGTGCGGGAGGCTGAAGAATCCACGCCGTTTGCCGCATTCATCGATCCCGATTGCCAGGACTTCTATTCTCCGGGGGAAATGGAATCGCGCGTCAGAGCGTTCTGGCGTGCCACCGGACAACATGCACCGGATTCCCGGGGCGCTCTCACCCGATCCATTTTCGAGTCCCTCGCGATGAAGTACCGGTACGTTGTTGACTCACTGCGGGAAATCCGAGGAGGTCCGGTTTCCGACCTGTGTATTGTCGGCGGCGGGGCACGCAATGCCTTCCTCAATCAATGCACCGCGAATGCTCTGGCGATCCCGGTTTCGGCCGGGCCGGTGGAAGCGACAGCCGTCGGCAACCTGCTGATGCAGCTCCGGATGCACACGGAAATCAGCAGTCTTTCCGACATGCGGTCCGTCGTCCGCCGGTCGTTCGAACGGACACACCATGAGCCCGCCGATACCCGGCAGTGGGACGACGCATATCACCGATGGAAAGCTGCGGTGGCCGCCTGGAATCCGGGTTCACCACGCTGATCCGCCTCCCCCATGCAACGTATCAGGAAGGGTGGTGTGTCCCCCCGCGCGCCCGGTTCGACATATCCGGTACTCTTCCGCCGATTCCGGAGAAATCCGTGCACGATCCTGTGGACGATGTCCAGTCATGCTCCTGCTCACGACATCTCCCCATGCCATGTGCTATCTTGATGGTGTCACCACACCATCGGGAGAATCTATGGAATTCGTGCCTGCGATCGCTTTTGTCTTCGTGGTCTACATCTGCTTCGTGCTCGGCTTTTTCCGCTTCCTGGGGATGATGCGCCGTAAGGAAGAGTCCGTGTTGCGCCGCTCGCCGCATCACGCCTGAAATCCTCGGGCAAGGTCTCTCCTCTCTCCGGGTACCGCCGGATCCCTCCCGGCGGAGGGCCACACACAAAAGAAAATGTTGCTGCCCCGGCGCGGCAATTGCGGAAAAAAAGCCTATATTCATACCACTCCTCATGCTCTATACCCGGGATGACTATATCGCGTTGATGACGTTCGGCCACGTCGAGCGTCCCATGTTCTCCGAGCTCTTCGGATTGCTGGTGGGAGTGGAAGAAGAGTGGCGACAGCAGGGTGCAACGGAAAACGAAGTTTCCCTCGATGCCTTCGATTGGGATTACGTCCCGGTGGTCACCTGCGGCGGCGCAACCGGTGTTTTTGGCGGGCCCGCCCCCGTAACTCTCGAAGAAAACGACGAGATCCTCCTGCAACGCGACATGCTCGGCCGCAGGACTAAATTGTTCAAACGTGCAGCCACCATTCCGCTGCCGCTTGATCACCCCGTTCATGACATGGAGAGCTGGCTGCGTGTGAAGCCGCTGTTTCTCTATCGCTCCGATCGTATCGATACGGATGCCATCCGGGATGCGCGCGAGGCACAGACGCGGGGTGCGCTGGTCGTTGCCTCCATTCCGGGCGGGTTCGATATTCCCCGTGAATTGATGGGTGAAGAAATCGCATGTCTTGCGTACTACGAGCAACCGGAATTGATGCGCGATATCCTTGGCACGATCACCGACACGACGCTCCGGGTACTGGACGAGGTGAGCCGCGTTCTTATGATTGACCAGCTTTCCGTGCATGAAGACCTGGCCGGGAACGCGGGCCCGCTCATCGGTCCGCTACAGGTGCGCACGTTCATCAAACCATACTTCAACGCCGTGTGGGACCTTGTGTCGTCCCGGGGCACCAGGCTTTTTGATATGGATTCCGACGGAAACATGTGGCGAGTGCTGGATGCGTTTCTGGAGTGCGGGATCAACTCGATGCATCCCATGGAACCTGCCGCCGGCATGGATATCGTCGAAGTCCGCAAGGCGTACGGTTCCCGGCTGGCGATCCGCGGCGGGATCGACAAGCACGTGCTCCGGAGGGGAAAGGATGCCATCCGTGCCGAGCTTGAATACAAAATGCAGCCCGTCATGCGGAACGGCGGAACGGTGTTCGGGTTGGATCACCGGATCCCCAACGGCAGTTCCATTGAGGCATACCGGTACTACGTTGACCTCGGTCGCTCCCTCATCGGGATTCCGCCGCGCACGCCTGGCGTGACCGGATGGCGGAGGATGGCGTTTTAGTTTCCCGCAATCTCTCGGCGCCCGGCAACGCGCCGGCGAAGCGTCCCGTCAATAGTCAACGCGGAATGTCATCCAGACGATCGAGTCGGTTAGGGTACGGCCCTCGGCAGGAAATCTGAACGAGCGGAAGGTGTACTGCACGTCCAGAACGTATTGCCAGACGGGCTGCCACATGAGGTCGATCGTACCGAGAATCCTGTCGACTCTCCTTCCTTCAAGAAAAACATTCGGATGGTCCAGATCTCCTTCGCCGTGCAGAAGATCGGCGCCGGCGTTGAACACGATCTTCCCTGATGCGTCGACGATATTTTCGCCTGTCCGCTGGACACGCACCCGCGTGCCCATGCTCAGGCGATGCGTCAGAGCCATATCCGCGCCCACCAGCCATTCATCGGAATTGGGTTGCAGCTCAACGCCGAGGGGCAAGTTCCAGTTGGTGAAGGAGTTGACGATATTTCTGTGGGTCCCCACAAATGGTCCCAACCGGGTGTACTCCAGGGTCAGAAGCAGCGTATTGAGCGCGAAGGCATCGTTCCACAGCAGACCCGCCTGCCAGCCGAACTTGTTGGTGTTCCCGCTCAAGTCTGACTTCCCGAGTGCGCTGAAACCGATATCGTCGATCAGCCACGATCCGCTGAGCCGGAGGTTGGTCACCGGTCTGACTTCCGCATCGATCCAGATGATGGTGTTGTGGGCATTGGTGGATTGGAGTTCTGTGGAAAGCTCGGTGCTTGTCAGGAACGCCATCGGATTCATGAGTGCAAAAAGGGGCGGCTGGTTGCTGTAGAGCACCGCCTCACTGAGGCCGAGCCGCACGCGTGACCCGATATTGAATTCGAGCCTGTGGGCGGCAATGTACTTTGAAGAGAGGGTCTGTCCGTTTGTGTCAGCCCCGACAAGTCCGCCATGAATAAACGAGTAATGCAGGTTGCCGCTGCGGATGT
>PMCM01000318.1 GCA_003154155.1 Ignavibacteriota bacterium | reverse complement strand
CGATCGCCCGCGCTGAGTTGTTCGGCGACACGCATCGCGAGATCCTTGTCAAGACCCCGGTTCTGGTAGATCAATGCAAGCTCGCGCAATTCGGACTGGGGGTCTGCTGCGAGTTCCCCTTGTTCCCGTTTGATGTCGGCCCGTTCAGCATCGCGTTGCGAGCTCACGGAAACATATTCCCCCACAGCCATCGACATCGCCCCTGCAACGAGGCCCGCCACGCCTGCGACCAGGATAGCCCCATTCGCCGCAGATGCCGCGGCAACACCAATCATAAGGCTTGCGGTGGACACGATCGCGTCGTCAGATCCGAGCACCGCCGCGCGCAACCAACCGTTTCTCCCGCTTTTGTGCATTTCTTGCTGTTCGCCATTCCGACCTTGAGTACCGGCACGCACTTTGCCCGTGCCGGTTCCCACGAGATGCGTGAGGATTCTGCCCCAGGTACTTTCCTGTACTGACTTTCGTTGAAGCACGCGGCCCATGGTCGTGGCTTCCCCCGTAGCCCGTTGCACCCCGTGATTGAGTTGCTCCAGATCTACGTATTCGTCCCCATCGGAGAGCAGAGGAATGGGCTTTGCGTGCGTGACGTTTGCGGCTCTGTCAACAGCAATGAGCTTCAGGATTGTGTCGCGGGTTGCTTCATTGTTTCCCTGGTCGGTTGTCATGATTGTCCTCAGCGGTTTCACTCTCTTCGTGTGTTAACTGGTGCGACCTTTGATGTCCGATACCATTGCACCGGAGAACATAGCGGATCGTCTGGTGGATGTCCGGGCCGATTGTCAATTCTTCGCATACACTACCTGCGACTGATCCCACTCAAGTCCTGTTTGTTCCCATGCCGGTTCGCGGCGGCCTTTTAAGGCCGGGGGACTTGTATAATGTCCCGGGGGAAGCCCGGGGAGTTTCCCCGCGGAACTCGGCGCGTACGGTGACAAACTGTCTGCTTACCGGATTACCGGGGGTGCGGCTAGATGCGCGGACGGTTCTGGGGCCGGCAGAATCGTTCCCCGCTTGCCTAAGAAGGATGCGGGAAGAATGATTGCAATGAATCGTCTGAAGGGACGGAAGAATAGCTAATCCTCCCAGGCAGCCTTTCAGTGGTATGATCCGGGGGCACAATCACGAGATCACGGAGTAACATTAAGCCGGTTGCTTTGCCGACAACCGTTCTCGTGCCGGGACGTTGAGGTCCGCGGTCGAGACGTCCGTGTGGCTTGAGATATTGGTTGCCTCCGCATGATCTTTTCCTTCGCACTTTGGAGATCTTGTTCCCGTTTGGGGTAGCCCTTCCCCGACATGATAATCCCGCGCCCACCTGGGAAGAGCGTTCCCAATGTGGGAAGAACGTGCCCAAAGTGGGAAGTATGCTTCCCAAAGTGGGAAGTTCGTCGCCCAGCGAAATCCGCTTTTTGATCGATTTATGGCAATTCTCTTCATTGGTACACCTTTTGCAAGCTGCCCACGGGGCAAAGAAGCAATAAGACAACGACCCCAATGCCCCTTCAGCGTTACCATGTTGATGCGATTGATCAGACGATATCAGGCAGTGTTCATTTGAACGCCAGCCTTTCATCAGCCGTGACCCGGCTACAGCATTTGCCTCCTCCCTGGAAATCAGGGAGCACGTAGAGAAGATCTCGGGGGTGACGGTCTTTTTCGTCGCTTGACGGTTCTCGACAAAACCCTTTTATCATCCTCACGTTCAGGGCTCAAATGAGCTCTTCCAATCTCCATTCGCTCTCCATGTCGTCAACCACGGCGCCTCGTGGGCGCATCTTTTTCAATTCGGCATCCGCAACTTATCGACAATTCCCGAACCTGTTTCCACACTCTGTGACGAGCGAGACTCCAATGGACTACCATCCCCACGCCAATTGGCTGGAGTTATCCACAATTCCGGCAATATTATCCACACCGTATCCACACTTTATCCACACAGCGCGGGTGAGTTCTGAATTTCTTGTTTCGTATTGGCCTCTGAGCCAGAATTTCCGGTGCCCTGAGTTCATTCTCAGAGGTCGCCAGAGCGTGTTCACAACGCGCTCCGGGCAACCAGTGCGTCACCGCGGCCCCCCCGGTAGAGGTTCGCCGTCTTTGCTGTGAACCGTCGTTGCGTCGATAATATCACACATCCTTAACTAACCCCGGACATGCCATGGCCTTCCTCAACCTTCACGTTCACTACTTCACGAATATCAAGACCAGGCGCCTGGTGGCAACGCTTGGCCCGGGCGCCGAGGTGCTTCCCATCAAGTTGTGGTGCCATTGTTGCGAACATCATCCCGAAGACGGGATTTTGGCAGGATATACCGTGGATGAAATCGAATCCCTCATGGATTGGCGGGGAACCCCGGGCAGAGCGCTGAAGGCAATGGTGCGCCTGGGCTTCCTGGAACCCGGGGAGAACTGCTTCAGAGTGCACAACTGGCTGGAGTATGAGGGACACATCTCCGCATTCAAGCGCCGGTCCCGGGCAGCCAACGAAACACGGTGGAAGGTCCTTCAGGTGGCTCCGGCGGTCCGAACGGACCCGACGCTGCAGATAGGCCCGCGTGATCTGGAAGAGGCTGCGGCTGTCCCGGACGGCGAACCGGAGACTCATTCAGGGATCCTCGATGACGAATCGAGGACCCCTTCAAGGATCCTTGATGGCGACTCAAGGAATCCTTCGGGGATCCTTAGCGACGAGTCAAGGACTCCTTCAAGGATCCTTGATGATAACTCAAGGACTCCTTACGCGGAAACAAGGAGTCCTCTAACCAACCACACACACCCACACAACCAACCATCTGTACTTACATATCTAAACCAACCAAACCACACAATACGCGAAGAAGCGGAAAGCGTCGCGAAGGAGGCTCTGACGTTTCCCGATCCGTACGCGGAAATCCGGAGTCTCATACACAGGCACGCCAGTCCGGCTGTGCCGCTCACGGAGCCGGCGGTGAAGGTGCTGGTACGATTGGCATCAAAGCACGGGGATGCATTCCGCGAGGCATGCAGGTGCTTGCATCCGGGGGTGAATAACGTCGTGGGCTATCTCATGACCGTTCTGGAATCCCGGGGGAGGCCCATGGCACGATCACGCTCACGCTGAGGTGCGCGGAGTCCCGGTCATTCCCGCGCTGTGTTCGCGAGGGCTGTTCTCATCCATCCGATATCGTCGGACAGCGTTTTCCTTGCATCCGGGAAGTTCCGGGGAAATGCGCCCTGGAACCGGTGCAGAAGCTCATCCATCCGATGGACGAAAGCTCCCGCCTGAGCACCTCCATCAGACAATGAATCGAGGTGGGAGAATCGTGAGCGAACGGGATTGAAGGTATACCCCTTCTCGAGCCGGAGGTTGCCGGGATACGCTTCCACCAGTTCCGCGAGCGCCGAACGCTGATCCTTGCTCCCGGCCATCCGCAGGATCACCTGGCCGATCGAACGGTCCGGGTCATACTGCCACGGGTTGTAGGCGTAGTCGGCGCAGGTGAGCATGGGGATCCGGTTGATTTCATTCTGGGGACAGAGTGAGTTGCTCATATATCCTTCCACGGCCTCACACAGGTCGGGGTCGCGACCCGTGACCGGGCCGAGGTTCATCGTGGGCGTATTGTCGTTGACGGGATAGTTGTCCCACAATATGAGTTTGTGAGCGACGAGCTTTCCATACTGCTTAGCGGCGGTGCGTGTAATTCTCGGCGCGACTATCGCGTCGCCGGTCCAGAAGACATAGACATCCCCCTCCAACTCGGCGGCGATGACTTTCAGATAACATTCAGCGCCGCGATTGGTTCCGTTGCCGCAGAAGTAAGTCGGACAGAAAATCATCTGCGCCTGAGGATCCCGGGCGCGCAGTCGCCGGAGGATTTCGTTTACAAGTTTCGCCTGCATTGTCGGGTCCGCGCCGTGTCCGATGTCATCCAGGCATATGCTGAACCATTTCACGCCCAGATCCTGCATCCAATGGTAGTGTTGCCAAAGGTCCGCGACGTCCTGCGCGTTGTCCGGGTCAGCAAACCGTTTGGAGCTGAGGTTCGGGTTCATGCAGAAGCAGAAAGTGACCCCCTGCCGTGCACACGTGTGGACCACCTCCTCGTAGGCTTTCTTCTTGTCTGCGGGCAGCGGCTCCCACCAGCGATTGCAGTCCGGCTCACCCCATGCGTGGTGCTCGATGTCGCACATCGACGTGTAGCAGTTCATCATGAAGTTCATCCGGTGCTGTGCGAGCACGGGTATTTCGGCGAGGTACTGAGCGGGGCGCCACATCCACCCTTTGATCCCGCGGAGTTTGAAGCCGGGAGCGCTCCTCTCCGCCGGCAACGGTTCAGGAAACTGCCGCTGTTCGTCCGGGATCTGTACGGTGAGCGTGGGAGATGGGGCCACAACGGACTTCTGATCATGTGTGGCCGATCCGGGTTGTTGCGCAAAGCCTGATGCTGGCATGAGCGTACGCACGAGGAGGGCGATCACCACCAGGATGGCGTTGTATGGAGCGAGAACAGCCGGCAGCCGCGGGTTCACAAGTATGGTCATGCGTTTCCTCTCGGGACAAAGACAAAGCCCCGGATTGGGC
>PMCM01000096.1:7720-7861 GCA_003154155.1 Ignavibacteriota bacterium | reverse complement strand
AACTCCCTGATTCGTTGTTGGTGGTGAGAGGTAGCGCGCCCGCAGCTCCCGTTTAAGTATCTTTCCCATGGAAGAGAGGGGAAGTGCATCCAGTACGTTGATGGTCTTCGGGACCTTGTAATGTGCAAGGTGTTCCTTGAG
>PMCM01000096.1:0-7693 GCA_003154155.1 Ignavibacteriota bacterium | reverse complement strand
CCGGGTAGACGTTCTCGCCGCCGGAAATGAACATGTCCTTCTTTCTATCCATGACAAAGAAGAACCACTCTTCGTCGTATCGCACAAGATCGCCCGTATGAAACCACCCTTCGGCATCCACAGCCGCCGCCGTCGCGCCGGGGTCGTTGTAATAACCCGAGCAGAAGCTGGGGCCTTTCAGGAGCAGTTCGCCCACGGTGTTCGGGCCAAGCGGTGCATTGTGCTCATCCACCACACGCACATCCACAAAGAAATTCGGTCGCCCGATACTTCCCGCCTTGCGCTGCGCATCTTCGGGCGCGAGGGCGAAGAGTCCCGGCCCGAATTCCGTCATGCCGAAACCCTGCTTGAACCGCACCCCCTTTTCCTGGATGTACTTTTCGATGACGGTCACCGGCAACGGGGCTCCGCCGCTGGTGCAGAAACGAAGGCTCCCGAGGTTCGCGTTCGCCCACGCGGGCGACTGTGCCATCGCCTGGTACATCGTCGGGACGCCCGCAAACACGCTCACACGCTCGCGCTCGATCAGGTGCAGCACCTGCACGGGGTCGAACTGCCGCGTCAGAATTATCGTTCCGCCGAAGGTGATCAATGTCGCCGTATACGTGAACAACCCGCCGGTGTGAAACAGGGGAAAGACGTTCAGGTACACATCATCCCGTTTCAGGTCGTGAATCACCGTGTTCAGGGAATTCCAGTTGATCATCCGGTGACTGACCATGGCCCCTTTGGGAAGCCCTGTTGTGCCGCCGGTGAACAGGAGGCATGCGATGTCTTCTTCCGTCACACTTTCGCAGGTGACCGGGTCGGGAGACGATGACGCTGCGAGGCCGGCGTAGCCGATGCTTCCGGGAATCCCCCCGCCTTCCAGATGGACGTAGTGAAGGATCGGCGATCCCTCATGGACCAGAGCCGAACGGAGCTCATCGACGTTTGCCTTGAAGTCATCGGAAAAGAAGAGCACTTTGGGTGTCGTGTTCCTGGCGATGCCAGCGAGCTCGCGCCAGTGGCTCCTCCAATTGAGAGCGGTGTGGATTGCCCCAAGCTTGGCACACGCGTAGAAACAATCGAGATGCTCCACGCCGTCACGGGCCAGGATCGCGACGCGATCCCCCTTGCCGATGCCCGCCGACGTCCGGAGCCAGTTGGCCAGCCTGTTTGCCCGTTCGTTCAGTTGCCGGAATGTCAGGCGCAATTCCGGCGACTTGCCCGCATCGATGATGGCGAGAGCCTCGGGGCTGTAGATCTCCCGCCGTCCCAGATAATCGCCGATGAACATGGATTATTTCCACCTCCATACTGTGGCTGCCATTGCCATGCCGCCGCCTGTGGCGCAGAAGACCACGGCGTCTCCCGCCCTGGGCCCCGTGCCCGACTCGAGCGCATCGTCCAGCGCGGCGGGAATGCATGCGGAACCGATGTAGCCCCACTTGTCCATGACGGTGTGCGTCTTGCTCATGGGTTGGCCCAGGTTCTGCATGACGTATTCAATCGTGCGGAGATTCAACTGGGTAAAGAGAAAAAAGGAGATATCGTCCAGCTGGAGTCCGGCTTTTCGCACAACTTTGCGGATCAGGGGTGGCCAGTTGTCACTGTTGAATGTCGCCGGAAATTTCCTCACAAACTCCACGCGGGGTTTGCCTGTTTGTCCGACGGTCTCGCGTGTTGCCGGCCTGAACGTGCCCCCGGTGTAGATCCCCATGGCATCGTGATAGCTACCCTCCGCGGCGAGTGCGCCCGCAAGATATCCGGGCTGATCGGCGGCACTGACAATAGCCACGCCGGCCCCGTCGGCGAAGAGCGTGCATGTGTACTTGTCGGTCCAATCGACAAACTTCGTCATGCCATACCCGCCTGCCACCAGGATGCAGTCGATATCGGGATCTGTGATCACGTACCGGGCTGCCATGTCCAGGCCCGTCACCCATCCTGCACAGGCGCAATTGATGTCGAAGGTTCCGGCGTTCCGGGCGCCAAGCTTCGCCTGTACAACGGAAGCGGTTGCCGGGCTGATGTAATCAGGTGTATCGGTGGCGACGATAATCAGATCGAGATCAGCCGGCGCAAGGGATGCACGGTTGAGCGCCTGCCGTGCCGCGTGCACGACCATGTCAGAGGTGGTCTGGTCGTCGGCCATGACATGGCGCTCACGGATGCCGACGTTTTCGACAAGCCAGTCACCGACGTTGACCCCGAGCGATACATTGAGATCCTCGTTGGTTATAGTTCTTTCCGGTATGTAACGACCGGTGCTGAGAATGTGAGCGTAACGTGCCATGGAACCTGCCACAGAGGTTGGAGTTGGTGATCTGCATGCACACCGGCCTGGTTGTCAGGAATCGGGTGCCGGGAGAATGTGCCGGTGAAACACCGCGTTGGCCTCTCCGGGCTTCTCAATGAACGGCACATGGCCGCAGTCGGGGATAACGACTTCTTTGTAGATGCCGCCCGCCGCGGCATACCTCTCGAGCACGGCCCGGGTTTGCAGAATGCTCGGCTGGGGTGGATAAATGTCCATTCCCGGCCAATCAGGTATCAAACCGACCTGTCCCAGCCTGCCGGGATCGGATGAACTGGAATCGGAAACGGCCAGATCATCGCTGCCGCGGATCCACAATATGCCGGGCATGGGGTCGATCAGGAAGAGTCGCGCGATGTCTCCGGCATATTTGGGCGAAAGGGCATTGGTGGCGCCCCAGCGGCCGGGAGCAACGTACGGCCAGTTGGAGGAGACTGCCACATCGCCCGGATACTCCAGTTCGCCGACATGAATGCCCAGCATGCCGGTCAACAGCTCTTCTTCATGTTCAGGGATGCATCCCGGGCGGACCACCAGCGTCCGCAGGACCGTGCGCGGCGAAAAGAGGTCATTCGTACTCCGGTCGCCGGCACGGAGGTTGCGCACGAGTTTTCTGTTTATCAGACCGGCACCCGAGCCTGCGTAATCGCCAAAGCACGGCGTCCCGTCCGCATCCCGGGTCCCGCCGGCGCCATAGGGGGAGCCCGGCGCAGCAAGTGTTGCGGTCAGAAACCGCCCGGGGAAGTCCATGAGCATCTGCCACATGACCGACCCGCCAAGCGACATGCCGACAATATGCGCTTGTGCGACGGACATCGCATCGAGGAGAGCAACGGCATCCTCTGCGAGATCGCGCATGCCGCGCGTGGCGTCGATCCTGGCGGAACGATCTGCGTCCCCGAATCCGCGCTGGTCCGGCGCAATGCCCCGGTATCCAGACGGCAGAGATGCCATCGTTCCCTCCCACCAGGCCGCCGAGCTGAGATTGCCATGAAGGAAGAGGACGGGAATGCCGTCGTACCGGCCGCTTGTCAGCACGCGTGTGGTGATACGTGATGACGTGATCATCGCCGCCTTGATTCCTGGGATTGCCGGCTGGATCATGCTAGGCATTGCCTCCGTCCGCAAAGCCATACCGGCGTTTCAGCACTTCCTTCTCCACTTTGCCGTATGGCGAGACGGGAAGTGTGTCCACGGTCAGTATCTGTTTCGGCATCTTAAACCGCGCCAGCTTGCCCGTGCAAAACGCAAGGAGTTCTTCCTGCGTGGCATGACATCCGTCTTTTTGAACGACGATCAGGACTCCCACTTCACCCCATATCGGATCCGGGCGTCCAATGAGCGCGGCGTCGGCAACGGAAGGATGCTCGCGGAACGCAGATTCGACCTCTGCCGCGTAGACGTTTTCTCCGCCGCTGATGATCATGTCCTTGTATCTTCCCACAATGAAATAGAAGCCTTCCTCATCCCGGCGAGCCATGTCGCCGGTGTGCAGCCATCCATCGCGCAGCGCGAGCTGGGTTGCTGCGGAATTCTGCCAGTACCCGGCACAGAGGTGCGGACCGGCGATCAGCAGTTCGCCCGGTTGACCCGGGGCAGCCTCATTCCCTTCAGTGTCGACGATCCGCATCCGGCTGTGAAATATCGGTTTGCCGACGCTCCCCGCCTTCTCTATGGACTCATCGTCGGTCATCGAGAAGCAGTTTACGCCGGCCTCGGTGAGCCCATATCCCTGCCGCAGGACGGTTCCTGTTGCGTCCCGCCATGCCTGCATCAAGGGAACCGGACACGGCGCACCGCCGCTGATGAACCAGCGCACCTTGCTGAAGTCGGCACCGGCAAACCCGGGTGCCTCCATCCATAGCCTGAACAGCGAAGGAACACCAAGAATGACCGTGCACTGTTCGTCGGTTATGACGCGGAGCGATGCTCCCGCATCGAACGCCGGTGTGATCACCACGCGGCCACCTGCGTACAGGAGCGGCATGAGGAAGGCAAACAGCCCGCCGCTGTGGAACAGGGGCGTGAAGACGGGGGAAACATCCTCCGCCGAGAGGCCCCAGCTGATCACCGTATTGATGGCGTTCCAGAGCACCATGCGATGGGGAACAAGCACTCCTTTCGGCTGGCCGGTCGTTCCCGATGTGTAGAGGAGTGCAACGGGGTCTTCTTCATGGAGCGGCAGTTTCACCGGATCAGTCTCCGGGGCGCCGTTGAGCTCGTCTTCGTAGCATGCCGCCCCCGGTATGGCCGCCCCCTCAACTGCGATGACCCGACAGTCGCCAAGAGCCCGGCCGAGTTCGGCTGCCGTTGCGGCATAGTGGGGTCCGGCAACAATGGCACTGGGGCGGCAATCGCCCATAATGCCGGCCAGTTCTCGGGCCGACAATCGCCAGTTCAACGGTGTGAATATTGCCCCGAGTTTGGCGAGCCCAAAGAACATGTCCAGGTAGACCACGCTGTTGTTGGCCAGGAGTGCGACGCGGTCGCCCCGGCTGACGCCGTGACGATCATGGAGGGCATGAGCGGCACGGTTCGATCGCGTCTGCAGATCGCCGAAGGTATACTGCCGCCTCCCTGGGTACTCGACCAGGGCGATGCGCCGGGGTGTCAGGTGTGCGCGCACGGCGAGGATGTCGCCCACGGTCATGCCGGGGCGGAATCCGCTATGTGCCGACGACGATGCCACCGTCGACCCTGAGCGTCTCGCCGGTCACAAAGGAGGCCTCATCGGATGCGAGAAAGAGATAGGCGTTCGCGATATCGCGCGGATCGCCCAGCCGTCCGAGAGGCGTGCGCGCTTTCATGCCGTCGAGGACCTTCTCCGGCATTGCGGCCAGAATCTCCGTCGCGGTGAATCCCGGAGCGACCGCGTTCACACGGATTCCATAGCGGCCGAGCTCCCGGGCCCAGACTTTCGTCATGCCGATGACACCGGCTTTGGTGGCGACGTAGTTGGTCTGGCCGAAATTGCCGTCGAGGCCGACGACCGAGGTCGCATTGAGGATGACGCCGCCGTTCTGGCGCATCATCACCGGAGCGGCCGCCTGCGTGCAATTGAACACGCCTTTCAGGTTGATGCCGACCACGAGGTCAAAATCGGCTTCAGGCATCTGCTTGACGATTTCGCCGTCCTTCATCTTTACCAGCATGCCGTCGCGCACGATCCCCGCATTGTTTACCAGAACGTCGATGCGTCCGTACCGCTTCACGACGGCATCGATCCACGCTTGGACGTCATTGCGGTCGGCGACATTCACCCGGTAGAATGCGGCATCCGGCCCAAGGGTGGCGGCGAGTGCCCGTCCGGCCGATTCGTTCAGGTCGGCGATGACCACTTTTGCCCCTTCTTCGGCGAACCGCATTGCGGTGGCTTTGCCGATGCCTGCTGCCCCGCCGGTCACGAGGGCGATTCTGTTCTGTAGACGCATGATAGTCCTGAAGTTATGTGATTCCGGTGTTGTTCCGATGTGCCGCGTGAAGGGAAGCTACCCCCATCGCACGCACGCCGCTGCCCACACATACCCGATCCCTGCTGCGACGATGACCATCAGGTCTCCTTCCTTTAATCTGCCGCGGCGGACCCCTTCGCGGATGGAGAACATCGCATCCTGCTCACCCGTGTGCCCGATGTCGCCCAGATAGACAGACTGTGCTTCCGTCAAGCCGAGGCGGTCGAGCATTTCCCGGTGGCCCGAGGGTTTGATCAGCAGGATATTCAGGTAGCCGATATCCCTATGTGTGTACGGCGTGCTGCCGGGTCCGGGGCCGCTTTTGCGCAGGGCTTCATCCACGCAGTGGATCCAGTTGTCCATCGATACGGCGTTCAATCGTGTTTTCATGGCCTCGGGTTCGACGAGATCGAACGCAAACAGCCCCTGGGCGACCGCATCATCGTCCGGAAAACGCACGGTGCCGCTNNGCCCCGATGTTGAACAGGAAGGACGTACGCTGGTTCTTCAGATCAATGACATCCGACGTGCGATAGCCGCCTGCGATGAGCACCGTGTTGATTTCCGGGTCTGAGGCGATCATGTCTTTGGCCATTTTCATGGCGCCGACGGTGGTCGCGCACCGCATGTGCAGGTCTACGCCCCAGGCCCGGGTGGCGCCGATCTCATGCGCGAGATGCACGCCGGCGGTCCACATCAGGTATTCCTTCCATTCCTCCGTCGTACAGATCACGACATCGATCTCTTCCGGCCGGATGGTGGTCTGTGCGAGGCAGTCGCGGGCAGCCTTGACGGCCATCGCGTTGGGATGTTCGCCGGCGCTGCCCACATGTTTCCGGGTGATGCCGAGCTTCTCGCGCACCACCTGCTCCGGCAGGCCGCTCACCGCGGCGATATCCGCCGCGGTCATGACATCCGGGGGGGAGTAGGTACCGACGCTGACGATCCCGACTGTCACGTGTGCGTCCATTGTCTTACTGACCGAGGAAGTCCATGACGGTTTTGTCATATATGGCCGGCTGGTCCATCATAGAAATGTGTCCGGCGTTGGGAATCATGACGAGGCGTGCATGGGGTATTTCCTTCACTCCTTTTTCTCCGATGCTCCGGCTTGTGCCGCCATGCAGTACCGGATTCGGGATCAGGAGATCCTGTTCCCCGTAGATGATCAATGTGGGTGTTTTGAGCTGACCCAGCCGTTCGTCGGTCGGTTCGTCAACCATGGCATTGACGCAGCGTACGACCGTGTACGCGAAGTCATCGAACTCGGGAGTCTTCACCGTCCGTGCGCGTTCCTCCACCATCCACTCGAAGCGCTCGTCAAAGTTGTACAGGTTGTTCGCCAGATTCGCGCGTATCGTGACTTCCGGCGTGTTCTTGATGATCGTGGTATTGAAGAAGCCGCGGAACCACTCCTTCTCGCCCGGCGTGAAGTGCTCTATCCCGGCCGGATCGGTCAGAACGAGCTTCTCCACCTGCTCGGGGTGGCGAAGACAGAACCAGATGCCGATCTGTCCGCCCATGGAATTGCCCGCATAGTATATTGTGCTGAGATTCAGCTGTTTGACTAGTCCGCTGATGATATCAGCGTAGAACGTGAGAGTGTACGGGTACACGCCTTTGTCGGATTTGCCGTATCCGGGGAGGTCCACGGCGATCACACGGTATTTTGAGGAGAGCTCCGCGATGTTATAGCGCCAGAACCCGGCATTGCTTGCCAGTCCGTGGACCAGAATAAGCGTCTTCTCGCCCTTGCCCTCGTCGATATAGTGAACGTTGATCCCGTTGACGAGTGTGTGTTTCGTCGGGAACCCGTAGTTCACATCGGCGAAGGAAAGGGGTGGAGCATCGTAGTAGAATTTGCCGGTGGAGCACCCTGCAAGCAAGAGTGCTGCGCCGATCAGTAACACAAGGGATTGTTTCATGGGTCGTCCTTCGCCTT
>PMCM01000197.1 GCA_003154155.1 Ignavibacteriota bacterium | reverse complement strand
TGCTCTACCCCTGAGCTACGCGCCCAAATGCACTGCAGATTCCGCTCCGGCCATGCAACCGTCATCATATTCAGTCCCGGATCAACTCAGCCCCTGATCCTCGCCTTCCTGGTGCACCGGACCGAGGCTTTAATGCGAAAAACCTCACAGAGTCGTAAGAAACACTGTGAGATTTCTAATTTAATCAAATGTCAGGGGAATGTCAATCCGATTGTCCCGCCCCGGCTCACGTCTCCGCGGCGCTCCGGATCTGATGCAGGAACGTGGAAAAATCCACCGGCTTCTCAATGTAACCCCATGCTCCGTAGCGCAACGCGACCTTCGCCGATTCCTCGGAACCATGACCCGTGACGACAATAATCTTCGCGTCAGGATCCTGCTTCCGGATCTTCCGCAACACCTCCAACCCGTTCATGCTCGGAAGTGCCAGATCCAGGATTACGACGTCGGGCTGCCGCTCTTTGTAGATTTGTATTCCCTGCGGACCATCTGCAGTGGAATAAATATCGTACCCCTCGTCCTCCAGCACATTGTGCATGAGCGCGAGCGTGATTTCATCGTCGTCGATCACCAGGATCTTCGGCATAAAGGGTTCCTTTGCTATCGCTCCCCAATATACAAATCTTCCGGCGTGAAACAAATTCTCCGCCGGCCCGCCGCCTCACCGCCCTTTTGCCGTTGCAAGCACGTGCAACAACTCCCTGCTTACCTGGCTACGGCCCCGTTCGCTCAAATGACCCCCATCGGAGGTGAACTCGCCCACCAGGAACTCCACTTCCGTGCCGTCGATCCGTGCCGTCTCCCGCCGGCCATCCGGGTACGTCGATTCACTCCGGGCCAGATCGAACAAAGGATCCTCCGGAAACCCCTCCCGCAACAGTCGGTTGAACGCAGCACGGCGCTTTGCCGTCTCATCCCCCGCTTCCAGCCGGCCCAGAAGCCCCTTGACAATCCGCTTCCAGCCTGGCGTTCGCGCCGTGAGCGGTGACGTTATATGAAGGATTTTCGCCGATGGGACCACTTTCCTCACATTCTCCACCGCAACCCGGTAGCGATCGAATACCGCCCGGGGATCGGTGTTCTCATCGAAATCGACATAACAGAACTTCATCGCGACAATGTCAGGCGCTTCGGGGGCAATCCGCCGGACGATGGCGACAAAATCATCGCACTTGGAGCCGGGATCCTGATTCCGGCCAATCAACGAATGCTCGATACCGCCAACAAACGGTGCCCCATTGCCGCTCAGCGCAACAATAGCCACCGAGTCTCCCTGCGACCGCGCGATTTCCTGCAATCCCTGCAACAAATTCCCGCCCACCGATTGGTGGCCGAAAAACACTTTCATAGTCCGCAAACTGGAAAGATCAGCCCGCACGTCTCCGACGATGTCCACCGGTCCCTCCTCTCGATGAGCAACGCACCCGGATAGAAGAAGCGCCGCGCACACTAGCACCGTTCTCATGACCCTGTTGAGCGTTTGATTTTTCCTCCCTGCGTCTTTGGCAGGCTGGCCACAAACTCCACCTGATGGGGGACTTTGAAGTCCTCAAGGTGCTTCCGGCAATGCGCCTTCACCTGGGGCACCGCCAGCTGCTGTCCTTCCTTCAATACAATCTCTGCACGAATCGCCTGTCCGAATACCTGATCGGGCACACCGATCACCCGCGCTTCCAGTACCTCCGGCATCAGGTAGATCGCATCTTCCACCTCGATCGGGCTGACCTTCTCTCCCCTGCTTTTGATCAGTTCATCGCTGCGGGCCACAAAATAAAAGTACCCCTCCTCGTCCGCTTTGAACAGATCTCCCGTTCGTAATACCCTCTCCCACGGGTACACGCCCTGCGTGATCATCCGGGCCGTGGCTTCGGGATCGCGCCAGTAGCCGGCCATGATGTTCGACCCGCGCACCGCCATCTCCCCCGGAACTCCGGGCGGCAGACGGTTGCCGCTCGCATCCTGTATCCAGAGCTCCACGTTCGGCATGCCGACCCCCACGGACGTCGGACGAATGTCAAGCTGATCGGGAGGCAGATAGGTGGTCCGCAGGCACTCCGTCAAGCCGTGCATCAAGAACAGCCTGGTGTGCGGGAACAGCACCTTGAGCCGCGGCACGAAACTGGCCGGCAGGGCTGCCGCCGCATTCGTAATGTAGCGAAGCGAAGCAACGTCCGCTGGCTTGACATTCTCCAGCTTCAGCAGGATCGCCCAGACCGTCGGCGCACCCGCCAGTCCGGTCACCTTTTCTTCCCTGATCTTCTTGATCACTTCAAAGGGATAACCGATCCCCTTCTCCAGCACGAGCCGGGCGGCCGTCCTCACGGTAACGAGAAGCTGCAGCAGGCCGTAGCTTGAAGAGAGAGGAAGAAGATCGAGGATGACATCCTCCTCGTTGTTTTCCAGATACTCGACGATGGAGTTCACCGCGACGTCGATGGTGCGGTGAAGGTGTGTCACGCCTTTCGGTTTTCCCGTAGATCCGGATGTGTAGACGATGGACGCGAGATCCTCGTCAATCATCCGCGGAAGGGTGACGGCCGGCAGGGGCTTCACATAATCGGCGAAGGATTGTTCGTCATCGCCCGGCTTTTTCTCGCCGGCCCAGATGATGCCCGCCGGGGCGCCGGACTGTTCCATGGCCTTCATCACCAGTGCGCGTTTCTCCACCGGAGCGAACAGGTAGCGCGCTTCCGAGTGCGCGATAATAAAGCCCAACCGCTCCGCCTGCGTCGTTGGATTCACTACAACGATGCAGCCGCCGGCCCGGAGAACGCCAAAGATGGCGATCACCTGTTCCGGCGTGTTTTCCAGATATATCGCCACCCGGTCGCCGCGGCTCAGTCCCTGTCCCTGAAGATGGCCCGCGAGTGCGGTCGCCTTCTCTTCCAGCGCGTGGTAGGACCACCGCTGCTCGCCGGAAACCAGGGCGACTTTCTTCGGATGCCGTTCCGCAGCCTGACGAAGATAGTCATGAAGAAGCAACGGTCCCTCCTCCGGAAGCTTCGACCTTCTTCAACAGAAATGCGGTAATCCTCCCCAGCGAATCGAAGTTCTCCGCAACAAGTT
>PMCM01000249.1 GCA_003154155.1 Ignavibacteriota bacterium | reverse complement strand
GGGGCTGACATCGTCATGCTTGGAGACGATTACGCAGGCACCCAAGGACCCATCTTTTCACCCATGGTATTCAAGGAATTCATCCTGCCTCGGCTCAAGAAGATGGTGGATGCTGTCCATGAGGAGGGAGGGAAAGTCATAAAGCACTCCGACGGGAACCTGTGGCCGATTCTGGACATGATCGTCGATGCCGGGATCGACGGTATCCATCCCATTGAACCCATCGCCGGCATGGATATCGGAGAAGTCAAAAAGAAGTTTGGAAACAGGGTTTGCGTTCTGGGCAATATCGATTGCTCGCAGCTTCTCCCCAACGGAACAGAAGGTGAAGTTAGAGCCGCCGTGAAGGAATGCATTCGCAAAGCCTCGTACGGGGGGGGGCACATTATTTGCTCGTCTAATTCCATCCACTCCTCCGTAAACCCGGAGAACTACCTGACGATGATTCAGGCGGCAAAGGAATTCGGGGGGTATCCGCTTCGGGTTGGTGACGGGGAGTGATTCAAGAAGAAAACCCCGCGTGGCTGGCATGTTTCCTGGCTGCTGGAGCCCAGTTCTGCACACAGAGAGGAGTTAGCAGGTGCGCACATACGAATTGCAGGCATGTCAAATTGCAACGATGCCGATACCGGGCTGGGAAATCTTTTTTGCGCGCAACGACGTCAGCATGTATCGCCTTTCCTATTACGTGTGGATTATCCGGGGAGGAGGATTGACGGGACTGGTTGACACAGGCTTACCCATCGACGAAGCCGACCGCCGGAGACTTGGCGAGGTCGTTCGAGGTGTAGATCCGCAATGCGTTTTTGGTGACATCGTCACTTTGGACCGGTTGCTTGAGCGGCACCATCTAGAACCCGAGTCTATAGACTTCGTCCTCCTCACCCAGGCCATAACGTACCACTCCGGCGGACTCTTGCGACACCTGATGCCCCGAGCGCATGTTTATATGTCGCGGGCCGGCATGATGGAATTCTTACTTGAGACACCCGGCCATCCTCCAAGGGACATCTATTTCACGGCAGGAACCTGGGCATTCTTGCGCAGTCTCCTTATTGAAGACCGCTTGCATCTCGTGGATGATCCTACTGAAGTCGCACCAGATTTGATCTATGAAACCACCGGAGGGCACCATCCGGCCTCGGCGGCAGTGCGGGTGAGAACGTCCTTGGGAACAGTCGGCATCCTTGAGACTGCTTTCCTGAAGGGTAACATTGACGAGACGCATCCCGTGGGTGTGGCTGAGAATGTGGCGATGTGCCGCGAGGCGATACGTCGCTACAAACGGGAGTGCGACATTGTTCTCGCGGATCACGACCCCACGATCCTGGAGCGATTTCCGGACGGAGTCATCCAGTAATCCGGGCCGACGCGCCGCCGGAGTGCTACAACCACGCGGTTCTGGCAAAGTTCTTCCCGGGAGACCAAACTATGGAGACACGTGGTGCTACGAGGTTGACACCGCAACAAGATGCTCAATATTCCGAGGAGGGATATTACTTCCCGCTCCGGGTCTTCGATTACAGCGAGGCCGACCGGTTCCGCAATCGCTTTGAGGAATACCTGGAGTTGAACCATAAGCGTGTCGAGGGGGTGATCCCCAGGGAACGCCGGCTGATTTTTGCCCAGACGCACCTTATGTTGCACTGGGTGTATCAAATCGTCTCCCATCCGAATGTGCTGGATGCGGTTGAAAGTGTGCTCGGCCCCGACATCCTGGTGTGGGAGACGGGATGGTTTTTCAAATTTCCCAAAGACAAGGCATTTGTTTCATGGCATCAGGACGGAACCTACTGGGGAATACATCCTCCCAACGTTGTTACGGCGTGGGTCGCTCTATCGGAAAGTACTCCGGAGAACGGCTGCATGCGCGCGATCCCGCGGACGCACAAGACTGCGTTCCTTTCCCAACGCGATACCTATGAACGAGACAACATGCTGTCGCGAGGTCAAGAGATTGCGGTGGAGGTAGACGAAAGCCTCGCAGTCGATTTTGTCCTCCAGCCCGGCGAAATGTCGTTGCACCATGTGGCGATCGTGCATGGTTCCAAAGCCAATACTTCGGCGATGCCCAGAATAGGCATTGCCATCCGCTATACCACCCCGGAGGTTGTGCAAGATTCGCCGGAGCGCCAGATCGTGCATTTGGTGAGGGGAAAGGACAGGTATGGCCATTTTGACGTCGTTGAACCTCCCAAGGAGGGCATCACCACCAACGACATACAAGTGGAGGCTCTGCGCCGGGTGCTGTCGAATATCTTGCCCCGTGATTCCAACATCGGAAAGGGCGAGCCATAAACTGACCGGCGTAAGTCTCTGCCTCATAACGCTGGAATCTATAACCCTCGTCAATCTGAGAATCTGAATGGGAGAATGCCTACATGGATACCAAGCAAAGCAAGGATCAAAGTTTAGAGTTAGACCTGATCGGCAAGATGGGAGTGAAACCACGCCGGAATTATGGCATTGCCATTGTGGGTGCGGGGACCATCGTCCACTACGGTCATCTGCCGGCATATAAGACGTGGGGGTTGAATGTAATTGGCCTGACAGATGTAGACTCAAGCCGGGCAAAGGCCCTGGCGCAAGAGTTCAGCATTCCCAAGGTTTATCCTGATCTTTCAGCTCTATT
>PMCM01000117.1 GCA_003154155.1 Ignavibacteriota bacterium | reverse complement strand
TGGTTGTCCCAGAACAGATGTTCTTCCACGATCACGCCATTCTCCCAGACGGCGATGGTGGCCATCGGCATTTTAAACGCTTTGCCCGTTGGCTGAATGAACTTGCCTTCTCCGATGGGCATGGGTTTCGTGAACGTGCCTTCGAAAACGCCGGTGACCGCGGTGAACTTGCCTGATCCGAAGCGGATGGGGTGCTCTTTGATTCGCGTATCAGGNNCATTCCTGGTTGCTGAACACGGTATAATCGAGGGTATCAAACGTCTTGAGGTTGCTTGCGATGACCGCGTCACCTGCTGCCAATGCCTGCAACTGGTGTCTGAGCGAGTCTATGCTCGAGATGCTTCCCGCCTGGCTTCCGCCCCTGCTGCTGCCGCTGTCGAACGCTGCAATTGCCGCAATGATCAGCAGCGCCGCAGCCAAACTGATGGTTCTTCCGTTTTTAATCATATCTTGCCTCCGCTGGATGGTGATGGATGTATGACAATCAGATTGACACCTTACATCTGCTGAAACACTTCTCAGGCACAGCCTCCGGAACGGCACAGGTGGCGCCATACGAGTCGATCGCTCATGCACGCATGCGTCGCGGCAATCGCGGCGCATGATGACGTTGGTCGCTAGGATCCCGCCTTCCGCTTTGGTGCGCCGGTTGTCCTTTCAACCTGATTGACAGGCCCAAGGATCACGGCGACCCAACGCCATTCCTCATTCTCCTCGCACGCGAGTTTCAGGGTCATGGTGAGCGGTACGCAGAGGAGCGCACCGAACACGCCGAGCAAGGTTCCCCAGATGATGAGTGAGAGGAAGACAACCAGCGTCGAGAGACCGAATTTGCGCCCCATGATCCGAGGCTCAACAATATTCCCGAGGATGAGGCCGATGACCAGATACCCCGCGCCAGCGAGCGCGGCATATCCTCCTCCCCGTTGAATCAACGTCAGAAGGACAGCGGGAGCTGCAGCCACAATCGAGCCGACGCTCGGTATGAATTGGAGGAGAAAAGTCAGAAATCCCCAGAGAACCGGGAAGTCGACCCCGAGAATCCAGAGCCACAGCGCCACGAGCACCCCGGCGACCAGGTTGATCAGCGTTTTGATGACGACGTAGCGCTTGATTTCATTGATGAATTTCGCGAACTGCGGGAACGACGCGCGGGGAGTCTCCCGGACCAAGCGAAGCTTCGCCGGAAAACTCGCGGCTTCGAGCAGAATGAACGTCACGGTAAAGAGCACCAGGACCGCATTTGACAGTGTGGAGCCGAGGGTCGAAAACAGGCTCGCCGTCACGTTCATTACCATGGCCGGGTCCAGATAACCGATCAACACCGTGTCCGTCACCATGATGCCCCTGGCTGCAAGGAGCGCTTTGAGGGAGAAGAGCATCTCGTGCAGGCGCGACTGATAGAACGGCAACGCATTCGAAAAATTATTGAGCGACGCCCCGATGACCACTCCAATACTCAGGATAAGACCCACCATGGCCGCCATCACAATCAGCACCGCAATTATCGGAGGGACATGTTTCCCCTCCATCCAGCGGACAGGCACGGTTCCCAGCACTGCAATGAACACGGACACGAGAGCCAGCACCACAACCGACTGTGCCTGATAGATTCCCCACAGGATGACGACGAATGCCGCCGCAACGAAGATGAACCGCCTCGCGGAATAGGAATCCTGCTGCTCAGCCATTTCTGTCCCCTCCTTTACGGTTAGAACCCGGCGACATCTTTCACCCCGCTGCGAAGCGCAAACCATTCAAAGCGGAAGAACGGATCATCCCGGGCGCGCATATACTTTACCTGGCCGATCTTCAGCTTGCCTGATTTATCCGGGACATTCGTTTGATGGAGTTTGAAGGTGTTGGCAATAAACGATGTAATATTGTCGGCAAATCCCGATTCGCTGCCGGTACGTTTGTTGATGGCGGCCAACGAGAGGTCCCTATACACGGCGCGGACGGTGCCGCTGGCCCGCCCGGCTTCCACATGTATTGCGAATGTTGCCGAATGAAGAACCCCCGTTTTTATGCGGATTTGCTCTGCGGTTTCAAGGAACGTATTGAGCGCGCTCAGGTTCATTGCGCTGAGCGCCCCCGAATACTCGAGCGAAAACGTCGGTAACCCGAGAGGGATCGACATCTCGACAAGCATCGTGCCGGCCTTCATGAACTTCGCCTTTGCACGAACGGCGACGGGAGCACCGGGTCCGGCCTGATTGTCGATCCCGGTGACCTGCAGCTCCAGACTGTCCAATGTTATGCACGCGACTTTTCCTTCGACCGCGAACCGCTCTCCGTAGTTCAGCCGCCCGTTCACGACCACAAGGCGTTCGACCTGTACCGGGGTCTGCAGTGAAGTGAGGAGCTCGGCAGGCATCGCCGGAGGAGAAGAGTCCACCTTGCTGGCTTTGTCCTTGTTGATCAGAACATCCAGGAGCACATCGCGGCATTCGAGGGACCGGGCATGGTAATACTTCGCTTCACACATTCCGATGCACGCCAAGCCCTTGACACTGACGTGAGGAGCCACGAGGCGAAACCGCGTTTCCCGGAAACGGCTCCCGCGAAAGAACTCCTCATCCCCCGTCAGCGGACGCAGCAGCAGAGAATCAGCCACGATGACGGAATCGCGGACGGACGCATGCAGCCGTTCACAACGGCACTCGTACTGCGCCCCGGGGAGCGTTGTCTCGATCTGATCGATATCAAGTGTCACGTCGGCGAAATCATCCGGGCCAAGGTGCCCCCCCCAGAGCAGACGGGTCCAGTGGAGTCCGCTCAACGAAAGGGCGTCAACCGTACCGCCGTACGCACTGTCGACTGCGTCGATTGCCACCGATGCAAAGTCCACGCGGTTGTCGGCAATGCTGTAGCGCATGCCGCCGATGTGAAGCGCATAGGCAGGATATGCTTCGTTAAACGCCGAGATGATTCTCGGCCTGACAAGCCAGTTCACAAGAGGATCGGTGAACAGCAGGAATGCCACCACGATGATGAGCAGCAACGCTCCGGCAATCACTGCCGCACGGGATGCTTTTCCTGATGGGAATGCACTTCGTCTGATCATTGTCATGTGATCTTGTTGCACTTCATTGTGACGGCACGTGGTGCACCATGGCGCCCGGGTGAACGTCCGTCATCGCTGTGCCCGTTCACGGGTGCTGTGGATGTCATGTGATGTACATCAGGCTAATCAACGATGCAACCCCGCACACCAAGAGCAACGCGCCGGCAATTCTGTTCACCCATCTGAGCCCGCTCGAGTCGAGCTTCTTCCTGAAGAACTTCGCGATCACACCCAGCACCAGAAACCAGAGTCCGGAACCTGCGAAGACGCCGAGGACAAGGACGGATGCCGAAAACATGTTCAGGTTTTTCCCCAACCCGAACGCTGCAAATACTGCCACGAAAGCAAAGAGTGTCACCGGGTTGGTGAGCGCGAGGACAAATGCCGAAATGAAGGACCCCAGCAATCCCTTGCCGTCAAACGGCAGGATGGGATCTTTTCGCCTTGCAATGAACGTTCGTACCCCCAGGTACAGAAGAATGCCTCCACCCACCAGGCGCACCCAGAGCTCCTGCCGTGCAATCATCGCCGAAACGAACGTGAGACCGAATGCCGCGATGCTTCCGTAGAGCGCATCGACGGTTGCCGCCCCGAGGCCGATGATCAAGCCCCGCGAGCTTCCCTCGGTCAATGTCTTCCGGATGCAGAGGATTCCCACCGGACCGATAGGAATCGCCATGGCAAACCCAATAATGATGCCTTTGAGGAGGAAGATCAGCCACATGTTACGCGGCTCCATCGTGAATCATGAGCCAAATCTCCTCGTGAATGCATACAGGAGTGCCGTAAGCATACGGGCGGACGGTACACTCCTCCAGCATTGCCGGAGAGCTAACGGTGAAACCATAGCGTCTTTCGTGTTTTCGCAGAACGTACGACAAGGTGGCGCCGGGCACGCGCAGGTATCCACAGAGTCAGACTCACCGCTGGAATGCGCGATGCCCGTTGCGAGTACATGAAAATGTAACGGAATATGCAGCGGATTGAATCGGCAAGAAGGATGAAAGAGGAGTTAATCCCTGGATTGACGGGAGGAGGCCCGGACGGCTCTATGGCAGGTTTCAACGGGGAACAGCAACTGAGGCTCCGTGCACAACGGGCCTGGCGGGATCACGTCACAGGGTTATCAAGCGTATGCGTCGCGATCTCCAAACGGCTGTGCAAAGCCATTTTTTCCAGTATGTTATGGACGTGGCTTTTGATGGTGTATGTCGAGAGATTCAGCCGCTGGGCGATATCTTTATTGCTCAGCCCTTCAGCGATAAGCACGACAATTTCACGTTCACGCTTGGTCATCCGCACTGCATCGGGAATTTTCCCCTTCCCCCTCTGAATTGCGAGGTTCACGACATGCGAAAAAAGCGAGCCCGTCAATGTGGGCGGGAGGATGCGCGTTCCCCCGGCGACCGCCCGGATGGTGTTGAGGAGATCATCCACCGGTGCATCTTTGAGGACAAACCCCATCGCACCGGCTTTGACAAATTCAATGATATCCTGCTGGGAAGGGATAAGTCCCATGCCGATAACTTTGGTCAGGGGGGTTTCCGCGGTCAGCCCTGCCACGATGCGCAGGCCGCTCTCGTTGCGCAACCCCAGATCGATGAGCACGATGTGAGGCTTCAGCTTTCGTGCCTGCAGCACCGTATCGCGATTGCCTTCCGAGGATCCAACAGTTGCGAGGTCGGCCTGCTTGTTGATGATGGCTCTGATGCCATCACGGATGAGGCGGTTGTCCTCCACCAGAAGAATCTTTGTCTTTCTCAACCTATCGTCTTTCCTTGATGCGGGATGCCGGCCTTTACCTCTGCGAGCACGGATAGTACTATGATAAGGAGTTTTTCCACTAGTGGCAACCGCATGTCGGGAGCGTAGAGCATTTGTGGCTGAAAAATGCGATCATACAACATGCCGAGGGGAAACATCGACACGCAGAGGGACACACAACGCCGGTTGGATAGCCTGATGGTCCATGTCCGGGAAAAGGAACTCCCTCTTCTCATCATTCTTCTTGCCGCGGTGTACTGCATTGCGGGCATCGTGATATACCGTCTGGACCACCATGCGTTTCTCTACTTTGGCGATGCAGCTTCGCACATCGTCAGAGCCCGGCAGTTTTTCGATTCGCAGCGTCCGGGATTTCACAACATCGGCACGGTCTGGCTTCCCCTCCCACATCTCATCCTCCTTCCGTTGGTGGCATTCGACGCTCTGTTCTATTCCGGCATTGCCGGTCCCATGATCGGCATCCCCTGTCTCGTAGGAACAGCCCTGCTACTCTTTCTGATGGTCCGGCGCATCACCGGTTCGCCCGCCGTCGCGTTTCTCAGCGCATGTCTTTTTGGGCTCAACCCGAATCTGGTGTACATGGCGCTCACGCCGATGAACGAAACCATTCTCCTCTTCCTTGTCGCGTTCGGTGGATACGCGATGATGCAGTGGCACGTGTCGGGAAGGAACGTGTGGCTTTGGACGTCCGCGGCAGCCGTTGTGCTGGCGTGCCTGTGCCGTTATGAGGCATGGCTCCTCGTGCCCTTGCTTTCGCTGATATGCGGAGCACAAGGACGAGTCCTGTGGCAGCGCGGTGAACGGGCCGCCTCCGCCAGGTTGTTCGCGATCGCCGGGGTCTGCTGGTTGGGCATAGCATTCTGGCTCTCATGGAACTACGCCGAATATCACGACCCGCTGTTTTTTTCCCGCTGGACGTATGCTGTCGCTGCGGGGCACGGACAAGCGAACATACGACAGGCCCCGTTGGACGTGCTGGCGATTTTCGGCACGGCGCTTCTTGTCATCTTCGGTCCTGTCCTTCTTCTGACGGCGTTATGGGGAGCATTGCCTTTCCCCGGTACGCACTCAGCGCAACTCCACCGGGGACTCCTGCTCCTGTTTTTGGGACTTCCGGCGGTATTCGCACTTGCGGCGATCTTGGCCGGGTTCGTGCAGGTCGACCACTGGCGTTGGAACTGGCGGTACGTACTGACCGCCAGTCTTTTCCTCTCGGTTGCAGCCGGCATGGGGATTTCCAGATTCTCCGGGCGCGTCCACTCTGCCCTGGGACGGAGCGTGGGTCTGGTCAGCCTCTTCGCCATGCCTCTGGTGCAGCTCCTTCTGCCGGATGTTGGCGTTGCGACCTTTGATGACGCCCGCAGGAGCGTCAACGATGAAACCCGGTTTGCGGTCGTCGCCGGTGAACATCTCAGGGGGATATACACGGATGGATCGATTGCCCTTCTGACCGGATACGGCCAGGCGCAGAGACTGATGCTCTCGAGCGGATTGCCCTTAAAACAGTTTCACATTATGTACAATCCGGCGGAGCAGGACATCCTGGGATCGCTGGAGCACTCCGAGCGCTATCTGGTCATTGCGAAGGATCGCACAGTGGAATCGGCACAGTTCATTGACAGCTGGCTCTCCCGGAGAGATGAACTGCTCCGCTATTACACCATTCGGTTCGAGAACGGCCACCACATTCTGCTGGAACGCCTTCCCTCCCCCGCTTCTCCGGCAATCGAACATCCAGGACGGGTTCCGTAACGCCGCCTCCCGGCCACACTGCACCAGAGGAAAGGCGACACCTGCCTCATGGGGGCGGTAATACCGTCTGCGTGAACCATCCCGCCGAAAGCGGCATTCCCGTTATTCCCGCGCCAGCGCTTCAATGGGGTCAAGTTGTGCCGCTTTTCTTGCGGGCAGATAACCGAAGACGATGCCCGTCAGGAATGCGCACGCGAAGGCAATGCCTATTGGCGCGACGGTGAAAATCACCCGCCAGCCTGCAATCGCAGAGGTTGACAGACCACCCCCGATGCCCACGACGATCCCCGCCAGGCCCCCGATGAAACAGACCATGACGGCCTCCGTAAGAAACTGAAACATCACGTCGAAGCTGCGGGCGCCGACGGCCATGCGTATGCCGATTTCGCGCGTCCGTTCGGTCACCGACACGAGCATGATGTTCATCACGCCAATGCCGCCGACAATGAGTGAGATCACGGCAATCGCGGCGAGCAGATACGTGAGTGTATTCTGTGTTTCATTTGCCGTGGCGATGGTGGTGGCCATGTTTCTGATGCTGAAGTCTTCTTTGAGGTGGCGCTTCATCAGCAACGTGTGCAATTCTGTTTGGACGATGTTCATGTCTGCGCCCGGCTTCACCCGCACCACAAAATTGTTAAAGAACCGGTGCCCGAAGATGCGCGCGCCGGCGGTTGTGTAGGGCAGCCAGACGGAGTTGTCCAGATCGTCTCCGCGCGGAGTCAAACCCTTGCTGCTTAAGACGCCGATCACCAGGAACGGGGCGCTGCCTATGATCACATACTGCCCAAGGGGATCTGTGTCGCTGGGAAAGAGATTTGTCACCACAGTCTGGCCAAGCACGACGACCTGTGCATAGCGCTTGACGTGCTCAGCAGAAAAGAACACGCCCGACTGCGGAGGCCAATCATGCACATCGGGGAATCGATCGCCGGTACCGACGGCGGTGACCGTCAAGTCCTGGTCGCCGGCGCGCAGGGTGGACGAGAGGTTTGTTTCCGGGACGGCCATGGCGACACCGGGGGCACTGCCGATGGAAGGCAGATCTTCCGGGAGAAAACTGGTGACGATATCGGCTGATGCCCGAACAGCGGGCGGCCCGCGCATCACTGTCAGCAGGTCTGTACCCATGGCCTGGATGCGTTCGATCACGTCCTGCTTCGCCCCGTTGCCAATGGCCATCAGGGCGACTACCGAGGCCACGCCGATGATGATACCCAGCATGGTCAGGAGAGTACGCAGCCGGTTATGCACCAGTGAACGCAACGCCATCTTCAGCGCTTCGCCGAGCACCGCGGCACCCGGACTGGCAGTCTTGCCCGGCTCGTCGTTCTCCCGCTGCTTCACTGCTCCCGGTTTCTCTTGCGGTTCATCGGAGGTAATGCGTCCGTCGGCAATGCGGACAAGGCGGTGGGCATGCGCGGCGATGTCACTGTCGTGGGTCACAAGAATGATCGTGTGACCCTGTCCGTGGAGTTTCTCGAGGATCAGCATGACTTCGTTGCCGCCCTGACTGTCCAGCGCCCCCGTGGGTTCATCGGCAAGAATCACCGGCCCGCCGTTCATGAGTGCGCGGGCGATGCTGACGCGCTGTTGCTGTCCCCCCGAGAGCTGGCTCGGATGGTGTTCCAGGCGGTCGCCCAGTCCGAGTTCGGAGAGCAGTTCCCGCGCATGCACACCCCGTTCCTCCCTCCCCATGCCCCGGTACACAGCGGGCATTTCCGCATTTTCCACGGCACTGAGATCCGACATCAGGTTATAGCGTTGAAAGACGAAACCAAACGTATCGCGCCGGAGCGCCGCCAGCGCATCCCCGGAGAGGCTGCCGACCTCAATGCCGCGCACGCGGTAGCTGCCGTTTGTCGGCTTGTCGAGGCAGCCGATG
>PMCM01000283.1 GCA_003154155.1 Ignavibacteriota bacterium | reverse complement strand
GCTGGAAACGTTGATTTCGTAGATCATGAATCCGTCGGCCGCCGGCGCCGGGTGTGGTCCTCCGTCCATCGCCAGTATTCCATCTGCAGCAGAACAGCCGGATTATTGACCCTCACTAAGGGACTACGATGCCTTTGAAACCCATTGCTGTTACAGACTTCTCCCCTCGCATCTTCAACCTGTTCGATGAGCAGTGGTTGCTGCTCGCTTGCGGTGATTTCAGCAAGAAGCATTTCAACGCCATGACCATCTCATGGGGCAGTATGGGTATCATCTGGAACCGGCCGTTCGTCCAGGTGGTGGTGCGTCCGGGCCGCTACACCTTCGAGTTCATGAACCAGTACGATACGTTTACCGTTTCGGCGTTCCCGGAAGATTATCGCGATGCGCTCAACACGCTGGGCAGCTTGTCAGGCCGCGACGGAGATAAGATTACGGGTTCGGGCGTGACCCCTGTGGCTTCGCGCGTAGTGGCCTCACCCGGCTTCGCGGAGGCGGAGCTGGTGGTTGAGTGCCGCAAAGTGTTCTGGCAAGACATCGACAATCGCCATTTTGTCGACACCGGTATCGAGAAGCATTATCCCGAGAAGGATTACCATCGGATGTTTTTTGGTGAAGTAGTGGGTGTGTTTGGAAAGTAGTCCGGACTTGGTGTTCCTCGATTCTTCATCGCAGGAAATGGGTAGCGATGTCAACGAGCACGGGGTAATTCATGAGAGATGGCATTGTGATATGGAACAAGGCTGTGGCTTGGTGAAAGCGCACTGCAAACGAAAGGAGAATGTCCGTGCCTCTACAACAGGCTTCTCCTATGAATAACAGGACACAGTGCACGGGCCAACAATGATGATCCGAGCCTCGTGTTGGCAAAGGATAGTTCGGACGGCACTGGCATAGCCGGAAAAGGAGTTCTTGATATGGAACTGTCATTGGTGCAAGGCAAAGCTCTCAAGGTGTATGAATATATGAAGAGGGGAACGGCAGGATTGAAACGGGAAACTGCAAATGCGGTAGACCACGATCCTGCCAGCTGGGGTATGGATATGGATGATTGGGACTGGAATGCCGGAGTAGGCCTTATCGCAATTTCCGACTACTATGAGAAGGCCCAGGATCCCGAGATACTGCAGTACTTGACACATTGGGTCGACAGGAACAAGCACAAGTGTGCAAAACGGGACTATGTCAACAACCTGACGCCCTTGGCGATCTATCCGGATATGTATTCAAGAACCAATGACCCGTACTTTCGGGCGACAGCGGTGGAGTACGCGGAGTGGGTTATGGCGCATGCCGGGAGGTCCAAGGATGGCGTCTTCTTTCATGGAGCGTCTGTCTCGGAAGAGGTGTGGGCGGATACGGTATTCATGGCATTGGTCTTTTTATCACGCACGGCGAAACTCACGGCGAATATCACCTTAGCTGACCAGGTTGTCAAACAACTGCTTGCACACATGCAGCTCCTGCAAGATGAGAAAACAGGGATTCTGTATCATGGGTATCATTGTGTGGGACAGCATCATATGTCGGGCGCGCTCTGGACCAGAGGTAATTCGTGGGTGGTGATTGGAGCGCCGATGATTATTGAGACCATACGTGAGCTCGCGGAGGTGCCGAAAGAGACCATTGCCAGATACAAGAAACTGGTGGATGGTATTGTGAACTACCAGGCAGATAATGGCTTATGGCACACCGTCGTGGACAGACCCGATTTCTATCAAGAGACATCCGGCAGCGCAGGCATTGCAGGAGGTATGATGAAAGCGGTGCGTCTCCATATGCTGGAGCCCAGCGCCATGCCGCGTGCGCTCAACGCCATGGCGGGGGTGATCACAAAAATCAGACCCGATGGCGCGGTTGAAGACGTATCGGGCGGCACGCCAATCATGCCGACGATCGATGCATATGGACAGCTGACCCGCTACCCGACGCTGTACGGCCAGGGCTTGACACTCATGATGTTAAGTGAGTATCTCTTCCAGGAACAGGCCGGCAGAATAGGGAATGGGTCAGCATAAAACGAACAACACCGTCAGTCATCGCTCCGGACATGAAGCCGATCGCACCGGTCCGAACGTTCGGCGTAGTCGTCCTCACACACCAAAGACCGAGGCAGTGATTTGCGTTCCTCTCTACCTATCCGTATCGGCGTCCGTGCTCACGATTTCGGTTGCCTGTCGGCCGGCGAACTTGCCGCGAAAATCGCGGCGAAGAATCTGGTCTGCACGCAGTTGGCACTTGGGAAGGCCATCGCCGGTCTCAGCATGAAACCCGGCATATTGAATCCTGGCCTCGCGTTTGAAATCGGAGAGCCGTTTCACAGACAAGGTGTTCAAATCGCGGTGCTTGGCTGCTATGTGAACCCGATTCACCCCGATCCCGCTACGCGGCAAATGCTGCTCCAACTTTTCAAAGATCACCTGCGCTACGCCCGCGATTTTGGCAACGGACTCGTCGCGCTCGAAACAGGCTCGGTCAACGCGGACTATTCGCCTCATCCCGACAACCACAGCGAGACGGCTTTTCAACAATCACTTGCGAGCATCGCAGAGCTGGTCGCGGCGGCTGAGACATTCGGCGTCATCGTCGGCATCGAGGCGGTCACATCACACCCGGTGTCGACGCCGCACAAAATGAAACGGATGCTGGATTCCGTCGCGTCGCATAACCTGCAAGTTGTGTTCGATCCGGTGAATTTGCTCTCGCATGACAATTGGCACGAGCAGGAGCGGGTCATCGGCGAATCGTTCGAACTCTTCGGCGACAGGATCGCGATCATTCATGCGAAGGATTTCGTGGTCGCAAACGGCCAGTTCACATTTGCCAGGGCGGGTCTTGGAAAGCTGCGGCATGATCTGGTGATGAAATTTGCCGTCGAGGAAAAACCAGCCATCAGTATCGTGTTGGAAGATACGAATGAGCAGACGGCTCAGGAGAGCCGGGAATTCTTGCGGCACGTAGCAGATCAATGCTCCTGAGCGCTTACTGCGGTGCGCGTGAGTCTGTGCCGGCAGATTTCTCGGCAGGCGTGAATCCTTCAACGATGTTGTGCGTAGAACATATCATCGGGNNACGTGTTCCACTGCACACCGCATACACATAGAAAAGGAGCATAGCATGAGCAAGGTTATAGGATTTGGAGAAAGGGTTGAAGGCTATGCCATTCCGGTTCTCAACGAACGCGAAATTCGGGCCGCCGCGGGACTCCTCTTTGTGGCCGTGTTTCTTTCGTTGATGTTTGTGCTGTTCAAAGCGGATTTCGTCCCGATCAAGTATGTCGTCACGATGTTTCTCACAGATTTCATCATACGCGTCTTTATCAATCCCAGGTATTCCCCAACACTGATCGTGGGCCGTCTTATTGTCGGCAATCAAACGCCGGAATATGTCGGAGCTGCACCCAAGAAGTTCGCGTGGATCATTGGCGTGACGCTGGCATCCATCATGTTCATCTTCCTCGTTGTCGTGAACTCCTTCAGCCCAATCACAGGCATCATCTGCTTGACATGCCTCATTTTCCTGTTCTGTGAATCGGCGTTTGGTATCTGTTTGGGATGCAAGTTTTATCCGTTGCTGTACAAAGAACGGGCTCAGTATTGCCCCGGCGAAGTCTGCGATGTGAAGACGAGGCAGGATATCCAGAAAACCTCGCGGACTCAGATGCTCATTCTCGCCGGATTCGTTGCGTATATTCTCCTGACGGTCGCCGTATTGAATGAGAACTACAGCAGGCGGCCATATGACTTGTTCGGAATCCGCACGTCCACACAATCGCGATAGACAGCCCAGGGATGAACAGGCCAAGGAACACAGGGCGATCCTAGAGCTCGAGGCTGCCCCCCCTTCTCCACATGTGTGTTGACCACATCGCGAATCGCGTGTATTGAATGCGTAGCTGTTCCTCGCGTCATTCTCCTCGAGCCAAAGTGGCGACACGCCCTCCTTCCCGCAATCCACACGCTGCAGGTACCCACTCTGCTTCGCATCTTGCCATCGGGAGCATTCATCACCGCAGCACAATGGTGATGAAAGAGAAGGTCACGATGAACGTGCCTCCGGCTGCTCCTGGTATGCGCAATGGCGCTTCGTCGCATCGTCCATCTGATTGCGGCGGACGAATAGTGGCGATTGGAACTCGCATTTAGTATGTTATTCGCTGACGTCGTTGCGAAGAGGAGCGGGTGACCGGCTCTTTCGCCGGCGGGATACCTCACATGACCTATCAATCACAATTCAATCAGACCAAGGTGTGCATATGAGCGGCAAACGCCAGGTATACATTGGCACGGATAGCGGCGCCACTTCGTCAAAAACGGGCGGTGTGTGGGAAGACGGCACAACCATTTCCACCAAGCTGGCACAGCAACCCACGAACTCAGAGGCGGGTACGACAGCTGTCGTCCGCGGATGGGTGGAAGGGGTCAATGAATACTTGATTCGCAATGATCTGAAGTGGGATCAAGTACAGGGCGTAGGATTGGCCATGCCTGGACCGTACAAGCGGTACGGCGTGATAGGCCGCTCGCCAAATCTTCCGGCGAACTTTGAAGGGTGGGATTTTTATACGGCGTACAGCAGCGCGCTGTCCGAACGGGCCGGGCGTGCCGTTCCCCTGATGGTCGGCAATGACGGCAATTACGGAGGCGTGGCTGAAGCGCAACACGCGCGCGGCAAGAGCAAGAGCTCGGTCGTGATGCTCGCTCCCGGTTCCGGATTGGGCACTGCGTATATCGATTCGCGCGGCCTCCCGCTCGATGGCGATACACTGAACGGTATGGAAGCCGGTCACATGCCTGCGCCGCTCCACCTTCTGGATACCAAAGCATATCCGTGCGGCTGCGGTCGCACGTGGGGCTGCATCGAGGTCTACACGACCATCTCTGGTCTGCCGTATCTCCTGACAGAAAAACTGGCCAGATATCCCGATCATGAGCTTGCGAAGTCGCCGCTCAGCGCGAAAGAGAAAGCGTTGAGCCTGCGCGGGCTGGCGCAAAAGAGGTGATCCGCTCGCAGTCGAGATCTTCGATTTCCAGGCAAAGGCGATAGGATTGCATGCCGCCGCTCTCACGATGGCGCTCGATGCGGAATTCGTAGTCATCGGCGGCGGACTGATGGATCCCGAGTCGACAACCGAGGAGTTCCGTTCACGCTATTTGCGGATACTTCGCGAGAACATGGAACCGATGCTCTGGCCGGCACAGCGGGGGCGCATCACCGTTGTCCCAGCCGCACTGGGCGACCTCTCTCAGGCCATAGGTGCAGCCCTGGTCGCGCTCTATCACAACAGGAAGTAAGAGCGTTTCACGATGCCCTGGTCGCCGGCAATGAAGGCAACCCGGTAGGATCGAGCGAACGTCTTTGACTGGATTTTTTTCCCGAATGTTATAACTTCCATCTGGCTTATCCTCCCTCCGCACACCTTTTGGGAAGATCATGGTTCACATTTCTCGGAAGAGACTGCATGCACTTTGCTGCTTGATGCTGCCAGGGATGCTTCTGGTCGTTTCGATTTTCCTCGGCGCCCAAGAGCTCTCTGCTGCCACCGGAGCAGGAATGCTGACAGGATCGATCACGGAGAGTCATCTTCGTCAAACGCTCCTTTCTGCGTCGCAATGGCACCCGTTCCCGCGCATCTCGGAACGAGCGGCATGGTGCTCGCTACCGCCGGCAATCCGCAGTGCATATGTGCACGAGGCAGAAACATATCTGCATGGCGATTGGCCTGTGCTCAAAGCAACCGAATTCCTCGAGTTCGTCCGGAACGGCAATAGGAGTGGATTCCAGAATCTCTCGGCAGAGAGGAGACATCGGCTTGCGACGCTCGTACTTGCGGAGTGTATTGAAGGAAAAGGTAGATTTCGGGACGACATCATCAATGGCATCTGGACGGTGTGTGAAGAGACCTACTGGGGAGTGCCGGCACACGTGTACCTGCAACGCAAAGGGCAGGGCCTTCCGGATGTGACCGAGCCGACGGTTGACCTCTTTTCGGCCGAGACCGGCTCACTGCTGGCCTGGACATACTATCTCATGAAGGATTCTCTCGACGTCGTCTCACCGTTGGTCTCCGAGAGGATTGCCTATGAGGTGAACAGGAGGATCAATGCCGTCAACCTCGCTCGAGACGACTTCTGGTGGATGGGTCTGTCACGAAGTGTGAACAACTGGACGCCATGGATCTGCTCCAACTGGCTGACAACCGTGTTGGTTCTTGAGCAGGATCCGGAGCGACGCGAGCGGTCGGTGCATAAGATTCTGGAATGCCTCGACCGGTTCCTCGCAGGGTATGCGGACGACGGCGGGTGTGATGAGGGTCCCAGTTACTGGGGGCGCGCAGCAGGCTCGCTCTTCGATTGCCTTGAGCTGCTTTGCTCGTCCACAAGCGGAACGCTCAACGTCTTTTCCCAACACCGCATCAATGAAATGGGACGGTATATCCTTCGTACACACGTCGATGGATCATGGTTTGTGAACTTTGCGGATGCACCCGCGAAGCTTCAACCGGATGCCCCCACGATCTACCGGTATGGAAAGGCTGTGGGCGATACTGCGATGATGCAGTTTGGCGCCTGGTTCGCACACAGTCAGCATCTGAGTGATGGCACCCTCCCCGGACAGTTCGGCGTCCTGGGTCGCGTCCTGCCCGGACTCTTTGTGCTGGAAGATCTGCTGAAGACACATCCCGCGGTACCGTACATCAGGGATTGCTGGCTTCCCGGAATCCAGGTGATGGTCGCACGCTCACACGCGGGTTCATCCCGGGATTTCTTTCTTGCCGTACAAGGAGGAAACAACGGCGAGAGTCACAATCACAATGACGTCGGCAATTTCATGGTGTATCTGGATGGCGAGCCTGTTGTCATCGACGTCGGCGTGGAAACCTACACGGCGACGACGTTCGGGAAGGACCGGTACTCCATCTGGACGATGCAATCCGACTATCACAATCTCCCGAGAATCAATGGAGTGTCACAGAAGGAAGGTGTCGCGTTTGCGGCGAAAGATGTCCGGTATGAAGCGAACGATGCCCGGGCGACACTCTCCATGGATATTGCCGGTGCCTATCCCCCCGGAGCCGACGTGCAGACGTGGCGGAGATCGGTATCACTCCAGCGCGGCAAAGAGGTGACCATTCACGATGCCTTCGAGCTACGGTCAAATCGGGAACCGATCCGCCTCATGCTGATGACATGTCGCGAACCGGTTCAGGACTCCTCCGGCAAGGTCCTCCTTCCGCGATCATCCGGTCTCCAGAATGGCAGCGCTGCAGAGATCCTGTATGACCCGGATCTCTTCTCCTGCGCGGCCGAACCGATCGATATCACGGACTCCCAGCTCCAATCATCATGGGGGAAGAGAATCTGGAGAATCATTCTGACAATGAAACGGCCCCTGGTGAAAGGTGAGTGTGCCATCCGTGTCATTGCAGGGAACCCATGATCGGACAAAGAGACTCCTGCGGGGATTAACTCCTTTTTCAACCTTTAAGACTATTTTTAGTGTATTTCCGTTGAATATTCTTTATTATCTTCGTCGACAAAAGAGAACATAGGCGACATTCTGCCGCGGTGGGCGTCGATCTCTTGAGCGGTACCCCGGTTCCTTATCAACGTGTACACCACACTCAAACCACCATACAAGGAGAGCACCATGCGTCAAACTATTGTAGGCTTCTTGCTGGCTCTGGCCATTCTGTTCGCGCAGGCGAACATTGCTGCCCAGACAACAGAATCGGAAAAAACCGCAAAGGCGACGACCGAGAAGTCAAAAGCCGACGCGAAAAAAGAGGCGAAGGAACTGAAGAAAGAAGCGAAGAAGAAGGAGAAGGCGGAAGCAAAGACGGCCAAGGAAGAAAAGACGAAAGCGACAAAGGAAGCAAAAGAAACAGCAAAGAAGGGAGAAAAGGCCGTAAAAGACGAGAAAGCTAAGGCGGCAAAAGAGACGAAGGAAACGGCAACGAAGGGGGAGAACGCGGTAAAAGCAGAGAAAGTCAAAGCGGCAAAAGAGACAAAAGAAACGGTGACAAAGGGGGAGAACGCGGTAAAGGATGAGAAAGTCAAAGCGGCAACAGAGACAAAGGAAACGGTAACGAAGGGGGAGAACGCGGTAAAGGATGAGAAAGTCAAGGCGACAAAAGAGACAAAGGAAACGGCTAAGGAGGGGGAGAAGGCCGTGAAAGAAGAGAAAATCAAGGCGACAAAGGAATCAGGAGATGAAGCCGTCGGCAAGACCGACGATGGCAAGACCGTCTACGCGGGCTCCAAGGGCGGACATTACTACCTCAATGACAAAGGAGACAAAACCTACGTCAAAGACTTTGCAGGAGCGAAGGTAGTGGGGAAAACAGCCAAGGGCGAGAGCATCTACGAAGGGCCGCGCGGAGGGCACTACTACTACAACAGCAACGGCAACAAGACCTACGTCCCGAAAGACAAGTAATAATAGCGTGTCAAGCTCTTTGGCCGGCGGCATCGTCCGTTACTGCATTCCGCCATAACGGAGCGCATGCCGCCGGCCGGGAGAGCAGAGTGCGACCCTCCCGGACTCGCACCTGGAGGATCATCACCGATGCTTTGGCGAAGCGCGGTTGCTGCATAAGCCCCCGCCGCGATGGGTGACCGTTCCATGCGCCTCCCGGCATGAGCGGCATATGACCGGTCAGCCGCTGAACCCGCCCACATCTCGACAGAAATTGCCTACCACACTACGCTACCCCTTCTATCCAATCATTCTCCAGATCAGAAGCAAAAGGACTGCACCGACAATCGACATGATAAAACCAGCCGGGTGGAACTTCGCCCCTTCCTCAGGCTTCTTGATCAGAGTACCAATATATCCTCCGACGAACGAACCAAGGATCCCCACGACGGTGGTCGCAATCAGACCCATGTGATCGGCACCCGGCAGTACTGCGCGGGCAATCAAGCCGACAACAAAGCCGACTATCGCGGCCCATATCCATTGAAAGAGCTTCACGTGTTCCTCCTTTGCTGTTATGAGCAGAAGATGTTGAAAGGGTACTGGCAGAAACAAATGACCGGATGACATGATATCGGGCTGCCGTTCAATATACGAAATGTTGCGGGATTTTTTGCGCCAAACTTCCTATCTTCCACCGGCGGCTGTCATTCCCCCTGCACTCCACAAAGTCAACAAATCCACGAGGTGGTTGATGAAATGGTATTCGCTATGCCTTCTGCTCCCAGGACTGGGCTGTTTTGCCGCATCGCCGGGGGTTGCCGGCGAGCCAATCAGGCAATCTTCTCCGCAGACGACCCCTGTGGTTGGACTCATCGATGAGGTGCAGGAACTTTACCCCGATACCCAATTGGACAAGCCGGTGAAGCGTCTCGTTGTCCATGCGGCACGCAACACCGTTGCAGGGGTCCATGTGATGATTACGGGACTGTCACGGACACAGACCATCAGATTTGCCGAATCGGACATCAGCGGAAAACCGACCGCCGGGGTGCGCTGGTACAGGATGATTGACGTCCCCGTTACGGAAAACACGGGACTCGACCGCAATACGGAAAAATACAGCGGCATGAAGAATCCCTACGTCATCCGCCGGGCACCTTTTCGCGTCTACGATCCGTTGCTGCCGGTCACGTCGCCAATCGCGGCCGAATCGACGTCCGTGGCGCTCAGGTTGGAAGTCCCGGTGGATTCACTCCACCCCCCCGGAGAGCAGCTTCACCGCATAACAATCAACTTCGGATCTACTGCCGAGGCGCTGGATTTCGTCGTGATCGTACATCGCGCGATGGTCCCTCCGGTGACACGATCCACCATTTCCTATATCAACTGGCTCAGCACCGACAACATCTGCAGTGCGCATGGGGTGGAAAAGTGGAGCGAACCATATTGGGACATGCTCACGAAGTACGCCCGGACAATGGCGCGAGGGCGGCAGAACGCGTTTTGGTTCATCTGGACCGACTACTTCACCTTCGACAGCGCCGGGCACGTTACGAACTTCCGCAGGGACCGGCTTGAACGGTATATCAAGCTCTTCGTGGCCGAGGGACTCACGACGATTCACGGCGCCCCGTTGGTGGGACGCAGGAACTGGTCCGGGTCGTTGGACATGCTCCTGGGGGCGCACCCGGCGGATGGCAGGGAAGTGCACGCCGACTCGTCACTCGGAAGGATGATGCTGACGGAAATGCTCGTCCCTATCATTGCCATGATGAAAGAGAACCACTGGGAGGGACACTGGCTGCAGGGAATCTTCGACGAGCCGACGGACGAATTCGTTGAGAGGTACAAGGATCTTGTGGTTCTGTCCCGCAAGTTCAAACCCGACATACAGATCCTCGAAGCCACGATGACCGTGAATGTCGCAGGCTATGTGGACGTGTGGTGTCCGCAGGTGCAGGAATACCAGGCGAACCGCACATTCTTCGACGGACGGAAAGTCGCCGGCGACAGGGTGTGGGTCTACACTTGCCTGTCACCGGGTGGCCCCTGGCTGAACCGACTGCTGGACATGGAAAGACTCCGGCAGGTCTACATCGGCTGGGCGTGCGCGAAATTCGACCTCCAGGGGTACCTGCACTGGGGCTTGAACTTTCACACGGCCAAACCCTTTGAGGAGTTGGTACGGCCGCACATCGAAGGGCAGTTCCTTCCCGCCGGTGATTCCCATATCCTTTACCCCGTGCACGAGGGTCCCCTCTCCAGCCACAGATTCGAAGCGCACAGGATCGGATTCGAAGACTTCGAGCTTCTTGCTCAGCTGAAATCGCACGATGCGCCCCGCACGGAAAAGATCATCGCCATGGTGGTCCAGGGCTTCGACAAGTACAGCAAAGACGTCGCTGTATACCGGGAGGCCCGGGCAGCTCTTCTCGGAGCAGTCGACACATACACGGCGAAATGAATACGTGAAGGGAAACCTCTCACTCGCGCCCCGGATTCCTACTTTCGGATCTCTGAGGCATGCTGCACGGCTTTGACAATGTGGTCATATGCGCCGCAGCGACACAGGTTTCCGCTCATGCCGTGCCTGATCTCTGCCACGCCCGGATGCGGGGTCTTGCGGAGCAACCCTTCGGCCGAGATCACCTGGCCGGGAGTGCAGAATCCGCACTGGAACGCGTCTTCCTGAACAAACGCCTCCTGAACCTGACCCAGCTTTTCGCCCTGCATCAATCCTTCCACCGTTGTGATCTCATGACCGTCCGCCTCAAGGGCAAGCGTCAGACACGAATAACGGGGCTTGCCGTCAATCAGAACAGTGCATGCTCCGCACTCACCCCTTTCACATCCCGGTTTTGCGCCCGTCAGCCCGAGTTTCTCCCGCAGGACATACAGCAAAGTCCACCGGGGCTCAACCTCGAGCGCGTTCCGACGGCCGTTGACGGTCAGCACGAGGGGAACGAGATCTCCCGTATGGGCAGGGGCCCCTTCTGACGGCAGCGGTGCAGCGCTGAGCACCGCGGCCTCCAGCGTCCCGACCCCGATTGTCCGGAGGAAATCCCTGCGGCTCACTCCGTCGGTATTTCCGTCATGTGGTTCTGCGCGCCGTTCTTCCATGGTTTTCTCCTCCATTATGCACCACAACAAAGCTTCACTCAGGGCGAAGTGCCATGAGAGACTCGTGCACAATTCCTTGTGTGAGATGAATCTTGTATGCATTATCCGAAAGAGGTTCTGCGCTCCGCACGGCGGATTCCGCCGCCCGTGCAACGGTCTCCCCGTCCAGGATCTTCCCGGCCAGCGCTTGCTCCGTCTCCACCGCACGCCACGGGATAGGGGCGACGCCGGACAATACGATGCGAGCCTGGTCCACACGTTTTCCGTTGAACCGGAGCCCGATGGCCACTCCTGAGAGGGCAAAATCCCAAGCACCCCGCGCGCGCGCTTTGCGATATGAGCTCCGCATTTGCGTGACCGGCGCGGGGAGAAGTATCTCCGTAATGATCTCCCCGGGACGTAGTATGTTTTCGCGCGTCACGTCTTTGGCCGGGTCAACAAAGAAGGAATCAAGCGGAATCGTCCTCGTCCCCCGGGAATTCGCAATGCGAACCCTGGCCTCCAACGCAACAAGTGCCGGAGCAGAGTCCGACGGGTGCACGATAAAACAGTTCTGTCCGCCAAATATGCAATGGAACTCGTTCCGGCCGTTCATGGCAAAACAGATTTCGCCCCCCTTGCGCCGGCAATGGAACTCGCCGCGGAAATACCAGCAGCGGGGTCTCTGGCAAAGATTTCCTCCCAGTGTCCCCTGATTCCGCAATTGCGGGCTTGCCGCAGATGCCGCCGCTTCCGCGAGCGCCGTAAACTGTTCGTTGATGACATGATCGTCGGCAACCTCGGCGAGCGTTGTGAGAGCGCCGATCCGAAGCCCCCCATCGCCCGTCCGGGCAATGCCCTTCAAATCGGAGAGGCCGGAGAGCGATATCACCTTTTCGGGTGTGACAATACCATCACGCAGGCAGCCGAGAAGATCTGTTCCGCCAGCATGTGCGATCGTTCCCGGGGCGGAGAGTTCTTTGACCGCTTCCTTGAGGGAATGCGGACGGGCATAGGCAATCTTCGGAATCATTGCCGCCCTCCTTTCTCTTGCCCGGCGAGCAGGGCCAGAAGTTGCATCGGCGTGACCGGCGCTTGCGTGACCCGTATGCCCGTTGCATCGAATATCGCGTTAGCAATTGCCGCTGCCGTCGGGATGGTCGCAGGCTCCCCGAGCCCCTTCGTGCCCGTGTTATTGCATTCGGTGTCGTGCGGATCCACCGAAATACACGTGTGCTCCGGCGGAACGTCTACGGCTGTGGGGATCTTGTAGTCGTGCCAGTTGGCGTTGACCATCTTTCCGGTCTGACCGGCATCGAGGATCCGTCGCTCGCTTGTGCCAAAGCCGATACCCATCGCGATTCCCCCGAACACCTGGTTCTCAAACGTCAACCGGTTCATCATACGTCCGCTGTCGTGTGCCGCGACGAATTTCACGATCCGCGTTTCACCTGTCCGGGTGTTGACCTCCACTTCCGCGAATTGGGCAGCAAAGGGAAGTGGAATCTTTCCTTGCGGATGCGGATCGCGGTGGCCCACTCCGACAAGCATCTCACGCTGTGCCAGACTCTGGAGTTCGTGCAGCGGGACCGTCCTTGCCGGCGCAGTCAGCGTTTGGATGGCACCGTCGTTCAGCGATAGGTCAGCCACTGTGCATTTCAGCTCTTCTGCCGCAAGCTCCAGCAGGCGCGTCCGTACCTCAACGGCAGCCTTCCTGACAGCCGGAGAATTAGCCACGACCGTCTGGCTCCCGCCGCTGCTGGGTGCAAACGACGTGGTGGCCGTGTCGGCATTTTCCACCTGAATCCTCTCCAGCGGTACGCCAAGCTCTTCGGCAACGACCATCGCCATGACCGTTTTCGTCCCGGTGCCAATGTCGCTGGCGCCGATGTTCAGGTTCGCACTCCCGTCGGCGAACAGTTTCACGATGGCCGTCGACACAGTCGAACCTTCCCATCCCCACATGCCCGCCGCCACCCCCACACCCCGGCGAATCGTTCCCTCCCGACGGATCGTCGCCTTCGCCTCCTTCCACCCGAAAACCCGTGCCCCCTCCGTGAGGCATTCTTTGAGACCAGTGGTGGTAAAGGGCGTGTTGTTCCGTGTCTGGCTGTATGCAGGAACGTTCTTCAGCCGGAACTCTACGGGGTCCATGCCGATCTTCGACGCAAGTGCATCCATCATCTGCTCGAGTGCCCAGGCACATTGCGGAAAGCCGGGAGCACGCATGGCCCGGGCTGTGCCGGCATTGATGAACACGTTCGTTTCTTCCACCTTCACGTTGCGGCAGAGATAGAGATCCTGCACCAGATATCCCACTCCGGAACCGGCAGGGTAGGCTCCCCCCGAGCCGACATTCACCAGGTGCAGGGCCGAGATCGTGCCATCGTTCTTCACCCCCGCCTTGAGCTGCATGATATTCGCGGGCCTGTTGCCCACACAAAGGAATGTCTCCTCACGGGAAAGGCAAATTTTCACGGGCAGGGCTGTGTCCCTCGCAAGAAGCGCCGTGATGACCGTATACTTTCCCAGTTCAAGTTTACTCCCAAAACCTCCCCCCATATAGTGGCCAATCACCCGGACAGAGCTTGACGGAAGCCCGAAATACTGTGCGAGCGTCTTCTGGACGTCAAACACTCCCTGTGTGCTGTCCCAGACTGTCAGGCGGCTGCCGTCCCACTGTGCGACCGACGCGTGTGTTTCCATGGGAGTGTGCAATTCACATGAAGTCCGGTAGGTTTCCTCAAGCACCACGTCGGCTTCGGCAAATCCCTTGGCGATGTCCCCTCGTTCGCTGGTGCGCACCCTGCCACGGTTGCCGCCTTCATGCACGGGAGGAGCGCCTTCTTTCATCGCTTCTTCAATCTCGGAGACGAAGGGAAGTTCTTCGTACTCAACGGTTATCGCCTTGAGTGCATCCCAGGCGCGATGCGGGGAATCCGCGGCGACAGCGGCAACCTCATCCCCTTCGTACCGGCAGTGAGGATCGAACAGCTTGCTCATCGGGCCCTTGTCGCCGAAGAACCAGGGGAGATCGGCGGACGGACTCTCGTGCGTCAGTATCGCCCGCACGCCGGGCATGTTCTTTGCTTTACTCAGGTCCATCCGCCGGACATTCGCGTGCGGGTGCGGACACCGGAGGATAGCCGCATGGAGCATACCCGGAAGGGAGATATCCTGCGTGTAGATGGCGGCGCCGCTCACTCGCTCGTACGCGTCAATCCGTGGAGCCCTTGTGCCAACGACCTTTGTCTCTCCCCATGGCTTCAGTCCGGCTGGTGCGGGCTGCCCATCGGCGGGTTTGTCGTCTGGCATTGTCGTGTCGTAGAGGGTCATAGTCCGTCTCCTTGTACCGTTTCTTCGCTTCACACCGGCGAGACAACGGTTCACGGTAGTGTGAGAAACCTGCAATTGCGGAATATGCAGAACAGAAATACACGGGTAGGAGGTGCACAAATATAGCGCCCCTCCTTCCGGAAATCAAGCCAACGTGGCGAAATCTGCCGCGCAAGCCCTCCGCCCCCATCTTTCCACGCTCCGGGAGTACCGATTTCAATTTGAATTCGCTATCTTGGTTACAGGTGCGTTTCCAGGGGGAGCCGGCAACGCTGTTGGATGGTCATTCGTTCCGTTCTTTTTCTGCACGAATCAAAGCTTGATCCATTCCCAGGGAGCGTCCTTGGCCGGCTGATCGGCCGATCGTCACGTCGTGCCGCTGCGGTAGCGGTGCGTGAAGGGGGATCTGCTTGCTGATCGGCGAGCTCAATTCCTGTCGACTTCTCCGCGATCTGTTGCGCTGCTAGGGGACTGGTCCGGAATACTTCGCCCGCGATCACCTCAATCTACCTGCTGGATGATCAGATCGTCGCGTGTAACGGTGGGAGAGAACAGAAGAATTAAACACGATCCGCTGATGCATTGCAGCGCTGCATTCCGAAGCCGAAATCGGTCACACTGGATGTCTGATTGGCACACGACTCACTTCACCTCGGAGCACAAGAATGAGAACGACAATTGTTGACGCTGTGCAGTCCCGGATACTGGTCTCTGATGGCGCCTGGGGTACATTTCTCCAAAAGAAGGGACTCCGTCCCGGCGAATGTCCGGAGCTGTGGTGTGTGGACCGGCCCGATGACGTCTATGACATCGCCAAGAGCTATATCGATGCCGGCTGCGACATGGTGGAAACAAACAGTTTCGGCGGAACAAGCTACAAGCTTGATCACTATGGACTGGCCAAGCGAACCGCAGAGATCAACCGGGCGGCTGTTGCGATCTCCCGCCGGGCCGCCGGCGACGACAGATGGGTCATCGCCTCAATGGGCCCAACGGGGAAGATGCTGGTCACGGGCGAGGTGACGCCTGAAGAGATGTACGATGTTTTCACGGAACAAGCTGAAGCGCTGGCAGAAGGCGGCGCGGATGGCATTTGCATTGAAACGATGAGCGATGCTGAAGAGGCGTCCCTGGCGATACGTGCCGCCCGGGAAAACACCGAGTGTGAAGTGATCTGTACATTCACGTTTGAGCGGGTCAAAGACGGCAGCTACAAGACCATGATGGGCGTCTCTCCCGAGGCGGCCACACGGGCCGCCATCGAGGCCGGCGCTCAGATGATCGGCGCCAATTGCGGCAATGGCTTTGAACGCATGATTGAAATTGTCCGCGCTATCCGGACCGTTGAGAAGAACATTCCCTTGCTGGTTCACGCCAACGCGGGATTGCCGAAGAACGTCAACGGCGTGGATTGTTTTCCCGAAACGCCGGAAATGATGGCGTCTCTGGTTCCTGAGATCGTCAATGCGGGCGCAAACATCATTGGCGGATGTTGCGGCACCACGCCGGCACACATCAAAGCCATCCGGCAGGCGGTGGATTCGCTGAAGACGCCGCCCACGCGGGCAAAGGTGGTGAACCCTCGCATGAACGCGAAATAAGGAATATGACCATGTCCATGACACCGAAATTCCTTGCCACAGGAATCGGCAGCATGCCGTTTGCCGATGTGGAGCATGCCGTCGACGTCTCCCTGACCCGGCTCAAAGCGCCGATCTGGCCGCAGCTGCCCAGGGCCGGTTTGCACGAGCAGATGGAAATCCAATACTCGGAAGGCATGCCGTGCGTTGTGATCGACGAAGCAAAAGGGCGCATGTATTTTGACACTTCGACGGATTATTCCGAGCCGTTCGCCCTTTTTTATGAGTCCTACATGTCCGCGATGGATCCGGACTCCGGCACGGGGGACTGCTCATCGATGGCCATCACACCCGCCTTCTCCAGGGGCATCTATGCCATGGAGAAGAAACTCCAGAGTCTTGGGCGAACACTTCCTTTTGTCAAGGTGCAGACCACCGGACCGTGCAGTTTCAGCCTGACCATCGTGGACGAAAACAAACGGGCCATCTACTACAATGAAGAATTCCGCGACATGATCATCAAGGCGCTGGCAATGAAGTGCCGCTGNNGGCATTCACTGCTGCGGCAACACGGAATGGAGCATACTTATCGATGCCGGAGTCGACATTGTGAATTGTGATGCGTTTACGTACGGTGAAACCATCGCCATGTATCCTGCCGGCGTCAAGGCCCTTTTTGCCCGCGGCGGATGCCTGGCCTGGGGCGTGGTGCCGACCTCCACAGCCATCCGTGAGCAATCCGTCACCACTCTCATGACCCATTTTGAAAACGTGATGGATCATCTGGCTGCACAGGGAATCGACAAGCACCTGATCACGGAGCAGGCGATCATTACGCCGTCGTGCGGCACCGGCTCCTTGGACCCCGAGGATGCCGAGAGAGTCTTTGCATTGACCGCCCAGCTCTCCACTGCGATGCAGGAGAAATATCATTTCTAAAGCCCCTCAGTGTGTCTACAACGAGGCCCCCCAGGCATGAATTCATGAAGTTGGCAATATCCGGAAAAGGCGGTGTGGGAAAGTCGACCCTGGCAGCGGCGCTGGCGCTGCTGCTGGCCCGCAATGGAAGGAGGGTTCTGGCTGTCGATGCCGATCCCGATGCGAATCTCGCCTCGGCCCTGGGCATACCGGCCGGCCTACAACAAGGCATCATCCCGATATCGCAACAGATCGCTCTGATCGAAGAGCGCACGGGCGCGAAAGTCAAGGGCTATGGCCAGATGTTCAAGCTGAACCCGCATGTGGCGGACGTCGCCGAGCGATGCGCCTTCATGTTCGATAATATTGCGCTGCTGGTGCTCGGCGCGATAGAGAAGGGCGGGACCGGTTGTGCGTGCCCGGAAAGCGTGTTCATCCGGGCGCTGGTATCCGATCTGATCCTGCAAAAGGATGACGCCCTCATTGTGGATATGGAGGCCGGCGTGGAGCATTTGGGCCGCGCAACAGTCCGCGGCGTGGACGCCATGATCATCGTGGTCGAGCCGGGACTGCGAGCGATCGAGTGCGCACATCGGATCATCAGCATGTCCGCTGACATCGGTTTGACCCGCGTCAAGCTGGTGGCCAACAAGGTGACCAATGCCGATGATGAACGATTCATTCGTGGTGCCTTCCCATCGCATGAGCTCTTGGGTGCTATTCCATTTTCAGCGCTCTTCGGTGCAGCCGACCGCCGCGGCGAATCCGTTCTCACCGGCCTTGATGACGATCTCACAAGGATATTTGTCGATATCTTGCAGAAAGTGACCGCATGACGGACAGAAATGCGGGTAGTGTTCTCATCGCCGTGACCGGCAAGGGCGGAGTGGGCAAGACGACCATCGCCGCCCTCCTGATCCATCGCTTGATCCGGCACAACTGCCGCCCGGTGCTTGCCGTGGATGCAGACCCCAACATGTGCCTCAATCTGGCTCTGGGCGTTACGGTCGCGAAGACGGTAGGCGGCGTGCGAGAAGAAGCTCGCGAAGCGGCAGGCAAAGGGCTCGCCACAGGCGTCGCCAAACAGCAGCTCCTGGAAATGAAGATCGCCGAAAGTCTGGTGGAGGCAAAGGATTTTGATCTCATCGCCATGGGACGCCCCGAGGGACCGGGCTGTTATTGCTATGCCAACAACGTGCTCAAATCGGTCGTCACCCAGATCGCCGCCCAGTATCCGTATGTGGTGCTGGACAATGAAGCAGGCCTGGAAAACCTCTCTCGCCGTATCGTTCAGCACGTCGATCTGTTGATCATCGTTGCGGACCCCTCCCATCAGGGACTGGAGACCATCCGTCGCATTCATGCCCTTGCAGCTGAAATGAATATCCGCTATGACAAGCTCGCCGTCATCATCAACCGCGTACGGCGGGAGATTGCAGCGGAACGCCTCGATGCCATTCGATCGGCAACCGGGGCCGGCCAGATCGTTCTGCTGCCGGATGACGACGACATTGCGAGGTGTTCGGAACAGGGGTTCCGTGTCATGGAGTTGCCTGATGACAACGCAGTCGTTCAGCGATTAGATGATGTGGTTCTCACCTACTGCCGGAGCACTTCACCCCGGCACAGTTCCTGATCCCCATTGACGAGAGGCAGTTAGACCCAATGAAATCTGTAGACCACAAAACCGCCGTCTGGGACTCGGCATCTGCCGAGATGTTGCTGAAGGCGGAACACGACTGCGTCGACACATGTTTCTCCCGGATGGAGACGCAAAGAAATCAATGCCGGTTCGGCAGGGATGGCCTGTGCTGCCGCATTTGTCACATGGGCCCGTGCAAGATCTCGGCAAAATCACCGAAAGGCGTTTGCGGGGCCGATGCCGACACGATTGTGGCGCGCAACTTCCTGCGCGAAGTGACCGGAGGGACTTCCGCACATTCCGATCATGGCCGGCATTTGATTTTACGCCTGAAAAAGGTCGCCGAGGGAAACGGGAACGGGTATCAGATAAAAGATGAAATGGCATTGCGCTATGCGGCCAGGCTGTACAAGCTCACAGAGCGGGATCGCACCGCCAACGAAGTGGCGCTGGATCTGGCCAACCTGTTCATCGCCGAAATGACTTCCCAGGAGGAGATTCTCAAAACCCTCTCGCTGGCTCCGGAGAAACAGCAGAATATCTGGAAACGCCGGAATGTGCAGCCCGTCGGGATCGACCGCACGGTGGTCGAATCGATGCACCGGAGCACCATGGGTGTAGACCATGACTACCGGAACATCCTGCTGCACGCGTTCCGGACGGCCCTGGCTGACGGCTGGGGCGGTTCCCGCATGGCGGCAATTGTATCAGATATTCTCTTCGGCACAGCCTCACCGGTCCGCAGCACGTCCAACCTCGGCATCCTGCAGGAACACACGGTCAACATACTGGTCCACGGACACGAGCCGGAGCTTTCCGAGATGCTTGCCGTTGCAGTGCAAGACCCCGAAACGATCAGGTATGCAAAGGACGCCGGGGCTGAAGGAATTACACTCGCCGGCATTTGTTGTACTGCGAACGAAATCCTGATGCGCCATGGGATCCCGGTTGCCGGAAATTTCCTGCAGCAGGAGCTGGCCATCATCACCGGCGCCGTCGAAATGATGATTACCGACGTGCAATGTTGCATGCCGAGTCTGCCCGATGTTGCACGTGCCTATCACACGTTGATCATCTCTACGTCGGAAATGGCGCAGACCGTCGGCTCTGTGCAGCATGTGTTCGATGAAGATGATGCGCTCCATTCTGCCAACACCATCGTACGGCGTGCAATCGACAATTTCAAGAACCGCGATCCGCACAAGGTGGCCATCCCGTCTGCATCAAGGCCCCTCGTGGCCGGGTTCAGCGTCGATGCCATTAAGTATATGCTGGGCGGCAGATTCAGGGCCTCATTCCGGCCGCTGAACGATGCCATCATTCAGGGACGCATCAAGGGACTGGTTGGCATCGTGGGCTGCAGCAATCCCAAAGAACAGCTGGAGTACTACGTCAATACACTGACCAAGAAGTTGATACAGCACAATGTGCTGGTATTGAAGACCGGTTGCGCCGCGATCGCATCCGCCAAGGAGGGCATGTTGCTGCCTGAGACGGCGCTGGAACACGCCGGACCGGGCTTGCGCGAAGTGTGCGAAGCGGTCGGCATCCCGCCTGTCCTGCACATGGGAAGTTGCGTCGACAATGCGCGGATTCTCGAAGCAGCCACCGAGGTGGTGCGGGAAGGAGGTCTGGGGGATGATTTGTCCCAGATACCGGCGGTGGGCGTTGCCCCCGAATGGATGAGCGAAAAGGCCATTGCCATCGGCTGCTATTTTGTCGCATCCGGAGTGGACGTCATTTTGGGACATCCGTTTCACATTGCCGGTTCCGACAATGTGACCCGGTTCCTCAACCTGGAGACCACGGAACTCTTTGGCGGCTCGTTTCATGTGTGTCCCGATCCGGACGAGGCTTTCCTGAAGATCATGGAACTGCTCGACCGGTCCAGGGAGAAGCTCGGCATCAACAAAAAGACCGAGCGCAAGCTGTATGACATGAAAGACAGGAGAGCATTGGATGTCTAAGATCATCTGCAGCAGTGCAATTGACGGCGCTGTCGAGTGGGTCGCAAAAGCGGAATTGACATTAGATGAAGCAATCCGGGCGAAGGGGGAGAGCTGTCCGGTCGCATTTCCTGACACTGCCTATTACCTACCGATCATCTATTCTTTCACCGGCGAGAAGGTGGAGACGCTCCGGGATCTGAGCGGAATCCTCAAGATCGCCAAACAGTACCTGCCGGAGCGGCCGTCGGAAAAAGTCTGGTTGCCGTATCTCGGCAATACACTCGATGCGGGCGTGGCCGCACTGTTTGCCTGTGAGATCATTGAAGCCTGTAAATATGTTGCCGGCCCCAACCCCGTAGACGGGATTTGGCTCGGCGCAGCAAGTGATCTGATCATGCGCGAACGGGGAATTGAATTTGTCGACGGCACTGCGCCCGGTTTTGCCGCGATCACCGGCGCCGCCCCGACCAACGAGATCGCCGTCAAGATTGCCCGGGAACTGCAGGAAAAGAACCTCTACGTTTTCATGGCCGGTGGTCTGAACGGCAAGCAGTTCGCCGAACAACTTGCCGAAGAAGGCGTGCAATTAGGTTGGGAGACCCGGTTGGTGCCGTTCGGCAAAGATGTGTCTGCGCTGGTGTATGCTCTGGGTTTTGCCAACCGGGCCGCCCTTTCTTTTGGCGGCGTCAAGCCGGGGGATTTTACCCGCAATTTGAAATACAACAAGAATCGCATCTTTGCCTTCGTGCTTGCGCTGGGAGAGGTCTCTCCGGCAAAATACGCCGCGGCCGCCGGAGCGATCAATTATGGATTCCCGGTGATCGCCGACACGGATATCCCGGAAATCCTGCCTACCGGCGTATGCACGTATGAACACGTGGTTGCCAACGTGCCGTATGACATCCTGGTGGACAGAGCGCTGGAGGTGCGGGGGTGCAAGATCAAGATCACCAAAGTCCCGATCCCGGTTGCCTATGGACCGGCGTTCGAAGGAGAAAGGATTCGCCGGACCGATTCTCACGCGGAATTTGGCGGCAACAAAACACAGGCATTCGAGTTTGTCACGTCGAAAGAGCTGGACGAGATCAATGACGGTGAGATTACCATCATCGGCCCGGATATCGATGGGATACGCGAAGGGGACGTCCTGCCGTTGGCAGTATGGGTGGAGGTGGCCGGTCGCAAGATGCAAACGGATTTCGAGCCCATTCTGGAACGGCAAATTCACCACCTGCTGAACGGCGCCGAAGGCATCTGGCACATGGGCCANNGGCCAGCGCGACATTGTCTGGACGCGGGTGTCCAAGCAGGGTTTTGCCAGAGGCCTCCGTCTGAAACACTACGGCGAGATCATCCACGCCAAATTTCTGTCCGAGTATCCGGCTATCGTAGACAAAGTGCAGGTGACCCTGATCACCGATGGGGATGAGGTGAAGAATCGGCTGGCCGTTGCGCGCAAAGTGTACGACGAACGGAACCGCCGCCTGGAATCCATGAC
>PMCM01000132.1:11002-13389 GCA_003154155.1 Ignavibacteriota bacterium | reverse complement strand
TTGTCAATCGCGGAAAGCGAAAACGCGCCAGGCAACAGAGGCATTGCTCCTGTTACCTGACGCGTTGCGTGAATGATCCAAGCGAGATCACATCGATAATGCTGGACCGTTAGATTACATTGAAACGGCCGGACCCCGATCCACTTGTCGCAGGTTGGTTATTTCAACAACAAGACTTTCTTTGTTTCCGTAAACTTTCCCGCTTCCAGCCGGTAGAAATAGGTCCCTGTGGCGAGACCGGCGGCATCCCATCGCGTTGAATACTTGCCCGCCGTGAAGTCGTCGTTCAAAAGGGTTTCCACCTCCTGCCCGAGCAAATCATAGATCTTCAATGTCACACGGCTCCGTTCGGGAATGCTGAAGGTGATTGTGGTGGACGGGTTGAAGGGGTTCGGATAGTTCTGCAGGAGTTCGTACTTCTGGGGGGTACCTGCGGCCGTTGCCACGCTCGACACGCCCGATCCGGAAATCACCACGGCGCGGGTGCGCAGATTATACCCCACAGCGCTCCAGCTGCTGCCGTTGTACAGCGAGCCACGCACGCCCACGGTGGCCGTATCGCTCCGGAATTTCACCGTATCGGTGGCATTTGTCACGGACAGCACGGCATGATACTGCGTTCCTGCGTTCACCGTTACATGGGCATCCAGCATCGGCACATAGTTGTAGTATCCCGCGCCCAACCGCTGAAGGGGCTGGGTTACCGTGGATCCGATAAGCGTGCCCGGCCGTCCGGCATTATCCGAATAGATCTCGCATTTCAGCGGACCGGCTCCTTCAATCGGGCGATTATTGAGCGTAGTCAGGTTCAGCTGCAGGGCGCTGAGGCGTCCGGCCACGTCGGGAGAAAACCGCACGGCAAATTTCTGGGAACCGGTGAGGGTCTGGATCACATTTGTCGACACCTGATCGTAGCTGAACGCTTTGCGTGTGATCACGGCCGATGGTGAAAAGTACCTCGCAGCCGCTTCTGCGACGTCCAGCTTGCCGGATCCCCACGTGGTATTGGGGACGGATCCGGTGTATGCATCTGTATTTGCCGTATTCTGGAGCAGCGTCCGCATAGCGGCAAGTGTGTACGAGGGATTGATGCCGAGCAAAAGTGCACACGCGCCCGTGACGTGAGGAGCTGCCATGCTTGTCCCCTGCATCAACCAGTATTTTTGTCCGGGCATGATCCATGACCACTGGCCGGTTGTATCGCACATTGTGGAGAGGCAGGAACCAATGCCCTGGCCGGGGGCGGCAATGTCCGGTTTTATCCTGCCGTCACGCGTCGGCCCCATGCTGCTGAACGACGAGATGTTGCTGGTGCGGTCTGTCCCGGTGTAGACGTAGTTTCCGCCGACGTAGGATGGCCAGCCCCATTTTGTCACATAGGATGCGGTTGTGATGACGCCGGTGGATGTGCCCGGTTGGCTCACCGTCTTGTCGTAGCCGCCGCCTACGAGGGTCACGGTTGCGGAGCCGACGGTCCAGGCGGTCAGCCACCCGTCAAACGTCACCGACGATCCGGTGAGGTTCGTGAGGGTCAGGGTCCATGTCCCCGTGCGCGGCGCTGTCGAACCGTTGTCGTGCACCTTGCACTGGACGTTGCGGCAGCCGTTCAGGCTGCTGGTAAGGTTCCAGAGAGTGATGGTCCCGTCCGCGTTGGAGGGCGCATCACCGGTTTCGCCTGCGTTCCTTGTGTAGGTGATGCTGTTGGGGGACGTGACGGTAGCCTGGATATTAGGGGCACCGTCGAACCAGCCGTCGAAGAGAAACTGATTGGCATCTGTGCCGGCCGCAGGAGTATAGCTCGGGACGACGAAGTTGACCGTGAGGCCGGCGCCGGCAGCGATGGTTGCCCCGAGATGAATCGGCTTGTCGCCGTCATTCCCCGCGGAGATCACCACAGCGCGGCCCGGGGTAGACGTGAAGCTCGCCATGGCGACTTCATAGGCCATTGTGCCGTCATGCGGACCGGTCTGCCCGCCAATGCTGTAATTGACGGCCACGGGCTTGCCGAGCGCGGCCGCCTTCGAGGCCGCATAGGTCAGGCCGTCGATCATGCGCGCGTCGTAAAAGTACTGATCGCCGCCTTTCACCACAATGATATCCGCAAGGGGTGCCATCCCTGCGAACTGGCCGCTGGATGAGCGGCCGTTGCCGGCAGCGGTTCCTGCCGTATGGGTCCCATGGCCGTTGATGTCTTTTTCACGCACGAAACCTGCTGGGCTGCCGTCGATCTCATTTTCAATCTGCGCCTTTGTATATTCCACGCCGTAGGAGAGGCCTGCGGGGGAGGTCTCGCCGGCCCCGGGAGTGAGGGTCTGATCCCAGATAAAGAGAATACGGCTCTTGGTCGTATCGGCGGGATCGCGGAAATCCAGGTGTTTCCAGTCGAT
>PMCM01000132.1:0-10941 GCA_003154155.1 Ignavibacteriota bacterium | reverse complement strand
ATTCTCGCAGTGACAAAACCGGAAAATTCCGAATTGACATGGTAGCCGGCGGCTCGGACGGCATCGGGATTTGACGTGGAGATGATCACATCGTATGTCGTCACGCGGAGCGGGGCTCCCGCCTGGGCCGTCTGCTCCTTCAGCAGCCGCTGAAAGAAGGGATGGAGCTTGGCGGCATCAGAACCGCCCGGAGCACCTGCCAGGCTGACTGTCACGCAACAGGAAAAAAGGAGCATTCCCGCCGAGAACCGTCGCAGTCCGATCATGTTTCAGCCTTTCGCGAAGTGGAGTGGTATCAATGGTGGAGTTGGTTCGTCGATCCTTGTTCGACAGATCGGACGGATGGGAGCGCGAGCAGCGAGCGCAATTCCTCACGTGTCACGCGGGCAGTGAGGACATCCCCGAATGTGCTTTGTATCCTGATTCCCTGTGCGCGCAGTTCTTCGGGTACAGCGGAGCGGATGATGACGCCGTATTCTCTCACACCGTCGGGCCGCAGTGTGACGTCATACAGTTCGTCGGGAGCCTGTTCTTCGGTGAGCAGTGCGAGGAGTCCGGGGGAGAGTTTGGCGCGTTCCGACGGGCTGAGATCCCGGGAGGAACCGCAGGAGAGCACCGCGAGCGCAAGCAGGAATGCGGGGATACGGATCATCGGCTCCTTCCGAAAAGTGTGTCCTGTAAGAATAGCAAAAGTTCATTCCAGACACAAGATGCGGCGATCATCCGCGACGGAGTTCATGGCGGAGGAATTCCCCCGTTGCCGAATCCGCAGCGCGGCAGATTTCTTCGGGCGTTCCCTCCGCCACGATGCGTCCTCCCGCCCCCCCACCGCCGGGTCCCATATCGATGACCCAATCGGCCGTTTTGATCACGTCGAGATTATGTTCGATCACAATCACCGTATTCCCCTTTTCCACCAGACGGTTCAGCACGTTCAGGAGCATCCGTACGTCCTCGAAATGCAGGCCGGTGGTCGGCTCATCCAGGATGTACAATGTGTTGCCCGTTCCCACCTTGGAGAGTTCCGTCGAAAGTTTGATCCGTTGCGCTTCGCCGCCGCTGAGGGTTGTGGCCTGTTGTCCGATACGGATGTATCCGAGCCCGACGTCGTTGAGCGTCTGCAATTTCCGCTGGATGGCCGGAATATCCTGGAAGAACGGCACCGCTTCGGCGACGGTCATCTCGAGCACATCGGCGATGGATTTTCCCTTGAAGAGCACCTGCAGCGTTTCCCGGTTGTACCGGCGCCCCTTGCACACGTCGCATTGCACGTACACATCGGGCAGGAAGTTCATTTCAATTTTCCGCACCCCATCCCCCTCGCAGCGATCGCACCGGCCGCCGGCCACGTTGAAGCTGAACCGGCCGGGTTTATACCCGCGGATTTTCGCTTCGGGAAGCTGTGTGAACAGGTCCCGGACCGGACCGAAGAGGCCGGTGTATGTGGCCGGATTGGAACGGGGTGTGCGGCCGATGGGTGATTGATCGATGTCGATCACTTTGTCGATATGCTCGATCCCGCGGATGCTCTTGTAGGGGAGCGGCACCGCCTTGGCCTTGTAGTACTTGCGCGCAAGGATGCAATACAGCGTTTCGCTGATGAGCGACGACTTGCCTGACCCGCTGACACCGGTGATCGCAACAAATGTCCCGAGCGGAAGGCGCAGCGTCACCTGACGGAGGTTGTTGCCCGCCGCACCTTCAAGCACCAACTCCTTCCCGTTTCCCTTTCGCCGGGTTTCCGGTATGGCGATGCTCTTTTTGCCCTGCAGGTAGTGCGCCGTATAGGAGATCGGCTCGAAACCGCCGTCGCGGACCCCCAGCGCGTCGTTCCGAAGCGCAAGCGCCGACGGCGGTCCGGCGGTCACCAGCGCGCCGCCATGTTCTCCCGCGCCCGGCCCCAGATCAATCACGTAGTCGGCGCTTTCGATCATTTCCCTGTCATGTTCCACCACGATCAGCGTATTACCCAGGTCGCGGAGGAATTTCAGCGATTCGATCAGCTTGCGGTTGTCACGCTGGTGGAGCCCGATGCTCGGCTCGTCCAGAATATACAGCACGCCGACGAGTTGGGACCCGATCTGGGTGGCCAGGCGGATCCGCTGACCTTCGCCCCCGGAAAGGGTCCGGGCGGACCGGTCGAGCGTGAGGTATTCGAGGCCCACATTCACCAGGAAGTGGAGGCGCTCGGTGATTTCCTTCGTGATGGGTGCCGCAATCACCGCCTGGCGCTCCGCGAACCGGAGCGCCCGGAAGAGTGTGAGCGTCTCGCTGATCGGCATCCGGACGACATCCCGGATGGAGTATTGTTTTCCGGTTGCGTCGTCCAGAAGCTTGATTGCCAGATTTTCGCGTTTCAGCCGTCCCCCTTTGCATTCGGGGCACGCGGTGGTGTTCATATAGGCCTCCACCCACTCCCGGATGGTGTTGGAGGAGGTCTCGGCGTAGTAGTGTTTGAGGGTGTCAAGCACGCCCGTGAAGCGGTGCGTATAGGAGACCGTCCTGCCGCTGGCGTAGGTGTACTCCACCGGGAACCGTTCGTCCCCCCCGCCGTACAGGATCACTTCGCGGGCTTTTTTCGACAGTTTGCGGATTGGCGTGTCGAAATCGAATGTGTATTTCTTTCCCACCGCTTTGATCTGGTTGAACAGCCACGTCTGTCGCGGTTTGCCCAACGGAGCGAGTCCCTCCTGATTAATGGAGAGTGCGTCGTCCGGGAGGATCAGTTCGACATCCAGTTCTTTCACTTCGCCGAGTCCGTTGCAGGTCGGGCAGGCGCCGTATGGAGAATTGAACGAGAAGGCGTTGGGTGCGGGTTCTTCGTAGCTGATGTCACATACCGGGCATGCGAGGTGGCGGCTGAACATTGTCTCGACGGCCGGGGCATCGTTCCCCGCCGCTTTCCGCTTCTTTTTTCCCGGGCTGCTTGCTGCCGGTTCCTGCAGGCCCGGTTCCGGGCTCATGATCATCACGCCGTTCCCGAAGCGGAGGGCGACTTCGACGGAATCGGCGATCCGGCTCCTGGCCTCGGCCCGGACCACGAGGCGGTCCACCACGATTTCGATATTGTGCACTTTGTAGCGGTCCGCCTGGAGCCCTTTGCGGAGTTCCACCACCTCGCCGTCGATGCGCACGCGGATGAAGCCGTCCCGGCCGATTTCTTCAAAGAGCTCCCGGTAGTGCCCTTTCCGTCCGCGCACCACGGGAGCGAGGATCTGCACGCGCGAACCGTCCGGCAGTTTCATGATGCTGTCGATGATCTGGTCGGTGCTTTGCTTCTGGACGGGGCCGCCGCACTTCCAGCAATGCTGAATGCCGGCCCGGGCGAAGAGGAGCCGGAGATAGTCGTAGATTTCCGTCACTGTGCCGACCGTTGAGCGCGGGTTGTGGCTGACGGTCTTTTGTTCGATGGAAATAGCGGGACTGAGTCCCTCGATATACTCCACATCCGGCCGTTCCATTACATCCAGGAACTGGCGCGCGTATGCGGAGAGGCTTTCCACAAAGCGGCGCTGTCCTTCGGCGTAGATGGTATCGAAGGCAAGGCTGGATTTCCCGGATCCCGAGAGGCCGGTGATCACCACCAGACGGTCGCGCGGGATATCCACGTCGACCCCCTTCAGGTTGTGTTCGCGGGCGCCGCGAATCACGATATTCTGCAGACCGTTCTCTTCGTCGCGTGGCATGGGGTATGAAATTCCGGGCTCAATGCAAAATTCAATCTACCACAAAGGCGGGCGAATTTCAACACGGTAAGGCAGCGCGCTAATGCACGCGTTCGCGTTTACTGAGGTATTCGATGAGGGCGACGTCAAACGGGGTCTGCGTATCGAGCAGCACGTAGTCGATGTGGTGTTCGCGGCATTCACGCTTGTAGCGCTCGATGAACTCCCCCATGGCCTCCCGGTAACCTGTCCGGATGTGCCAGGGTTGCGTTGCAAGCATCTCCGCGGTTTCCAGATCGCGGAATGTCGCATCCTGGTCGAAGGCGAAACTTCTTTCGAGGGGATCGAGGATGTGCATCACGATCACTTCATTCTTCCTGTGGCGGAAGTGTTTGAACGCGGCGATGATCTCGTCGGGATTGTCGAGGAGGTCGCTGAGGATGATCACCAGTCCCCGGCGGCGCACGCGTTCCGCCACGCTATGCAGCGACCGTGCCGCCGCTGTGCCGTTGCCCCCGGTCAGCTGCTGGAGTGTGAGCAACAGCTGTTTCAGATACGGCCGGGTGGCATGCGGAGGCAGAAAGGTCCTGACCGATTCATCAAACGTGGCCAATCCCACCGCATCCTGCTGCTTCACCATCATGTACGCAAGCGATGCGGCGAGATACGAAGCATATTCCAGCTTGGACATCTGTCCCGGGGAGGCGTACGACATCGACTTGCTGGTATCCAGGATCAGATACGCCTTGAGATTGGTCTCTTCCTCGTACTGTTTGATGTAGAAGCGGTCCGTCCGGCCGTACACTTTCCAATCCACATGCCGGATTTCGTCGCCGGGCATATAGGGGCGGTGTTCGGCGAATTCCACGCTGAACCCGTGGTATGGACTGCGATGGAGTCCCGCGATGAACCCTTCCACCACGAGCCGGGCGCGGAGTTCCATGTTGGCCAGGGTGGAAACAACCTGCGGCAGCAGATATTTGCGATAGTCCTCTGGCATCACCATCCCGTGTGAACGGTCACGAATTCTTCCCGTCGGCCTTCCTGGCGACCGGCGGGGGTGCCGGCTCCTCTTCGCGCGGGATGAGCTCTTCCGGTTTCTTGCCGAGGGTGTTCAGCTCATATTGTGCGGAGGTGGCGAGCTCGCTCTCGGGGAAGCGTTCGAGAAACCGCCGGTACGCGGCGCCGGCGCTGTCGATCATGTTCAGTTCGTTATTGTAGATGTAGCCGATCATGAACATGGCCGTCTGCGCTTTGGGGCCGGAGGGAAACGCCGTTGCGTAGCGCCGGAAATCGTCCACTGCCCTTGCCGGCTCCTTGAGCACGCCGGCGTGCAGTTCCGCGATCTTGAAGAGCGCCTGCTCCGCCTCCGGGGACGAGGGGTGATCTGCCACCACTTTTTCGTAGTCGGCGATCACGGGCGAGAACAATTCCGGGAGATTCGCCTTGATCCCAAGGCTGTCCGCCGCATATTGTGCGCGCTGATGGGATTCCATAGCGCTTTGCATCTGTTCTGTGGCGGACTTTTTGCTGCATCCCGCACAGACCAGGACCGCGACCGCCAAACCAAGCACCGCGTGCTTCATAACCACCTCACTCCGGATGACACCATTGGACAATGACACGTATATATCAGAAAAAATTAGGAAAACTTGGATTGAACTGCAATGATCTCCTTAGCGGGCGGAGGCGGGTGCTTCCTCCCGTACCATGACGGCCGCAAAGAATCCGTCGGTGCCGTGCCTGTGCGGAAACAGCTCGAGATACGGGCTGGCGCGGCCTACGGCAACACCCCAGCGTGCCAGGACCTCATATGCCGGCTGCAGTGAAAACGCCGCATGGCGTTCCAGAAAGCGGGTGACCACATCGTCATTTTCTCTCTGAAGCAAGGTGCAGGTGGAATAGACCAGGCGTCCGCCGGGGGCCACCCATTCCGCCGCCGCGTCCAGCAGGACGCCCTGGGTTGCGGCGAGCTGGACGGACCGTTCCTGCACGTAGCTCATCTTCAACCATGGATTCCGGCGTGCGGTGCCGATTGCGGAGCAGGGGGCATCAACGAGAACGGCATGGGCTTTCCCCCGGTACCGCCGGAGTACGGCTTCATCGCGCCGCGGCGACAGCACCGCATGCACCCGGGCGCCCGCACGCTCGGCGCGCTTGACAAGATTGAGCAGCTTACGCTCATCGGTGTCGACGGCAACCAAGTGACCCCGGTTTTCCATGAGCGCGGCGAGATGCAGGGTCTTTCCTCCTCCCCCTGCACAGGCATCGATGACCGTCGCCCCCGGTTCCGGGTGGACAAGCAAACTCAGCATCTGGCTTCCTTCATCCTGCATTTCAAACCATCCATCGCGGTACGGCACAAGCGTATCGAGCGCGATGCGGCGGGGAAGGACGAGGGCGAACGGCGAAAGTGCACCCGGTGCGGGGGACATGCCGGCATCGGCAAGCACCCGCCGGCACTGGTCCACAGTGCCGCGCAGCGTGTTCACACGCAGACTCAGCGGCGCCTGCTCGTTCAGTGCAGCGGCTAGGGCATCCGTGTCCGCCTCACCCCACCGCTCAACCCACTCCCGGATGATAACATCGGGGAACGACCTTTTTCGTGCGATCCGTTCCGCAGGGAAGGCGGCGGCATCATGAGTTCCGGTGGAGCCGTGCAACTGTTCCAGGACCTGAGGAGCGGCGTCGGGACCGAGGCCCGTGACAAGAAACTCCTGGAGGGCCTCCGGTGTATCGGCTGACGTATCTCCGGCCAGATGCAGGACATACGCGGCGATCATCAGGCATGCCCGCTGGCGGGGGCCAGAGTCAGGCACCGTGGCGAATGCGGCCGCGGCAAGATCATCGACCCGCCGGTAGTGGCGCACGGTGCCGAAGACCATGGCCGAGATTTCGCGCCGGTCGCGTGCGCCCAGATACCGCCGGTCACGGAAGAAATCCGCGATCACGGTATCCGCAGGCCGGTACCCGTCGCGCACAATGGCAACGACTTCAGCGGCGTGCCCAAGAAGGGATGACTTTTTCATCGTGTGGGGTGTCCGGGGGAGGTGCGGTTCGTCGCGCCGGCGCCGGTGTCAGACTTCAATGCAGGGAGTGCGCATGGCGGCGGAGAGATAGGCACGGGCCATGCGGGGTGTATTGTAGGAGATGCCGATCTCGCCATTGTTGCCGAGCGCAATGATCCCTCCATAACCTTCGGTCTTGCGTTCGAGCAGTCTGATCGCTTCACGAACCGCGGCCGGTGTGTCGAGGTGATTCCTCTCCATGAGATCGATGACGGTTTTGGCCATCACCACCTTGATCATGGCCTCGCCCCACCCGGTCGTGGAGACGGCGCCGACGCTGTTGTCGGCGTAGGTCCCGCAGCCGATCAGGGGCGAATCCCCCACCCGGCCGGGGTACTTGTTCGGGGTGCCCCCCGTGGAGGTGCCTGCAGCGACGTTGCCCTTGAAATCCAGCGCAACGGCGCCTACGGTGCCTGCCGGTCCCTTCTTTTTCCGAAACGCGTCCCGGGTAGAGAATCCCCCTCCGGCCTGGAGCGCCCGCCAGCGATCCAGCTCCCGCATGGTGATCAGGGCGTCCTGGCTGCACGTTGCGATTTTGTGTTCACGGGCAAACCGGCTCGCGCCCATGCCCACGAGCAGGACGTGTTCACTCTTCTCCATGATGGCCCGGGCGAGCGTAATNNTCCATGATCAGAATGGCCGCTTCAACGGCGTCGACCGCCGACCCCTTCTTTTTCAAGACGTCCCACCCGGCCTTCAGCGCCGCTCCGAGCCCCTTCTTATGCGGTTCCACCAGCTCGTCGGGGATATCCCACGCTCCGCCATGGAGCACAAGTGCAAGCCGCTGTCGTTCCGAGGATTTCATGTGACCAGTAAAGTACGAATCGCCCGTCAAGGATTCAAGGCCGCGCACGACCTGGGCTTTTGCACGACTATGCCGTTGTGCGACTGAACTGGATCAGCCCGTGGACGTCGAGTCCGACGACCACGGTGTCACCGTCATTGAGATCCCCCTTCAGTATCTGTTCCGAGAGCGGATTCACAATATGCTTTTGTATGACGCGCTTCAACGGTCGGGCGCCGAACATCGGATCGTAGCCGAGTTTTGCGAGCCAGTCTTTTGCCTCATCTGTGACGTCAAGGTGGAGCCCTTTCTTTTCCATCAGCTGCCGGACGCGCTCGACCTGGAGCGACACGATGGCCCGGATGCTTTCCTGGTTCAGCGGCCGGAAGACCACGATTTCATCGATCCGGTTCAGGAACTCCGGCCGGATTGTCTGCCGGAGAAGCTGGAACAGGTTGTTTTTGAGTTTCGCGAAGACCTCTTCCCAGTTTTCATCGGACGCAAATTCGGACGAGACGCGTTCGCTGATCAGCTGGGACCCGATGTTGCTTGTCATAATGATGATAGCATTCTTGAAATCCACCGTTTTCCCTTTGCTGTCGGTCAGGCGCCCTTCGTCGAGCACCTGCAAGAGGAGGTTGAACACTTCCGGGTGGGCTTTTTCAATTTCATCCAGGAGCACGACCGAGTACGGTTTGCGGCGGACGGCTTCCGTCAGCTGGCCTCCCTCCTCGTACCCCACGTACCCCGGAGGGGCGCCGATGAGGCGTGACACGGAAAATTTCTCCATGTATTCGCTCATGTCGATGCGGACGATCGCGTTTTCATCGTTGAAGAGGAACTCTGCCAGCGCACGTGCCAGTTCTGTTTTCCCTACGCCCGTGCTGCCGAGGAAGATAAACGATCCGATGGGACGCTTATCGTCCTGCAGACCGGCCCGCGACCGGCGGATGGCGTTGCTGACCGCGGTCACCGCCTCATCCTGGGCGATCACGCGCTGATGCAGACGTTCTTCCAGGTGCAGGAGTTTTTGGCGGTCGCTTTCGAGCATGCGCGCGACCGGAATCCCGGTCCACCGCGCAACGATCTCCGCGATATCCTCCGCATCCACCTCTTCCTTCAACATTTTGGTATCCTTCTGCACATCCTGGAGTTTTGCGGAGGCCTCCTTGATGCGCCGTTCGAGAGCGGTCAGCACGCCATAGCGCAGTTCGGCGACGCGGCCCAGGTCGCCATCACGCTCCTTCTGCTCGGCTTCCTGCCGGGCGACGTCGACCTCCTTTTTCATCTTTCTGATTGACAGGATCAGTTCCTTCTCCAGCTGCCAGTGCGCACGGAGGCCGGAGCGGACCTGCTGCTGTTCTGCGATTTCCTGCTGGATGGCCTGGAGCCGTTCGCGCGAGGCGTCGTCCTGTTCGCGGCGCACGGCTTCCCGCTCGATTTCGAGCTGCGTGATACGCCGCTCGACGTCATCCAGCTCTTCCGGCAGTGAATCGATTTCGATGCGCAGTTTTGAGGCGGCTTCGTCCACGAGATCGATGGCCTTGTCAGGCAGGAAACGGTCGCCGATATAGCGGTGGCTCAGCTGGGCGGCGGCCACCAGCGCGCCGTCGGTGATGCGCACGCCGTGGTGCACCTCGTAGCGCTCCTGGAGACCGCGCAGGATGGAGATCGTGTCTTCCACGCTGGGCTCGTCGATGAGCACCGGCTGGAAGCGCCGCTCGAGTGCGGGATCCTTCTCGATGTACTTCCGGTATTCATCGATGGTGGTGGCGCCGATAGCCCGGAGCTCCCCCTTGGCGAGCGCAGGCTTCAGCATGTTCGCCGCATCCACCGAACCCTGCGCGGCGCCCGCGCCGACCAGGGTGTGCAGTTCATCGATAAACAGAATAATCTCCCCGTTCGAGTCTTCCACCTCCTTCAGCAACGCTTTGAGTCGTTCCTCGAACGCGCCGCGGAACGACGTGCCGGCCACCAGGGATCCCATATCCAGCGCGACGATCCGTTTGGTTTTCAACGATTCGGGCACGTCCCCCTTCACGATGCGGGCGGCGATACCTTCCGCAATCGCCGTTTTGCCCACGCCGGGTTCGCCGATCAAGACAGGATTGTTCTTTGTGCGACGGGAGAGAACCTGGAGCACGCGGCGGATTTCCTCGTCGCGCCCGATCACCGGGTCCATCTTCCCCTTCCGGGCAAGCTCGTTCAGATCCCTGCCGTAGCGTTGGAGGGCCTGGTACTTTTCTTCCGGGGTCTGATCGGTCACACGCTGCGAACCCCGTATTTCTTTCAGGACCTGGAGGACTGCATCCCGGGTCACGCCCTGGTCGCGCAGGAGTTTACCGGCCGGGGTGTCGGGGGTCTCGACGAGACCGAGGAGGAGGTGTTCCGTGCTGATGTAATCGTCTTTAAGGTCTTCCGCCTCCTTCATGGAGCGTTCGAACACGCGTCCGAGACCGGACGACATGCCTTGCTGTGTGAGAGCGCCGCCGCTGACTTTCGGGAGGCGGTCGATGATCTCGTTCAGTTTGATCTTGATATAGTTCAGGTTGGCGCCGGCTTTTTGCACAATCGGCGGCACCGTGCCTGCGGCATCCTGCACGAGCGCGGCCAGGAGATGTTCGGGCTCCATGGTTTGATTGCCGTAGCTCGAGGCGATTTCCTGCGCGTTTTGAACCGCTTCCTGGGACTTTATGGTGAATTTATTGAAGTTCATATGGATATTCCCTCGTGTATAGACGAAAGGCGAGGGGTCGCCTCGCCTTTGCGTTGATCCGCTGCTCCCAACATGCCGTTGCGGCCGGTCGATCGCCCGTTACTTCTTGTCGTCCATCACTTCGAAGTCAGCGTCTTCCACCTTCTTGTCGTCGGCTTTTGGCGCGGCGCCCGGGGTGGGACCCTGCTGCGGTCCGGCCTGTTGTTTTTCGGCGTTGGTTGCCTGCTGGTACATTTGCGTTGACGCCTCGTTCCAGGCGGCGTTCAGCGCATCCATGGCCGGCTGAATCCCGGCCGCACTGGTGTTCTTGATAGCCTCTTTCAACTTCTGATTGGCGGCTTCGATTTTCGACCGCACATCCGCAGTGATCTTCTCCCCGAAATCCTTCAATTGCTTTTCGGTCTGGAAGGTCATGTTGTCCGCCTGGTTCCTCAGGTCGATCTCTTCCTTCTTTTTCTTGTCATCGGAGGAGTGCGCCTGCGCCTCGCGTTTCATCTTGTCCACTTCCTCCTTGCTCAAGCCGCTGGAGGAGGTGATCCGGATGGACTGTTCCTTTGCGGTCGCCTTGTCTTTTGCCGACACGTGCAGGATGCCGTTGGCGTCGATATCGAATGTTACCTCAACCTGCGGCACGCCGCGCGGAGCCGGGGGGATACCGTCCAGATGAAACTTCCCGAGCGTCCGGTTGTCCACTGCCATCGGGCGTTC